>NZ_WRPM01000032.1 GCF_009758175.1 Nesterenkonia alkaliphila
ATAGCGGCCTAGTACGCCGCCCTCTCACGGCGGTAACGCGGGTTCGAATCCCGCTGGGGTCACGAATAAAACCCCAGGTCAGCCCGATCTGGGGTTTTCGCGTACCTGCCGGAGAGCGCCGAATGGCTGCACATGGATCTGGCGCTTCTGGTGTCCAAAGGAACAGAAAATGAGCAGTGAATACCACTTCTACGAACCCGGCTCCGGTCACGGATTGCCGCATTCTCCCTTCAACGCGATCATCGCTCCACGTCCCATCGGGTGGATCTCCTCCCAAGACGCTCAGGGTGTGTTGAACCTGGCACCCTATAGTTTTTTCAACGCCTTCAACTACACCCCGCCTATCATCGGCTTCGCCAGTAACGGCGCTAAAGACACTTTGGCTAACGCCGAAGCCACAGGCGAGTTCTGCTGGAACCTGGTCAGTGAAGATCTAGCAGAGCAGATGAACGCCACATCAGCAGAGGTCGCAGCTGACGTCGATGAGTTCGAGCTGGCAGGACTGACCCCAGCACCCTCCCAGCGGATACGTGTCCCTCATGTGGCAGAAGCACGTGCAGTCTTCGAATGCCGCACCACCCAAATTGTGCCCTTAGTCACCGCCAACGGTGAAGCCACGGTGACACAAGTCGTCTTCGGCGAGGTCATCGGGGTCCATATTCACAAGACGTTGCTGTCCCAGGGCGTCTACCAGACCACGGCAGGAAAACCAGTGGTCCGTGGAGGTGGACCGTCGACCTACTTCAGAGTTCAAGAAGACAACCGCTTGGAAATGCATCGCCCAGCTCTTCCCCGGCCATAGGACCTGGGGGCAGTTGGTCGTGGACGGGTTCTGGAAACGGATTCGCCGTATGTCCGGATGAGTTACGCCGGCCGGTGCCGGTGCCCGATCGACGGTCAGGCAGTACGTGGGGTGCCGCCAATCGCAGCAACAGCCTCCACTTCCACGAGTTGGTCGTCGTAGCCAAGGACGGTTACGCCCATCAGTGTGCTGGGTACATCGTGGTCACCGAAGGCATCGCGGACGACTTCCCACGCTTCTACTAGGTCTGCTTGCTTATTCGAGGCGACGAGCACACGGGTGCTGACTACATTCTTGATTGTGGCTCCGGCTTCTTCCAGTGCGATGTGCATGTTCTCGATGCACTTGGCTGCCTGCCCTGCGTAGTCACCAATGGCGGCGGTGGAACCGTCGATGTTCAGTGGACAGGATCCTGCCAGGAAGATCAGTTCTGCATCAGCGGGGAGTTTGGCAGCGTAAGCGTACTCTGCAGCGTCAGAGAGACGAGCTGAACGGACGAGCTGAACAGGGGTGGTCATGTCCTCATTCAATCAAATGACATGTGTAGTTTTGGAAAGAAGATCGCAGGATTCCTTCCCCTACCAACTGCGGGCTGTGGAAGCATTGAGCGTATGACTCAGGGTGGGGGGCGATGAAGCGAGTTCTAGTGATTAGGGCCGCTGGGGCGCTGGGCGCTGAGATCTGCTCCGCTCTAGATGCAGTTGACGCTGTTGAGGTGGTGACGGCATCACGCGCAAAAGCGGATACTGCGGTTGACGTCGCCTCAGCAGAGAGCATCTACCTTGCGGTTCAACAGATCGATGTGGTGGTAGTGGCAGCCCCGCAACGAGACCCTGTTGTTCAGCGCGTGTGTGCTGAGCGTGCGATTCCGTGTGTTGACGTCTCTCCGCATGGTCAACTCCTACGACAGGTACAGAATGAGCTCCAGGGCATCACGGTGCCCTCTGTGTTGATGTGCGGCTTCTTTCCGGGGCTGAGCGGTATTCTCGCTGCGCATGTAGTCCAGGAACTCGAATTTGTTGACGAGGTCAGTGTTGCTCTGCTGCAGAGTGCCAATGCCAAAGTCGGGCCCACAGGCGTCAAAGACATGCTGAGGAAAATCAGCGAGCCAGTCTCCACTCGAGAAGGCGGGTTGCCAGGTTTCAGGTATAAGAAGCAGATGCGGTTCGGGAACCAGAAGCGAACAGTGCGCAGGATCCACTACGACGAGCAGGAGTTTCTGACTGAGCGCCTCGGCGTCAGTGAGATTGGGTATTACACGGCATGGTCGAGTCCAGCACTCACAGCAGTTATCGCGGAGATGAAGCGTCTAGGCGTGCTGGCCCTGCTGGCGAGAAGCTCTCTTCAGATCGCGCCGAAACATAACCCTCGGAAACCGCAGAATGCTTCGCTGATGGTGGAAGCCAAAAGCCTTGCCGCATCGGAGGGAGAAACCGGGACCAGAACGATCAGGGTGGAGGCTTGCAGCGACTATGGCGCTACTGCGTTAGTCACTGCATGCGTTGTCCGATATATGGTGAACCACCAGGCCGACCTCGCCGGTGTGCTTCTTCCGATGGACTTTATGCGGCTTGAGGACATGGCATGGGCTTTCGGGAAAGACCGGATGAGCCTTTGGCAATGACCTGTCGGCACGGACGGTGACTGGATGCTGCTCTCAGGTGTTCCGGTACTTGGTATGCAAGCATTGAGCTCATGCTGCTGAGTGTAGAGACGATCCTGGTTTTCCTGGGGGTCTGCACGATCGCCTATCTCACTCCGGGGCCTGACTGGTTTGTGGTGATGCGCCATTCTGCCTCGGCCAGGCGCAGCGGCATCGTATCTGCCCTGGGGGTCCAGGCGGGGCTGTCAGCGCATATGGTTGCTGCATCCCTAGGGGTGACAGCTGTCGTTCTGGCCAGTGCTACCGCGTTCTCCATCCTCAAGTACGCAGGTGCTGCTTATCTGATCTTCTTGGGATTCCAGAGCCTGTGGGGATCCCGAAAAGCTGCTGAGCAGGTGCACGATAACCTCAAGGAAGTAGAACCACGCGATCGCAGAAGTGGAGTGTTCTGGAAGTCCTTCACCGCTAACGTGCTGAACCCACAGGCGGCAATGTTCTTTGTAGCGGTATTGCCTCAGTTCATCACCCCAGGGCAGAACGTGGTCGCCCAGATCCTCTTGTTAGGAGTCCTCGACATCTTGTTGGGCGTGGTCTGGTGGATGGGGTTCGTCTACGGCGTCGTGCTGTTCAAGAAAATGCTCGGCCAGGCGCGGTTCCGCACTCTGACCGCCCGGATCTCCGGAAGTCTTCTCATCATTTTTGGAGCCGTTCTAATGTTCCTGGACCCGCCCCGGCAAGCAGGGGCCCTCTCTGCTGGACGATGAGGTCCGAACTGCGGGAGGTCCGCTTCAGTGACTGTCTAGTATGAAGACATGATCATCGAGGAGCTGCTCGAACTGGAGCACCAAGGCTGGCAGTCGCTGTGCTCCAGCACAGGTGCAGACTTCTATGGCCAGATCATGACCGAGGACGGAGTCATGATCCTGGCCCACGGATTCGTGTTCAGCCGGGAACAGGTCATCGCCTCGCTGAACGATGCACCGCCCTGGGACCGGTACGAGATTTCGGAGCAGCGGCTGATCCCGCTGGATGCGTCCTGCGCTGTTTTGGTGTATCAGGGCAGGGCCTGGCGCGGTGAGTCTGAGCCGGAGTTCCGGGCCCTGATGTCCAGTGTCTACGTACGCCATGAGAACACATGGCGGTTGGCGTGCTATCAGCAGACACCTATCCCGCCCGGATCCTGACAGAGAGGCGGTGAGGTCAGATGGATGATTCCTGGATTGAGCACCGGCGCGAGGACGGTGAGCGCATCGGCTGGATACGCATGCAGGGTGAGCAGTTCGTTGCCGTCGACGTGCTGGGAAGTGACGTGACCGGTGAGGTCGAGTGGTTGGAAGCTGAGGAGGCTCTCGAGGAGCGTGGGCTCTCCTTCCTCGCCGAACCCTGGTCTCTTCAGCAGCCCGATGGCAGCGAAGTCCGGGTACGGATCACGGAGGTGAGCCCGGAGGGCGTCCGCGTAGTGGAGGATGAGTTTGGCGCCGCCTCAGCCGTAGGCTCCGGAGCACAGGCCTATGTGCTGCCCTTTCCGATCCCCAGCACATTGAGGCTGCTGAACGGATAGACCCCACGGACCAGCCTACCAACCGGGATCATCCCTGAAAACGGCAGATGTCATGCACTGTTTGCGCGCCGTTTACCTGGTTCTGCCTAGAGTGTTGCCTGCGCGCCGGGGGTCTGTTCCGGTGCGCGGAGTAATCACTGTACGCCGCATCAGATGAGGACTGGAATTCCCCGATGGCCCTAACCACATACCTGCCTGCCCAGGACCCGCGCCGAGCCTCTCGACTGGCCAAAGCGATCACTGCCGGGGGCCTGGCCCTGGCCCTGCTCGGCGTCTCGCCGGCAGCCCAGGCGGAGACCGAGGAGAACGGGGAGATCACCGAACAGGAGGTCGGCGAGAACTCTGGCGCTGAGAACGACGGCACTGGGAACGACAGCCCTGAGAACGACGACGCGGGCTCCTCTGGTATCGGTGAAGACACACCTGAAGGCGGAGAGGAAGACCCCGGGCAGGACGCAGGCGACATCGACGAGCAGGATGATGACCCCGAGGCCGAGGATGAGGTCGTCGAGCTGCAGATCCTCAACATCAACGACTTCCACGGTCGGCTCCAGGAATCAGCCTCCACTGTCGCATGCACGGTAGACGCATACCGGGAGCAGAATCCCAACACCCTGTTCACCGGATCCGGGGATCATATCGGAGCCTCCACCTTCACCAGCTTCATCCAGCAGGACGAGCCCACCATTGAGGCGCTCAACGCCATGGGCCTGGACGTGACCAGCATCGGCAACCACGAGTTCGACCAGGGCGCTGAGGACTTCGACAGCCGCGTGATGCCGCTCTCCGACTTCACCTGGCTGGGAGCCAACGCCCGCCATGTGGACACTGGCGAGCACCTCTACGAACCTTACGAAATCCATGAGGTCGGTGGCGTCGAGGTGGGGTTCATCGGCCTGAACACCCTCGATATGCCCCGGCTGGTCAGCCCCGATGGCATTGCCCACATCGAATGGACCTCCCTGACTGAGGAGGCCAACTTCTACGCCGAGCACCTGGCGGAGGTAGAGGGAGCCGACGTCGTCGTTCTCCTGGTGCACGAGGGGTACGGCGGTGCCGGATTCGCTGAGCTGATCGAGAACGCTCATCCGGCCATCGATGCAGTGTTCTCCGGTCACACCCACCAGACCTATGCGGTGCAGCAGGGCGATATGTGGGTCACCCAGGGCGGCGAGTACGGTGAGTATCTCTCCCACCTGGAGCTTGCCTTCGACACAGCGGCCGGTGAGATCGTCAGTTCGGAGGCCCGGCTGATCGACCTGAACCTGGAGGGGACCACTGACGGGCTGGTCTGTGGCTCCCACCCCGAGGTGGACGCCATCGTCGCAGAGGCTGTCGAGGTTGCCGATCAGCTGGGATCCGAGGTGGTCGCCACAGTCGAGGGGGAGATCCCCTTCGCCCGGGCCCAGTCGGGACCCGGCGAGCCCGACAACCGCGCAGCAGCCTCCACCCTCGGCGAGCTCGTCGCCGATGCCCAGCTCTCAGCGGTGCGCCGCACCAACCCTGAGGCCGACTTCGCCATCACGAACTCCGGCGGGCTGCGCGACGATCTTCCCCTGGGTGAGCTGAGCATCCGCGACCTGGGCAATGCCCAGCCCTTCGCCAATACGCTGATGGTGGGCACCTTCACCGGCGAACAGGTGTACACGATCTTCGAGCAGCAGTGGCGCGAAGACCAGGGACGCTTCTCCCGGCACGGGCAGTCCAGCAATGTGTTCTACACCTATGACCCCGAGGCTGGATTCGGCGAGCGCATCACCGGTCTGTGGATCGAGGGAGAACCGGTGGATCCGGCCGGGACCTACCAGGTGGTCCTGAACAGTCACATGGCAGGCGGCGGTGGCGGGCTCTCCATCGCCCCCGAGGCTGCTCAGATGCAGGACACCGGGCAGAACGACCTCGAAGCCATCGTTGACTACGCCCGTGAGCAGGCCGTCCTGCAGCCAGAGTTGGACCGCGGCGGCATCGGTGTGCATTGGGTGACTGGCGAACACGAGGTCTACGCCCCAGGTGATGAGCTGGCCATTGATGTCTCCTCCCTGGCGTGGTCACATGAGGACATCCCGGTGGGCGAGACTCTTCAGGTTCAGCTGGGCGAGACGGTCCTCGCCGAGTTCGACATCGATGCCACCTGGTTCGAGGACTCTGATGAGCGCGGCCGGGCCGAAGTCCGGCTGGAGGTCCCTGAGGAGTCCGGCGGCCAACTGCCCCTGGTGCTGACCGAGCCGGTCACCGGCACTGAGCTGGCACTGTCTGTCCAGGTCGAAGAGAACGAGGCGCAGTCACCCTCGCCCGGCGGAGACGAGGAGGAGACCAGCGTTTCGGTGAGCGTGAGCTCCGAAGAGGTTGTTGCCGGTGAGGCGGTCACTGTCATTGCCAGCGGATTTGAAGCCGAGGAGGACGTCGTCGTCGAACTCAACCCGGTTCTGGGTGAGTTCACCACCGACGCATCAGGTGAGCTGAGCGCCGAGGTGACCATCCCGGAGGACACTGAGGCCGGGGAGTACCTGCTGACCGTCACCGGTGAGTCCGGTCAGGGCGCAGCCGAGCTGACTGTCCTTGCACCGGTGCCCGCGGCGGACCTCGCCACCGAGGATGAGGGCACCGAGGATGACTCCCGGTTGGCCTCCACCGGCGCCACTATCACCGCAGTGGTGCTCGCAGCGCTGTTGCTGCTGATCGCAGGTGGCTTCATGTTCTACCGCTCCCGGCGCAACGCGGCAGCCTGAGCGCCGCCTGCTGGGCGGTCAAGGCCTGACCAGGTGGAGGCGGCTGCCCTGCCAGGTGCGCCGGAGCCAGCGGTCGTGCGAGGCGATCACGACGGCGCCAGGGTAGTGGGGGATTGCCGCTTCCAGTTCCGTAGCCAGCAGCAAGGAGTAGTGGTTGGTCGGTTCGTCGAGCAGCAGCAGCTCCGGGGGTTCAGCCAGAAGGACGGCGAGTTCGAGCCGGCGCTGCTGCCCGGTGCTGAGCTGTTCCACAGGGCGCTCGTAATCCCGCGGGTGAATGAGCCCAAAGGTGGACAGAGGCACAGCGGCGGTTCCTTGTTCGCTCAGGAGGTCATCGTAAGTCTGCAGCACCGTTCGCTGCGCCCCGCGGTTCCTGGGGTCGGGCAGCTGGACTTCCTGGTGAAGCATCGCGGTACGGAGGTCCTCGGCCCGATGAATTGTGCCCTGGGTGGGCTCAACCTTGCCCGCGAGGGCCGCGAGCAGCGTGGACTTCCCAGCGCCGTTTGAGCCGGTGATGAGCAGCTTCTCAGTGGATGAGAGCGAGAATGTCGTGGGGCTGAGACGGCCTTCAACAGCGGCCTCGGAGGCAGCCGCACCGGGTGCTGCCCCCGGTGCGGCTTAGTCGCTGCGGGCACCGCCGCAAATCCCTGGAACCGTAGCTCTCGCGGAGGTTTGCGGATCTGCGTTTCTTCCAGCTCCGCAAGCCGTGCCCGGGCATCATTGACACGGCGGCTCACCGTCCTGGCGTTCCGGTCGGCATAGAATTTTGCGGCCGAGCGCACTTCGGAACGAGGCTTCCACGTGTCATGACCTACGGTCTGGTTCCCACGCACTGCAGCACGTAGGCGTTTCAGCTGCGCCTGTTCGACTCGATACTGATGCTCCCAGTGTTCACGAGCATCCAGGCGTGCATTGAGGTATTCGGTATACGTCCCGGTGAACCGGGTGAGGCCGATACCCGTTCCGGCGCCATTCTGCAGCAGAGGTGCGGCAACCTCGTGGGGGAGCGGCGAGGGATCGATATCGATCAACGTGGTGACCGCCTCGTCCAAGAACGCCCGGTCGTGGCTGGCGATGAGCACTGGTCCTCGCCAGGACTCAAGGACGGCGCGGAGGTATGAGGTGGCTTCCTCGTCCAGGTGATTCGTCGGTTCGTCCAACAGCAGGATGTCGGGGGAGCTCAGCAGCACCCAAGCCAAGGAGAGGCGGGCGCGCTGTCCTCCGGAGAGACTGCCCGTTGGTTGGTCTGCAAGCACCTCAGAAAGCCCGACGCCGGCCAGCACCTGTGAGATGCGAGTGTCGGTCTGCCAGATGTCCATCTGTTCTGCGCGTTCCAGAGCTCTGGCATAGCTGCCGGCCAGCTCGCGGTCATCCGGCTGATGCGCTAGTTGTTGAGCGGCTTCGGCCACCTCCCGGGCAGCGCGGCGCAGAGGTGCCACAGCATCTTCAACCGCTTCTGAGAGGGTTGCTTCGGCAGAGAACGGTGGTTCCTGGTGCAGCAGCCCTACCCGCGGCTGGGGCACACCAGGGACGCTGAGCCGAACCTCGCCCGCATCGGGGGCGGTCAATCCTGCGATGATGCGCAGCAGAGTTGACTTCCCAGAGCCGTTCTCGCCGATGAGCCCGGCCAGTTCGTCGCCGGCAACGGTGAAAGAGAGGTCGGTGAGCACGCGGTGATCGCCGAACGAGTGGGAAACTCCGGAGACGCGGAGATGGGATCCAGGGGATGCAGACATAAGAGACCTTCACAGTGACGTGATTTCCCACCGGGCGCATTGCGCCGCCAGACGCGGGAACTGACGAAGATCACTTATCGGTCATGCCAGCAACCTTAGCAGGTGCCCAGTAGGTGACGGTACGACGCCGCCACACAGATTAACTGCGATCCTAAACGCGTCTCGGCCACCCCCATCGGCCACCCCCATCACAGCTCACGGTATACGGTGGGTCAGTGCCCTCTGACGCTGAAAGGCCCAAACGTGTCCTCTCCGGATCACAGTTGGCTGCCCACAGCCAGGAGCGCCGGGCCACCGACTGGTTGGCGCGTGTCTGGGAACGGCCGAATACTGGAGTGCTCATGCTGGCCCAGGGGAAGGCTCCGGTGACCAACGTTGCCCAGCAATCAGAAGGAGAGATCGCCGACTATGAGCTTCACCTGCATTTCTCTGCTCCGCAGGGTGAGCTCCCGGGGCAGGCAGTGTATCTCGGGGAAGTGGTTGCCGAGGACACACTGGAGTCGGCTGAGGAACATCCCATCCGCCACGTAGTAGCGGTGCCCGCTACCACCCCACCGGCAGGGCCGCCAGGCGCCTTAGACCAGACGAGCCTGAGTTGGGAAGACCTGCGCCGCGTGGGCCACCAGCTGCCAGCTGTCGAGGCAAAACTGCTGACCCACGCCGCTGCTCTCACCGGTTGGCACGCTTCGGCGGCGTTCTGTCCTGGCTGTGGCGGAGTCACTGAACCGCGCAGCTCAGGCTGGGCGCGCAGCTGCATGAACTGCGATGCTGAGCACTTCCCGCGCACCGACCCTGCGGTGATCACCGCGGTGACGGATGCGGACGACCGGCTACTGCTGGGTTCAGCAGTGCTATGGGACGTCCGCCGGTACTCCACCTTCGCTGGTTTTGTGGAGGCCGGAGAATCCCTTGAGGATGCCGTGGTCCGCGAAGTGAAGGAAGAAGCCGGGGTTACGGTGGATCGGGTCGAGTACGTCAGTTCCCAGGCCTGGCCATTCCCACGCTCGCTCATGATCGGCTTCTTTGGGCGCACCAGGGATGTTGAAGCTGCCGCCGATCTGGAGGAGATCCGTGAGGTCCGGTGGTTCACGCGCCAAGAACTTCACGACTGCGTATCCCGCGGCTCCATCACACTGCCCGCCAGGTCTTCTATTTCACGAGGTCTCATTGAGCGCTGGTACGGCGGACCCCTGGAGCGCCCGGGAGCACACCGCTGACAAACCTTGTCATGTGTGTGCGGACACGGGCAAGATCAATGAACTGACCCGACAGCTCAGGAGGATGAGTTCCCGATGATTACCGTAACCACCCGCGAAGACTTGAAGGCCCCGGACAGCCAGACCGCCCTGTTCGAGGGGAAGTACCACTCCTCCGGCGTGACATTTTTCTGGGTGGACACCCCGCCGGGGACCGGACCGGAGGCTCATTGGCACCCCTACACAGAAACCTGGGCAGTGATCGAGGGTGAGGTAGAGGTGCTGGCGAACGGCGAGACAGTGCACGGCAGGACCGGGGACATCATCACGGTCACCGCCGAGACTGTTCACCAGTTCCGCAATATCGGCGCAGACTCACTGAAGATGATGTGCATCCACGCCTCACCGGAGCTGATCGAGCACGAGGTGGACTGACGCTGAGCGTCTTAGAGGGCACACTTAGACGTATGAATGATGCTGAGGCAGCCACAACGCAGCGCTCAACCGTCAAGCAGTGGACCCAGGAACTGGCTGAGTCCAAAGGGTCCCCGGGGGGGAGGTGCCGCAGCCGGAGTGATGCTCTCTATTGCAGCGGCGCTGACCTCAATGGTCGCTGGGTACACCGAACCCGAGCAGCACCAGCAGGAGCACCTGACTGCGGTGCACCGCCGGGCACGTGGTCTGCGCGAGAAAGCCCTGACGCTGGCCGATGACGATGCCACAGCCTCCCAGGCGTTCGGAGCAGCGTTCCGCCGCAAGCCCGGACCAGATCGCGAGGACGCGATACACCGCGCCTCCATCCTGGCTGCTAAAGCCTCTGCCGTAGTCGGGGTGGAGGCTCTGGCTGCAATCGAGGACCTGGAGTGGCTTGTCCTCAACGGCAAGTCTGCACTGATCGCCGATGTTGTGGTCTCCCTCGGCGCACTCAGGGCAGCGATGACTGGCGCGCGGACCAACGTCAGCTACGATCTGGCCGCCCTCACCTGCGGTGACAGCACCCTCGACGACGTGGAACAAAACCATCCTGAGCTGTGGGACACCGTGAAACGGCTGAATGAGGGTTTGGAACACGTGGACCAGATACTCGCCCGCATTGCTGACCGGGCCGTACCCACCGCCTCCCGATGAGAAGAAGAAGATACAGGACGGCGCCCCACCCACCGTCCGGGGAGCGCAGACTGTCCCCGGAACCTGGGGCGGCCGATGGGCTCCGGATCCGAAGGCTCCGTGCCGGCGGCCACATTCTTCACGTGCGGGGTACCTTCTCTGCTCAGGGGCCGCCGATCGTGCTGGTCCACGGGATCGGAATGTCGGGGGAGTACTTCCTGCCCTATGCTGAGGCGCTCGCCGCCACTCATGACGTATACGCCCTTGACCTTCCCGGTTACGGCAAGACACCCAAGCCGGACCGTGCGCTGACCGTTCCGGAACTGGGTGAGGTGGTTGCGGAGGCGATTGCTTCGCTGGGACTGGACAGCCCCGTCGTCGTGGGCCATTCCATGGGATGTCAGATCGTTGCCCAGACCGTCTCCCGGCACTCGGAACTCTGTGCCGGATACATCCTCATCGGCCCCACTGTTGACCCGGCTGCCCGCAGTCTGCCCGCCCAAGCCTGGCGGCTGCTGCGGGACAGCATGCGCGAACCGCTCCTCAGCAATGCCGTGATCTTCCGCAACTACCTGAGGATGGGCCCGCTGCGGTACCTGCGCACCAGCCAGTACATGCTCGCCGACCGCCTGGATGAGACGATTCAGACCTGTGCTGTTCCTGGACTGATCATCCGCGGCGCACGCGATCCGATCGCCTCCCACGACTGGGTGCGCCAACTGAGCCGACTAGCCCCGGACGCCCGGGCCCTAGAAGTCCCAGATGGCCCCCACGCCCTGCAGCACAACAGACCGCAGGAACTTCTCGCCGCCTGCAGACCCTTTCTCAGAGCAGCTGGCGGCCGATGAGTCCAAGCCGCCTGCTTGAGGTGCTGACCCAGGCCAGCATCAATCTCAACGCCTGGGTACGGGACTACGCCTACGCGCTGAGCCGCCAGGCCAATGGACTGCTGCGCCGACCTGACCCCCTGGCCTACCGCCGGCACGGTACGGGCAGGCCCGCGGTCATACTGCTGCCTGGAATCTATGAAACCTGGGCATTCTTGCGCCCGGTGGCAGATGTGCTGCGCCAGCACGGCTATGACGTCCACCCCGTGGTCGATTTGGGATACAACGGCGGCACCATCGAGGACATGGCAGACCTGGTAGAGAGCTATCTAGAGCGCAACACCATCTCAGACTGCGTATTAGTGGCTCACAGCAAGGGCGGACTCATCGGCAAGCTGCTGCTCGCCCGCCGCCACCGGGCCAGTGCCATCCGAGGCCTGGTGGCTATCAACACCCCGTTCGAAGGGTCCCCGCTGGCTCGCCTGCTGCCGCTGCCGGCGCTGCGCGTATTCCTCCCGCGATCCCCGGAACTGACTAACCTCCGCGCGAACCCGCGGCTCAATCGGCAGATCGTCTCGATCTACGGGCAATTTGACCCCCACATTCCGGGGGGAAGCCACCTGGAGGGTGCGCATAATGTGCAGCTGGATACCCGCGGGCATTTCCTTCCGCTCGGTGATGCCCAGGTCCACACCGCAGTTCTCGAGGGGATCCGACACCTAGTCCCGTGATTAGCTGGAGGCATGCCAACGCGCATCACCTCCATCGGCACCGCGGTACCCGAGACCTGTGTGAGCCAGCAGGAGCTCAGTGCCTTCTTCGCCGCGCAGCCCACAGCTGACAGGCTCACCCGGCGACTCATCCCCGCCGCGTTCGACGCCGCGGGGATTGATCGAAGACACACAGTTCTGGAGGGTCTCAGCGGGGCCCCAGACAGTGCGTTCATCGCCGAGGACGGCACCCTGCAGACCCCCGGGACCGGTCTGCGCAATGATCTCTACAAACAGCAGGCCCCGCCTCTGGCGGCGGACGCTGCGCGCCGGGCGCTGACCGGGGGAAATATCCACCCGGATCAGGTCACTCACGTGGTCTCCGTTTCATGCACTGGCTTCTTTGCCCCCGGCATCGACTACCGCCTCATCCGGGACCTGGGGCTCTCCAGCACCGTGGAACGCAGCCACCTGGGGTTCATGGGATGCGCCGCCGCGCTTCCTGGACTCCGCCTGGCCGCACAGGTTACCGAGGCCCGCCCGGAGGCTGTTGTGCTGGTGGTGTGCGTAGAACTGTGCTCACTCCATATCCGCCACACCTCGGACCCCGAACAGATTGTGGCCGCCTCCGTCTTCGCCGATGGTGCTGCTGCCGCAGTGGTGACCGGTGGTGAGATTGGGAAGAACGGCGCAGGCCTGATCCTGGAGCGCTTCGCCACCGCACTCACAGAAGAGGGCGAGTCAGATATGGCCTGGACCATCGGAGACCATGGATTCCAGATGACTCTCTCCGCCGAAGTGCCCCGTATCATCGGACGCGAAATCCGCGCAGCAGTCAGCGGATTTCTGGCAGATACTCCGCCCCCGGACACCTGGGCGGTCCACCCCGGCGGGCGCAGCGTGCTGGACCGGGTGGAGACAGGCCTGAACCTGAGCTCCCAGGCCCTGACTGCCTCCAGGCAGGTGCTGCGGGACTACGGCAATATGTCCAGCGCGACCATACTGTTCATCCTTCAGCAGCTGATGGCGGACCCAGAGGTGAGCGGCGGCATAGCGGCCCTGGCCTTCGGCCCGGGACTGACTGTCGAATCAGCACTGATGTACAAGGAACCGGTGACCTGAGCAGATGATGAACCTCTCAGTACGCGACCCGGATCTGCGCGAGCTCATGGACGATCCCAACTGTGACCCCCAACGCCTGCACGCCACCCTGCGGCGCTTCGGCGTGGTGAACCGGCTGGTGTCCGGATGGGAGAAGGTCTACCGCACCCGACTGCGGCCCATGCTGGCAGATCTAGACCGGCCGGCGCGAGTGCTGGATCTGGGGTCCGGTGGCGGTGACGTGCTGGTCCGCCTGGCGCGCCTGGCCTCCCGCGACGGTTTAGAGGTCACGTGGACCGGCGTCGACCCCGACCCGCGCGCCCATCATGCCGCACGGCAGCGGCAAGCACCCGGCATCACCTTTATGTGCTGTGCGGCAGAGGATCTGATAGCGCAGGGCAACAGCTTCGATCTGGTGCTGTCCAACCACGTGCTGCACCACTTGACCGCTGATGAGCTCTCAGCCTTCACAGCCGCTTCCCGACAGCTGGCCACAGTGCGGGCCCTGCACAGTGATATCGCGCGCAGCCGGCTGGCCTACCGGCTCTTCTCCCTGGGTGTGGCGCCGCTGAGTCCCGGGACGTTCCTGCGCACCGATGGGCTGCGCTCGATCCGCCGCAGCTACCGGCAGGACGAGCTCTCCGCTGCCCTGGGCCCCCAGTGGCAGGTCAGCTCACCGGTGCCCTTCCGACTCATCGCCGAGGCGCCCGGCTGTGCCTGAGGTGACCGTGATTGGAGCCGGCCCAGTCGGTCTGCTGCTCGCCGCGCAGCTGCACCGCCGCGGAGTCGCAGTGGAGCTGCTGGAACAGCGGGAGCAGGCAGGTCCGGGCAGCCGCGCCATCGGCGTGCACCCACCGGTGCTCGCCGCCCTAGAGGACGCAGGCCTGACCGCGGAGCTGCTGGAGCATGCGCTGCGGGTGGAGCGCGGCGAAGCGCGCTCGCAGGGTCGGCTTCTGGGCACGGTGCGCTTCGACCAGCTCCACACCCGATTCCCCTTCGTCGCCACACTCCCGCAGCCGGCCACGGAGGCGATTCTGGCACGGGCTGCGCCGGCGCCGAGCAGGGGAGTAGGCGTGCACGCCATACACCTCACCAGCAGTGAGGTCCGGCTTGAGACCTGCTCGGGCCAGCGGCGATCACCTCTGGTGGTGCTGGCCGGCGGAGCGCGCTCCCGCCACCTGGTATACCGCAGCCCCGAGGGAAGGAACTACCCGGACCGCTACCTGATGTCCGACGCGCCAGTTCCTGAGTCCGCCGCCAGTCGCACAGCCGTAGTGCATCTGGACTCCACCGGCGTGCTGGAGTCCTTTCCGCTCCCGGGGAACCAGCGGCGGTTTGTCACCTGGGATGCTCCAGGGGCCTCCCCGGATCCCGAGCACAGGCGTATCCGGATGGGGCAGGCATTGAAGGGCCGCGCTGAGGCGACAATCGGTGAGGTGACTGGATTCGGAGTACGCCGCTACGTAGCACCCCGCCTGCGCAATGATCGAGTCTTCGTGATCGGTGATGCCGCCCATGAGGTCAGCCCCATCGGCGGTCAGGGTCTTAATCTGGGGCTCCTGGACGCAGTGACCTTAGCACCCCTGCTGGCGGCCTGGGTGCGGACCGGGGAGTCCCCCGAGGCGGATCTGAGGCAGTGGGAGCGCAGGCGGATCCATTCCGCCAGCCGGGCTGCGGCCCTGGCCGAGCTGAACACACGCCTGGGCCGGCCCGCAGGCGCCGCGGCACACGCTGCCCGCCGTCAAGGGGTGCGTATGATGCTGGGACCAGGCAGTGGGCGGTTCTTTGCCCACGCATACGCCATGGGCCTAGACCTGCACGCGTGACGCCGAGCAGACCGGTGACCAGCTATCCGGCCAGAGAGCCGCCTGCGGCCACCAACTGCGCGGTGAGCAGCATTGCGGCGAGCATGACCAGCCGGAAAAGCGCACGCCCGGACCTCCCGGCGCGGTTGAGGATCAGAGTCGCAAGGGCCACGCCGACCACAGCTGCGAAGAAGACCCAGGAGACGCTGGGGACCTCCAAGACACGTCCGTTCAGCGGCCCAACTGTGACGGCTGCGGCACCCAGCAGCACGGCAACCGAGGCGACAGCTGCTGAGACTCTGCCGCCGAGTCGGTGCGGAAGTCCCCGCACTCCGGTGCGGGCGTCGTCGTCGAGGTCCGGCAGCACATTGGTCAGGTGCAGGGCGATGCCCAGAATGCCGCCGGCGAAGCACGCCCAGGGTGCTGCCAGCTGCGGCTGGGGTGCCGAGAGTGTGGCTAACGAGGGGAAGAGCCCGAAGGTGATGATGTAGGGCAGCACAGACAGTGCTGTGGATTTGAGACCGGCGTTGTAGGACCACGCCGAGACCAGCACCACCGCGTGGGCACCCAGCAGCCCCGGGCCCATGGGTGCCGAAAGGATCAGCGCCGCTGCCAAGCAGCTCACAGCTGCGATCCACGCTGTGCGGACCCTGAGCTCACCGCAGGCAATCGGCTTGTCCTGCCGGCCCACCGCACGGTCCCGCTCGGCGTCAATCGCATCATTGGAGATGCCGACGGAGAGCTGCCCTGCGAACACGGCGGCCGCAAGCAGCGCGATCCGCCAAGGGCTCAGCCCCACTCCGAAGCCCAGCGCGGCAGCAAGCACAGTGACGACTGCTGTGGGCCCGGGGTGAGCGGACCTCCACAGGCTCAGTAGCGTCTTGACCTGCGCAGCCCTCATGACATCTAAGTCTCTCACCCTAGGGCTGGGCGGCAGATGTCACCTCAACGGGGGTCCGCTGCGAGGCCATTGCCCACAGTAGGCAGGCGACACCGAGCAGCAGCCCATGAACAATCCGCGCGCCGCCGGCAGCGAAGAACTGCGGCAGATAGAGGGCGATCAGCACGGCAAGTGGAATACCGGACCACCGCAGGTGCCCGGCTCGCCAGGTGTCCACGGCTACGAGGATCGCTCCGATTGCAGCCACGATGAGCCCCAGTCCGAAAAGCACTACTGCCACGGGTTCTCCTCGAATCACAGCTTCGAACTCCATCAGCGAGAGGTCTTCCCGCCGGAGGGCGGCGCGGCCCAGCACATGCAGAGCGAAGGTCTCAGCCCCGTAGTAGGGCAGCAGTGCGGCGACCCCCAGGACTAACAGCGCCTTGGTTCTGATTGCCAGTCCAGCTGACACTACTGCTGCCGTGGCCAGAAGTGCCCATCCCACCATGCCGCTGAGATGGGAGAACACCCAGAGCGAATCGGCAAAGGCGGCGGCCTGAGCCTCGGGACTGCCGGCCTTATCTCCCCAGGGGCGCAGCAGCGGAAAAGCGGCGAACGCAGCGCCGCTGAGTCCCATCAGGGTGAAGGTGAGGGGACTGACTCGCCGTTGGGAGTGAGAATCGCGGGCCATCTGGCTCTCCTTTTCAGTGAACGATGTTCTCTCAAGGGGAGTCTAACACGTAGGTGAACAGTGTTCACTGAACTACTATGGAGGTATGATCGCTCGTTCCGAAGCAAAGGCCCGCACCAGGCAGCAGCTGCTGTCCGCCGCGCAGGAGGCAGTGCAGAAGGAGGGCGCCTCGGCACTGTCCTTACGAGGCGTGGCCCGGCGCGCCGGGGTGGTTCCCTCGGCGGTCTATCGGCATTTCGAGTCCCGCGATGCCCTCCTGACCCAACTCATCCTCGACGCCTACACCAGCCTTGCCGAAACCCTGGAGGCGGCCGTGGGGACCCGGATCGCCGGCGATTCCTGGCGCCGGGCAGCACAGGCACTGAGGGCCTGGGCGCTGCGGCATCGCCATGAGTTCCTGCTGATCTACGGAACCCCGGTGCCCGGCTACCGAGCACCGGTGGAGACTGTGGCGGCCGCAGCTCGGGTGGCGGCTGTGTTCATCTCACGTGTGCCTGATACGCCGCAGGAGCACCTGAACGCCTCCCTCCATGCGCAACTGGCGGGCCCAGCCCGGGACTTCGGCGTCTCACCCGCGCAGCTCGGCCAGGCATTGGCGGAGACTTCCCAGTTGGTGGGCGCCCTGGTCCTGGAGCTGGGCGGACATTTTGTCGGCACGGCTGATCCCGCCGATCACCTCTGGAATCAGATACTCGAGGCTCAACAGCAGCGTCAGTCCGGCGCCGAAGCCCCCTCGGAGATCACCTGAAAGCCTGCACGGCCAGCAGTGCTGCCATCACCACCAGGGATGCCCCGGCCCCGCCCTCGATGATCCGGGTCCAGCGCAGGCTCGCCGCGCGGCGCAGCCCGGCGATGAACCAGGCGCAGACAAAGCACCAGATCAGCGAGGAGGCCATGAACGCGGCGAAGAACACCAGCAGTGAGTTCAGTGGAGCCGTCTCCCCGAGCGCCCCGCCCACCGCGCCACCGGCCCCGCCCCAGTAGGCCACATTCCACACGCTGGCCAGCGACATCAGGGCACCGGCCACCAGCGGACCGCGCAGCGGGCTGGAGGACGCGCCGCTGGCCTGGATTTCCTCAGCCTCCGGCGGCCTGACTGCGGCATACACCCCTTGGGCCCCTAGAAAGGTGAGCACCAGGCAGCCGGCCAGGGTGATCGGGATATGCAGCTGAGGCTGGGTCAACAGCGCGGCAGCACCTGCCAGCCCGAGGATCGCCCAGGCGGCGTCTCCCACTAGAGAGCCCACCTGCACTGCGAAAGCGGGCCGGAATCCGCCGCGTACCCCACGCCGGAGCGATTCGGTGAAGATGGGGCCGGGTGCTGCGTTGAAGACCAGGCCCAACCAGAATCCGGTGAGGATGACCTGAATCATCTCACCCATAGTGCACAAGCCTCATGCGGCGGCGCGCAAGGCCTGGGCCAGGTCCTGATACAGGTCCTCAGCCGCCTCAATGCCCACTGAGAGCCTGATCAGCCCTTCAGGGACAGTCTCCGGCTCACCGGGATGGCGACGACGCCGCTCCGCCAGAGACTCCACCCCGCCCAGGCTGGTTGCCGGGGTCCACACCTGCAGGCTCTCCAGCACTGCGTCGGCAGCCTCCAGGCTGCCGGTGTCGATGGTGATGATCGCCCCGAAGCCTCCGTCCTCACCGCCGAACTGAGCCTTCGCCCGCTCGTGCTGAGGGTGGCTGTCCAGCCCGGGGTAGGTGACCCTGGTGAGGGGGACGGCGTCGTCCTTGCTCAACTCATCAAGACGGCGGGCCAATATCTCCGCGTTGCGCTCGGCGGCATCCAACCGCACCGCCAGGGTGCGCACCCCGCGCAGCGCCAGGAACACCTCCATGGGCCCCGGGATAGTCCCGTGAAGGTTCCGGTGTGCATGCAGGGCCGTGTGCAGCGCGGGATCAGCGGTGACCGCCGCGCCCATGATCACATCCGAATGCCCGGAGATGAACTTGGTAACCGAATGGATCACCACATCCGCCCCATGCTTCAGCGGGTTCTGCCGCAGCGGGGTGGCGAAGGTGTTGTCCACCGCAGTGCGCACCCCCAGCTGACGGGCCCCGGCAATCAGCGCAGGTACATCAGCCACCTCCAGCATCGGATTGGTGGGTGACTCGATCCACAGCAGAGCCTGCGTGTTCTGGGCCGCCGCCAGCTGGGCGGCCTCACGGACCGTGCTGAGCACCTGCTCGGTCTCGGTGATATCCACCCGGTGCAGGCTGAAGTGCCCCTTGGCCGCCAGCTGTGCGGCCAGGGTGTAGTACCCCATATAGGCATGCTTGGGGATGATCAGGTGCCCGCCGAGGGGCAGCTGGCTGATCACCGCGGAGATGGCGGCCTGCCCGGAGGAGAACAGCAGCCCGTGCGCCCCCGCCTCCAGCTCCGCGAGCAGCTGCTCCAGCGGCTCAAAGCTGGGAATCCCCTCCCGGGCGTAGACCTGCGGGTAGGCCACACTGGGCCGGTACATATAGGTGGAGGTGAAGTCCACCGGCGGGTTCACCGGGGAGTTGGGCTCATGCGGGCGGCCGGCGGCCACCACTCGGGTGCGCTGATTCTGTGGCATCGTCACTAGCCTAGCCAGTCGCTGAGGCGGCCGATCGCATCGGCGAGCACATCGTGGCGCTTGCAGAAGGCGAACCGCAGCAGATAGTTCAGCTCATCCTCAGGGTTGTGCTGGGTGCTCGGCAGGGTCAGTGAGGAGACCGGGATCGCCCCCACCCCGGCCGCTGAGACCAGCTCGGCAGCGAACTCCGCTGCCGTCTTCGGGGTCACGCCCCGCACATCGGCCAGCACAAAATAGCCGGCATCAGGGCTGAAGACCCGCAGCCCCGCCTCTGCAAGCCCTGCCGCCAGCAGGTCCCGGCCGGCACGCAGCTCAGCCTGGTTCTGCGCGAAGAACCCCCGGTCATCCTGCAGCCCCTGCGCCACCGCATACTGATACGCCCCACCGGTGCAGAAGGTGGTGAACTGCTTGACCCCGCGCACCTGATTCACCAGCCGGGCGCTGCCGGTCACCCAGCCCACCTTCCACCCGGTGACGCTGAAGGACTTGCCTGCCGAACCGATGGCCACCGCCACCTGGTCTGCCCCGGGGATGCTCAGGATGGTGGAATGCCCCGCAGCATCATCGAGCATCAGGTGTTCATAGACCTCATCAGACATCACGACCGCACCGCCTGCGGCCGCTATGCCCACAATCGCCTCCAGCTCTTCGCGGGTGAACACCGCACCGGTGGGGTTATGCGGGGAGTTGACCAGGATCATCGAGGTCCGCTCAGTCACCGCAGCCTCCAGGGCCGCTATATCGGGCCGGAACTCCGGGGCCCGCAGCGGAACCGTCTTCAGCTCCGCCCCGGCCAGGGCCGCAATGGCACCGTAGGAGTCGTAGAACGGCTCGAAGGCGAGCACCTCACTGCCTGCCGGTGCGAATGCCAGGATGGTGGCCGCGATCGCCTCAGTGGCCCCGGTGGTGTGCAGCACCTGATCTTGGGGATCCAGCTCAACGCCGTAGAACCGCCGCTGATGTGCCGCCACCGCCTCCCGGAACCACGGGAAGCCCGGCCCCGGGGAGTACTGGTTGGTGGGACCGGCATTGGTGCTGATCGCCTCGGCGGCGGCCTCGCGCAGCCACTGCGGCCCATCGGCATCGGGGAAGCCCTGGCCCAAGTTGATCCCGCCGTGGGTCATGGCCGCAGCCGTGGTGCGCTCATAGATGGTGGGCAGCACTGTGGCGGTGGCGGCGTCGTATGTATTGGCACCGGCAGCAGACCGGGCCCAGGGCGGAGTAGGCATACTGCACATGCTAATCCGGATCACCGGCGCGGCCGTGAAAAGATGACGCTATGACTGATCAGCAGCTCACCGTGGGCCAGGCCGGGGAGGATGCCGTGCTGGCCGCGGTGCGGGAGGTAATCGATCCCTTCAACGCCCAGCGCCCAGGCCTGGCACTGGGACCAGGGGACGACGCCGCCGCACTCACCCTGGGCAGCGGGCAGGCCGTGATTACCACCGACACAATGAGCGAGGGCCAGGACTTCCGCCGCCAGTGGTGGCTGGACCCGGAGTCCCTGGGTGCCGCAGAGTTCGAACCCGCCGAGGAGTGGCCCCAGGATGTGGGCACCAAGGCCGCAGCGCAGAACCTCTCCGATATCAACGCCATGGGGGCTGTACCCACTGCGCTGGTGGTGAGCCTGACCCTGCCCCCGCAGACCACGGTGGCCTGGGTGGCGAACTTCTACCGCGGGGTGCTGCGCGCCTGTGAGGCGCCAGGTGCGGGCCGCTGCGTGGTCGCCGGCGGGGACTTTGGCGCAGGCGAGGCCATCTCGGTGACGATCACCGCACTGGGGGAGCCGGCTGCAGGCGGGCAGCTGCTGCGCCGGGACCGGGCTGAGCCCGGCGATGTGCTGGCGGTCTGCGGGCAGCTGGGCCGTGCCGCAGCCGGCCTGGCCCTGCTGGAGCGGCCCGGGGAGGCATCAGTCAGCAGCGATGAGCTCCGGCACTGGCAGGATCACGCCGCGATCATCCGGGAATGCCTGCAGGCTCAGCAGCAGCCGCAGCCCCCGCTGAATGCAGGGCCGGCGGCCCTGGCGGCCGGCGCGAGCGCAGGTCTGGACCTCAGCGATGGGCTGCTGCGCGACGCCGGGCGGCTGGCGGCAGCCTCCCGGGTGCAGATCCGGTGCGATGATGCCGCTCTGGCCGCCGAGGCGCAGCCGCTGAAACCGGTGGCAGGCATCCTGGGCCTGGGCCCGGCGGCAGGCTCAGAGTGGGTACTCAGTGGGGGAGAGGACTACAGCCTGCTGGCCACCTTCCCCGCAGATGCCCCGCTGCCCGATGGCTTCCGCGCGTTGGGGACAGTGGAGCCGGTACCGGCCGATGGCCAGCCCGGGGTCCTGGTGGCCGCTGAGCCCTCGGGCACCGGCTGGGACTCGCTGCGGCAAATCCTCTAGCTGCTGTGCTGCATCTTCCGTCCCAGTTGGGCGAAGGTCCAGCCGTGGTTTTCCCAGTCGGTGGCAGGCAGGACGTTGCGGGCGTCGATGAAGCGTTTGGCGGCGACGAGGTCGTTGAGGTCTGCGGGGGTCAGGGCGCGGAACTCTTGCCATTCGGTGGTCAGGATGACCAGTTCGGCCCCGGTGACGGCTTCGGTGAGGGTGTTGACGTAGCCCAGGCGGGGGTAGCGTTTGGCTGCGTTGCGGTTGCCTTCGGGGTCATAGACGGCGACATCGGCTCCGGCGTTGAACAGCCTGGCTGCGACATCGAGTCCGGGGGAGTCGCGGACATCATCGGAGAGGGGTTTGAAGGTGATGCCCAGTACGGCGATCTTTTTGCCGACGATGTCTTGGTCCAGCAGTTCAAAGGCTCGGGCGACGGCTTTCTTGCGCCGGCGCAGGTTGATCTGATCGATCTCATCGAGGAACTTCATGCTGTGGTCCAGCCCGAGTTCCGCCACCCGGGTCTGCAGGGCGCGGATGTCTTTGGGCAGGCAGCCGCCGCCGAAGCCGACTCCGGCGTTGAGGAATTTCCGTCCGATGCGGGTGTCGTATCCGATGGCATCGGCCAGGGTGGTGATGTCTCCGCCGACGGTTTCGGTGACCTCTGCGAAGGCGTTGATGAAGCTGATCTTGGTGGCCAAGAATGCGTTGGCGGCGACTTTGACCAGTTCTGCTGTTTCAAAGTCGGTGCTGATGAACGGGGTGTCCCGGCCCAACGCTTCGGCGTAGACCTCACGTAGGGTGGCTTCATCACCCGGGTTGCGGGTGCCGATGACCAGCCGGTCTGGTCGCAGGGTGTCTTCTACGGCGAAGCCCTCGCGCAGGAACTCCGGGTTCCAGGCCAGGGAGACCTGGACCCCCTCCTGTGTGGTGTCTTGGACCAGGTCGGCCAGCCGGGCTGCGGTGCCTACCGGCACAGTGGATTTGCCCACGATCAGGGCATCCTTGGTGATCGAGGCTGCCAGGGAGGTGGTGGCGGCATCCACGAACCGCAGATCCGCTCCGGTGCCGCCTTTGACCTGGGGTGTGCCCACCGCGATGAAATGCACATCAGCCCAGGCCCCGACCTGGTCCATGTCGGTGGTGAAGCGCAGCCGTCCTGTATCGACGTGTTTGCGGATCAGCTCCGGCAGGCCGGGCTCATGGAAAGGCAGCTCACCGCGGGAGAGCGAATCGATCTTCTCCGGGTCAACATCGACACCGATGACGTTGAAGCCCAACTCGGCCATACACGCAGCATGGGTCGCACCCAAATACCCGGTGCCAATAACACTGATGTTCTCAACTCGAGCAGTCACAACCACCATCCTATGCCGTCGGCAGAGGGAAAAGAGCAATCAGCGCTGCAAGCGCCTAACGCAGCTCGGTCTCCGGGTTGGCCCGGACCAGCTCAGTGAGCTGATGGGCCGCCCCCACCACGGCCGGAGCGAACTTCCGGCCCGGTTGGCGGGAGAGCCGCTCGATGGGACCGGAGATCGAGACCGCCGCGATCACCCGCCCGGAGGGCCCGCGCACCGGGGCCGATACCGAGGCCACCCCGGGTTCGCGTTCGCCCAGGGATTCGCCCCAGCCGCGGCGCCGCACCCCGGCCAGCACAGTGGGGGTGAATCGCGCCCCCTGCAGGCCCTCCACCAAGCGCTCATGATCCTCCCAGGCCAGCAGCACCTGGGCGGCCGAACCGGCCTTCATCGACAACTGGGTGCCCACCGGGATGGAGTCCCGCAGCCCGATCGGCCGTTCAGCTGAGGCCACGCATACTCGCGCATCGCCCTGCCGGCGGAAGATCTGGGAGGACTCCCCGGTGACATCGCGCAGCTTCAGCAGAATCGGCCCGGCCGCCGAGACCAGCTGGTCATCACCGGCAGCTGAGGCCAGCTCCTCCATCCGGGAGCCGATCACATAGCGTCCGCGCACATCCCGGGCCAGGAACCGGTGGTGCACCAGGGCGCTGGCCAGCCGGTGCACTGTGGGCCGGGCCAGACCTGTGCATTCCACCAGTTGGGCAAGGGTGGCGGGTCCGGCCTCCAGGGCGTCCATGATCATCACGGACTTGTCGATCACGCCGATGCCTGAGGGGGAGCGCAGCGCCGCCAGCCCCTCAGGACCGGGGCCGCCCCGCGCAGCAGTGTTCTGAACCATGCCCAACAGTCTATACAGGGTCTCACATAATGAGACCTGGACTGCCTGCTCTTCAGCCTCCCCGGCAACAGTGGTTCCCTAGTAGTGATGCCCCACCGGGCAAGGCGTCGTCGTTCTTCACCACCATGAAAACCAACGACGGCGCCCACTAGATTTCTGGAGGAACCATGGCTGAGAACTCGGCGGAGAAGCCGCTGACTTTGGCGGAGAAGGTCTGGCGGGACCATGTGGTGGCCCGCGGCGAGGACAAGGACGGGCAGCGCAGCCCGGACCTGCTCTATATCGACCTGCACCTGGTCCACGAGGTCACCAGCCCGCAGGCCTTCGAGGGGCTGCGGCTGGCCGGGCGCCCGGTGCGCCGGCCGGACCTGACCATCGCCACCGAGGACCACAACACTCCCACCCTGGAGATCGATAAGCCGATCGCTGACCCGATCAGCCGCAAACAGGTGGATACCCTGCGCAGCAACTGTCAGGAGTTCGGCATCCGGCTGCACTCCCTGGGTGACGCCAATCAGGGCATCGTGCATGTGGTGGGCCCTCAGCTGGGCCTGACCCAGCCCGGGATGACCGTGGTCTGCGGGGACTCACACACCTCCACCCACGGTGCCTTCGGCTCCCTGGCAATGGGCATCGGCACCTCCGAGGTGGAGCATGTGCTGGCCACCCAGACCCTGCCGCTGAAGCCCTTCAAGACCATGGCGATCACCGTCAACGGCACCCTGCGCCCTGGGGTCTCCTCCAAGGACATCATCCTGGCGGTCATCGCCGAGATCGGCACCGGTGGCGGGCAGGGCTATGTGCTGGAGTACCGCGGCACTGCCATCGAGCAGCTGTCCATGGAAGCCCGGATGACCATCTGCAATATGAGCATCGAGGCCGGTGCCCGGGCCGGGATGGTCGCCCCGGACGAGACCACTTTCGAATACGTCAAGGGGCGCCCGCACGCTCCCCAGGGTGAGGACTGGGACGCCGCGGTGGAGTACTGGCGCTCCCTGCGCACTGATGAGGGCGCGGAGTTCGACGCCGAGGTGATCATCGACGCCGATGAGCTGGACCCCTTCGTGACCTGGGGCACCAATCCCGGCCAGGGTGTCAGCCTCAACGAATCAGTGCCGGACCCCACCCAGTTCCACGATCCGGTGGACCGCGAATCGGCCGAACGTGCCCTGCAGTACATGGACTTGGAACCCGGCACCCCGATGAAGGAGATCCGGGTGGACACTGTGTTCCTGGGCTCCTGCACCAACGCCCGTCTGGAGGACCTGCGCAAGGCAGCTGAGATCATCAAAGGCCGGCAGAAGGACCCGGATGTGCGGATGATCGTGGTCCCCGGCTCGGCCAAGGTCCGCCTCGACGCCGAGGCCGAGGGGCTGGACCAGGTGTTCAAGGACTTCGGCGCCGAATGGCGGTTCGCCGGCTGCTCCATGTGCTTGGGCATGAACCCCGACCAGCTCGAACCGGGGGAGCGCTGCGCCTCCACCTCCAACCGCAACTTCGAGGGCCGGCAGGGCAAGGGTGGCCGCACCCACTTGGTCTCCCCAGTGGTGGCCGCCGCCACTGCGATCCGCGGCACCCTCTCCGCCCCCTCCGACGTCGGTGCTGGTCCCGGCGGCGGGGAGACCCCGCTCGCCTCTCGGCCGGCGGGCGCCGGCCTTCACGCCTAAAGTCGGCGCTTGCTCCGCTCGCGCCTCACAGAGCCTCACAGGAGAACATTCTGATGGAACCGATCATCACCCATACCGGCATCGGCGTACCGCTGAAGCAGTCCAATGTGGACACCGACCAGATCATCCCCGCGGTGTTCCTGAAACGGATCACCAAAACCGGGTTCGACGACGCCCTCTTCCACGCCTGGCGCAAGAAGCCCGAGTTCGTGCTCAACCAAGAGCCCTACAGCCGCGGCACCGTACTGGTGGCCGGACCGGACTTCGGCACCGGCTCCTCCCGCGAGCATGCGGTCTGGGCGTTGAAGGACTACGGATTCCGAGTGGTGATCTCCTCCCGGTTCGCCGATATCTTCTACGGCAACTCCGCCAAACAGGGGCTGCTGGCCGCTAAGGTCGCCCAGCCCGATGTGGAGCTGATCTGGAAGGAGCTGGAGAAGGAGCCCGGCACCGAGATCACCGTGGACCTTCAGTCCTGCACTGTGCGCTGCGGCTCGGTCGATGCCACCTTCGAGATCGA
Organism: Nesterenkonia alkaliphila; assembly: GCF_009758175.1. Taxonomy (GTDB): domain Bacteria; phylum Actinomycetota; class Actinomycetes; order Actinomycetales; family Micrococcaceae; genus Nesterenkonia; species Nesterenkonia alkaliphila. The sequence continues at coordinate 26,064 of NZ_WRPM01000032.1, forward strand.
CAACTACACCCGCTGGCGGCTTATGGAGGGCCTGGACGATATCTCCCTGACCCTGCGCCAGGAGGAGACCATCACCACCTATGAGGCCACCCGGCCCGGGTTCAAGCCCACCACCCTGCCTGCCAAGGTCTGACCTCTCCCGCCGGAGAGCACCGGTGAGTGGGGCGGCGTCGTGCTCAACCCCACTGCGCATCCAGGAACCCCCATGCTTTTCGGGTACAGTGGCATGGCCGAGAATCCGCCGACTGATCCGAAGGGACCACCTGACTCCATGGCCAAGCTGCTCACCATTCAGGGCGGTAAACCGCTGCAGGGCGAAGTGCACGTCCGGGGAGCCAAGAACCTGGTGCCCAAAGCCATGGTCGCCTCGCTGCTGGGATCGGAACCCTCGCAGCTGCGCAACGTCCCGGAGATCAAGGATGTGGAGATTGTCACCAATCTCCTGACCATCCACGGGGTGAAGGTGGACCGGGACTCCACCGGCGGGACCATGACCCTGGACCCGCGGGAGACCTACTCCGCTGAGCACTCCGAGATCGACGCCTATGCCGGGGACTCCCGGATCCCGATCCTGTTCTGCGGCCCGCTGATGCACAAGAACGGTGAGGCCTTCATCCCCGATCTGGGCGGCTGCCGGATCGGCGACCGGCCCATCGACTACCACCTGGAGGTGCTGCGGAACTTCGGGGCGGTGGTGGACAAGCAGCCCAACGGCATCCACATCTCCGCCCCCAAGGGACTGCGCGGAGCCAAATTGGAGCTGCCCTACCCCTCCGTGGGTGCCACCGAGCAGGTGCTGCTGACCGCAGTGCTGGCCGAGGGCATCACCGAGCTGAAGAACGCCGCCGTGGAGCCGGAGATCCACGACCTGATCGCCATCCTGCAGCAGATGGGCGCGATCATCACCGTCTACACCGACCGGACCATCCGGATCGAGGGCGTAGCCCGACTCTCCGGATTCAAGCACCGGGCCATCCCCGATCGCAACGAATCAGCCTCCTGGGCCTCCGCCGCCCTGGTGACCCAGGGCGATATCTACGTTAGGGGCGCTGCCCAGCGGGACCTCACCGCCTTCCTGAACATCTACCGCAAAATCGGCGGCGAGTTCGAGGTGGACGAGGAAGGTATGCGCTTCTGGCACGCCGGGGGCCCGCTGAAACCGCTGGTCTTAGAGACTGATGTGCACCCCGGCTTCATGACCGACTGGCAGCAGCCCATGGTGGTGGCCCTGACCCAGGCCCACGGTGTGTCGATCGTGCATGAGACCGTCTATGAGAACCGGTTCGGCTTCACCAACGCACTGAAGCGGATGGGCGCGGGCATCCAGCTGCACCGCGAGTGCCTGGGCTCCAACCCCTGCCGGTTCGGACAGCGGAACTTCCTGCACTCAGCAGTGATCTCAGGCCCGGCCGAGCTCAAAGGCGCAGACATTGACATTCCAGACCTGCGCGGCGGGTTCTCCCACCTGATCGCCGCCCTGGCCGCCGCCGGCACCTCGAACGTCACCGGGATCGAGATCATCTCCCGCGGCTACGAGCACTTCATTGACAAGATCGCCGGACTCGGCGCCGATATTGCGATCTCCGAACGCTGAACCGATCTGCCCGGTAGGGTGAAAACAGAGCGAGCCGGGTCCCGGCTCAATGCCAGCGATGAGACCGGAAGCGAACGAACAATGACAGAACCAGTGCGCCGCTCACTCCGGTGGCACCTGGCCGCCGGTATCGTCCGGTCCGCCATGAACCTCGCAATCGGCAGACAGTGGCGCGGGGCCCAAAATCTGCCGGCCAGCGGCTTCATCGCAGTGACCAACCACATCAGCGAGCTCGACCCGCTGGCCGTGGGCCACGCCGTCTACTCCGCCGGCTACACCCCGCACTTTCTGGCCAAGGACTCCCTGTTCCGAGTCCCCGGGCTGGGTGCTGTGGCCCGTGGGCTGCAGCAGATCCCGGTGGCCCGCGGCGACCGCACTGCAGCCAACCGTTCTCTGGAAGTGGCCCGCGAAGTGCTTGCCGCCGGTGGGGTGATCATCATCTACCCCGAGGGCACACTCAGCCGTGATCCCGAGCAGTGGCCGATGCGCTGCAAGACCGGGGCAGCCCGGCTGGCGCTGAGCACCGGCGCCCCACTGGTGCCCATCACCCACTGGGGGGTCCAGGACTTTCTGCCGCCCTATGCCAAGCTGCCCAAGCCCCTGCCGCGCAAGAAGTACCGGCTCACCGTGGGCGAGGCCATTAATCTGGAGGACCTGCGTCAGAAGCCGCTCAGGCGCACCGTGCTGACCGAGGCCACCCAGCGGGTGGAGCAGGCCCTCACCCAGGGGGTGGCGCAGCTGCGCGGCGAGCAGCCGCCGCAGGACATCTGGGACCGGGCGCTGAACCAGCGGGTGCCGCGCAACCAGCTCAAGGCCCGCCAGAGCAAGGAGAACGGCGCGTGAAGCCGCAGAAGATCGCCGTGCTGGGAGCAGGCTCCTGGGGCACCACGTTCGCCAAAGTCCTCGCTGATGCCGGCAACGATGCCGCCGGGCTTCAGATCCAGCTCTGGGCACGCCGCAGCGAGGTGGCTGAAGAGATCACCGCCCAGCACACCAACACCACCTATCTGGGCGATATTCGGCTGCCAGATGCGATCAGCGCCACTGACGATCTGGCTGCGGCAGTCACCGGGGCCGGCGTCGTCGTACTGGCCCTGCCCGCCCAGCACCTGCGCGGCCACCTGGCGCAGGTCAGGACAGCGCTGAGCCCAGAGGCGGTGGTGGTCTCGCTGATCAAGGGCCTGGAGCGCGGCACCAACCTGCGGATGTCAGAGGTCATCGCCGCCGAGCTGGGACTGCCGGAGGGGCAGATCGCCGTGGTCTCCGGGCCCAACCTGGCCATGGAGATCGCCCGCGAGGAGCCCACCGCCTCCGTGGTGGCCTGCCGGGACGAGGCGGTGGCCGAGCAGATCGCCACCCTGTGCAGCGCCAAGTACTTCCGCCCCTACACCAACACCGATGTCACCGGCGTGGAGATCGCCGGGATCGTGAAGAACGTGATCGCCCTGGCGGTGGGAGTCTGCGACGGCCAGCAGCTGGGCGACAACTCCAAAGCCTCGGTGATCACCCGCGGCCTGGCTGAGGCCACCCGCCTGGCCACAGCCCTGGGCGGGAAGCTGGAGACCTTCTCCGGGCTGGCCGGACTCGGGGATGTGGTGGCCACCTGCGCCTCACCGCTCTCACGCAATCGCAGCGCCGGACGGCTGCTGGGCCAAGGGCTCACCCCCGAGCAGGTGACCGAACAGATGACCCAGACTGCGGAGGGCATGAAGTCCGCCTCCGCGGTACTGGATCTGGCCCGGGAACACGGTGTGGAGATGCCGATCACCGAGGCCGTCACCGCAGTGCTGGCCGGCCGGCTGCCGGTGCAGAACATCGCCAGCCTGCTGCTGGCCCGTGAGCTCAAGGCCGAACAGGCCGGCAGCTCCAGCGCCCCCACGCCCACCACCAGCAGCGCCAAGCCCCGCATCCTGGTCCTCTACGGCGGTCAGTCCTCCGAGCACGCCGTCTCCTGTGTCACCGCTGCCGGTGTGCTCCGCGCCATCGACACCTCCCGGTTTGAGGTGGTGGAAGTCGGGATCACCGCCGCCGGGCAGTGGACCAGGCCGGTCACCGATCCGCGCAGTCACAGCTTTGACGGAGCCCAGCTGCCGCGGGTGGAGCCCACCGCCTCCAGCGTCCAGCTGCACCCGGGGGCCGGCGGCTCCGCGCAGCGCAGCGCCGAACTGGTGGAGATCGCCCCTGATCTCAGCGTCACCTCCCTGGGCCGGGTGGATGCCGTGCTGCCGCTGCTGCACGGACCCTTCGGCGAGGACGGCACACTCCAGGGCCTGCTGGAGCTGGCCGGGGTGCCCTATGTGGGCGCTGGCGTGCTGACCAGCGCAGTCGGCATGGACAAGCACTTCATGAAGCTGGCCTTCGCCGCGGCCGGACTGACCGTGGGGCCCTGGGAGACCATCACCGCCCGGCAGTGGGCCGCAGATCCCGAGGCCTGCCTGCAGCGGGTACGGCAGCTGACCCTGCCGGTGTTCGTCAAACCTGCCCGCGCCGGATCCTCCACCGGGATCACCAGGGTGGACGACTGGTCACAGCTTGAGCAGGCCCTGGAGACCGCCCGGAAGTTCGACCCCAAGGTCATCGTGGAGCAGGGCATCCAGGGCCGCGAGATCGAATGCGGAGTGCTGGGCTCCGCCGGCGGGGCTGCCGCCCGCACCTCAGAGTGCGGGGAGATCGTGGTGCATCAGGGCGCTGAGTCCCACCAGTTCTACGACTTCACCGCAAAATACACCGACGACGCCGCAGCCGAGCTCTCCTGCCCCGCCGACCTCCCGGCCGGGGTCAGTGAGGAGATCCGGCGCCAAGCGGTGATCGCCTTCAACGCCATCGATGGCGAAGGCATCTCCCGGGTGGACTTCTTCTACACCAGTGAGGGTGAGCTGGTCATCAACGAGGTCAACACTATGCCCGGGTTCACCCCGATCAGCATGTACCCCCAGATGTGGAAGGCCAGCGGGCTCAACTACACCGAGCTGATCACCGAGCTGATCCAGTTGGCCCTCGATCGCCCAGTGGGCCTGCGCTGAGCCGGGCTGCGCTGAGCCGGGGACGGCACTGCACACAGGCTCCCGGGTTCGCTAGAATTACCAGCATGAAGTCCTCCGCCGAAGACCTGTTCCGGATGCACACCGCCGATCCTGCCACCAGCCCTTCTCCGGGCGGGGCGGCCACCATCGAGCGTGAGCACACCCCACAGCTGTCCGAGCCCGGCGATCACGAGCGGTTCAGCCACTATGTGAAGAAGGACAAGATCATGGAGTCCGCCCTGGAGGGCAACGCCGTGGTCGCGCTCTGCGGCAAGGTCTGGATCCCCTCCCGGGATCCCAAGAACTTCCCGGTCTGCCCTGAGTGCAAAGAGATCTACGAGGAACTCAAGGGCGGCGGAGACGGCGAAGGCTCCGGCCGGGGCGGCCGCGGACTCTTCGGCTTCGGCAAGAACTAGTCCGCAGGGCGTGACTGAACCGACACTCTTCGACGTCGGCACCGACGTCGGATCAGACCTCCCGCCGGTCTACCCCCACCGGGCTGCGCACGGCACCGCCGGCACCCTGCGCCAATGGCAGCAGGAAGCCTTGGACCTCTACATCCGTAAACGTCCGCGGGACTTCATGACCGTGGCTACCCCCGGAGCCGGCAAAACCACCTTCGCCCTGCGCGTGGCCAAACTCCTGGTGGGCTCCGGGGAGGTCAACCGGATCTACGTGGTGGCCCCCACCGAGCATCTGAAGCGGCAATGGGCCGACGCCGCCGCCCGAGTGGGTCTTTCCATCGACCCCAATTTCAAGAACAGCGACGGCCGGCACGGCTCCCAGTTCATCGGCGTGGCCGTCACCTACGCCCAGGTGGCCAATAAGCCGGCCCTGCACCGTAACAAGACCGAGGCCGGGCGCACCCTGGTCATCTTCGACGAGATCCACCATGCCGGTGACTCGCTGAGCTGGGGCGAGGGCGTGCGTGAAGCGTTCGAACCGGCCGTGCGGCGCCTGGCACTGACCGGCACCCCCTTCCGCTCCGACACCGCCGCCATCCCCTTTGTGGAGTATGTGAAGGACGCCGACGGCGTCCCGCGCTCCTCGGCCGACTACTCCTACGGCTACGGGCCCGCCCTGCGCGACCACGTGGTGCGCCCGGTGGTGTTCATGGCCTATTCCGGAAATATGCGCTGGCGCACCGCCTCCGGTGAGGAGATGGAGGCCACCCTGGGCGGGGCGGCCACCAAGGACATCACCAACCATGCCTGGCGCACCGCTCTGAACCCCGAGGGGGAGTGGATCCCGGCCGTGCTGCGTGCGGCCCACCAGCGGCTGCTGAAAGTCCGGGACAAGATCAACGACGCCGGGGGACTGGTGATCGCCACCGATCACGAGGCAGCCCGCGCCTATGCCGCGCAGCTGGACGCGCTGACCGGTCAGCGCACCACGGTGGTGCTCTCCGATGACAAGGAGGCATCCCGGAAGATCGAGGAGTTCAGCGCGGATGGCTCCAAGTACTGGATGGTGGCAGTCCGCATGGTCTCCGAGGGCGTGGATGTGCCCCGGCTCTGTGTGGGGGTCTATGCCACCTCCACCTCTACACCGCTGTTCTTCGCCCAGGCCGTGGGCCGCTTCGTGCGGCTGCGCAAGAAGGCCGAGGTGGCCAGCGTCTTCCTGCCCTCAGTCCCGGTGCTCACCGACCTGGCAGGAGCCATGGAGGCCGAACGCGACCATGCGCTCGGTGTGCCCGGCGGCGAACAGCCGGAGGAGGGCGAGCTGCAGGACCCGCTGGAGGAGGAGCAGGCGGAGGACCGAGCCTCCGAGGAGCTGACCAAGGGCGAGTTCGCTGCTCTGGGGTCCTCAGCGGCCTTCGACCGGGTGATGTTCGACGGCGAGGAGTTCGGCCTCGGCGGCGCGGTGGGCTCCGAGGAGGAACTCGACTTCCTCGGCATCCCCGGGCTGCTGGAGCCCGACCAGGTCTCCGAACTGCTGCGCAGGCAGCAGGCCGAGCAGCTCAAGCGCCGGCCCAAGGGCACTGAGGCGCCCCGGGGCGGCGTCGTGGATCATCGTCAGCTCAAAGCGCTGCGCGCCAAACTCAACAAGTCCGTCTCGGCCTATGCCGCCAAGACCGGTATGCACCAGGGCTCCATCCACACCAGGCTGCGCGAGAAGTGCGGCGGCCCCCCGGTGGGCCAGGCCACCCAGGACCAGCTCGAGGCCCGCCTGAAGCAGGTCCAGCTCTGGTTCACCCGCGCCTGAGCCGCAACCCGCCCGGCATTGGGACCGCTGACCGCCCCGCGCTGCGCCGGTTCCAGGCCAGGCAGGAAATGCTGGGAGCCTGGGGTGGCTGTCCCTCGGACGGGCAGTAGGTGACGATGAGTCCGACTTGCGCTGGCGGCGTCGTAGGCTTCTGCCCAGAATGGGTCGCCTGAGGGGGTCTACTGGGCAGTAGGTGACGATGAGTCCGACTTCCGCTGTTGGCGTCGTAGGCTTCTGCTGGAACGATGAGCGACTATCAGAGGCTGCGGGATTGGGCAGCCGGGCTTTTCCAGGGTGAGCGGGTCACACTGCGACCCATTGAAGAGCACGACATCGAGATAATCTGCGATTGGTGGGACAACCCGGATATCACCCTGTTCAACGACAGTCATATCGTGCGGCGGCCGCGGGTGGTGAACGCTGAGATGGTCCGGTCCTGGGCTGCCAATAAGGACGCCGGTGGATTCTCCTATGCCGCGGAGGTTGAGGGTCAGCTGGTGGGTCAGGTCTCGGTGCATTCGATCAAAGCGCCTGCCTTGATCGGCAAGCTGGGAATCGTTGTCGGCCCAGAGTTCCAGGACCAGGGCTATGGCACGGAGATTCTGGAGCTTGCCCTGCGCATCGCCTTCACCGAGTACGCCTGCCGAAAGGTCGAGTTGCTGGTGTTCAGCTACTCGGACCGTGGGATCCACACCTATGAGAAGGTCGGGTTCCAGGTTGAGGGGCGCCGTCGGGGCAATGTCATGCGCGCGGGCAGATGGTACGACGACGTCACCATGGGCATCATGGCCGAGGAGTACTTCGCTCGTCACCGCCGGCCCTTCTGAGCCCATCCCGTTGCGGATTGCTTCCGATCCAAGCCCAGGGCCGCGCAGCCTCCGGGGAGGCGAGGGACATGTTGAGCCCAGTGCCCTGTCCCTCGGATGGGCAGTAAGTGACGATGAGTCCCGCTTCCGTTGGCGGCGTCGTAGGCTTCTGCCCAGAATGGGGCGCCTGAGGAGGTCTACTGGGCAGTAGGTGACGATGCCTTCGCGGGAAGGGTGAGGTGTCGTCATGAACTGCCCAGGGGGTCTGTTGTGTTCGGTCTGCGGCACGATGCCCCGGGGTTGCACTAGGCGGAGTTTTCCCCAGCCGCGATGGCGGAAGTGCGACACGCCGCCATCTCCGCAGCATGCCCAGAGGCACATCCACCATGAGCCCGCCCGCTGGAGCATAGGGGCTATGAGCGGCCACATGGATCAACAGCCACAGCTAGTCCTGCTGCGGGCAGCGCGGAATCGTGGCGGCTCGCGGTCGTCCTTGAACCGCCGGGTGGGAGAGGGAGAGCTCCTGCGCCTGAGGCCTGGGATCTACACCTGTGCGAAACAGTGGGGCCTTGCGCGGCTCAGTGCGCGGCACCGAGCATTTGCGGCGGCAGTGGGGTTAACGACTCCGGATTCGGTGTTCTGCCAGCGCACGGCACTCTCGCTGTATGACCTTCCGCTCATGACCTGGCCTCGAACGGTGCACAGACGAGTCCGTTCTCGAGGGGCGGTGCGGTGCCGCGGAACCCCCTACTTCCCCATCTGCGGGCGGGTACCGCTGAAGCCAGCGGGGATGACCCGGGTGGAGGCGGAGGCGAGAATCAAGTCCGGGCGGCTCGGCGTTCCAGCCACGGAGGTTGAGGTGCCGGGAGTGAGCCTGCAGGACGGGGGCCCGGTGAAGGTCAAGGTGGAGCCGCTGCCCTATGCGCTGGTGGACACCCTGCCCGGTATGCCGCGGCAGGAGGCGGTGATGGTGTTCGACGCCGCGCTCGCCGGTCGGTACGGCTATGGCAAAGCAGTGCGGGACCCCGACCTCGATGGGGCGGAGAATGTCCTGCCGATACGGGACACAGCGAGGTGGCGGGAGCTGCGGGCGTTCGCAGATGCCGGCTCCGAGAGTCCGGGGGAGTCCCGTTGCCGGGTGATCATTGATGAGCTCGGGTTTCAGGCTCCGCAGCTGCAGAAGGAGCTCAGCGTGCCGCGCATCGGGCGTATTCGTGTGGACTTCTGGTGGGAGGACGTGGTGTGCGAGTTCGACGAGATGATCAAGTACACCCACGGGTTCAGCGGCCAGGCGGCTGAGCAGGTGGTGCAGTGGGAGAAGTTGCGCGAGGATGCACTGCGGCTGCTGGACTACCGCGTGGTCCGGTTGACCTGGAGTGATCTCGAGGATCCTGAGGAGCTGGGCCGGAAGCTGCTGCTGGCCGGTGTCCCGCACCGGGCGCTGCGTCAGTTCACAACGGCTGCCTGAATCGTCCCCCCGGATAGTCTGTGAACGTGGAACCCAAGGGCTGCGCCGGAGCCCCTTGCAGCAGCTTATGTATTGATACATACTGAGATTGTGTCAATACGAAAGGCGAGAGCATGAGTCTTCTGATGTGGGTCATTGTTTCCGCACTGCTGCTTCCGCACCGGATCAGCGCTGCCTCCGCGGGGGATACCAGATGGCGACTCCCCAGCCGGCGGGGCAGGGATTGGCTGGACACCTATGCACGCAGATCAGGGCTGCCGCTGCCGGATGGTGCTCGGCGCCGTCCTGGTCCTGGTTATGGGCTGGCAACAGGACCACGGCATGCTGGTGCTTATCACCATGATGCTGGGTGCCGGACTCGGCGGAACGCTGGCCATCATCAGGGGTAAGCACCAGATCTCCCCAGAGGCCCCGCGCTATGCCAGGGCACAGGCGACCTCCCTGGCCGACTACCTCTCCCACTATGAGCGGCTGACCATGAGATTGGCCCCGGTCACCGCGGCCCTGGCGGCCTTCGCTGCGGTGCTGATCCTCCACCTGGGGAGCTTCGGCCGGCCCGAGAACAATGCCTGGGCCGGCTGGGTGGCGGCCATGTGGCTCTGCCTGGGCCTGACCATCCTCAGCTGGATGGGCACCGAAGTCCTCCTGCGCAATGTGCTCGCCCAGCCGCAGCGGGCCCGCTCGGAACTGGAGCTGGCCTGGGATGACCACAGCCGCTCACAGGCGCTGCGCGAGACCAGTGGACTGCCAGTGCTCTTCTCCTGGCTGACTGCCCTGACCGCTGTCTGCGCAGTGGGCCTGGTGGTCACCTCCGCCGAGGTGCGTGAGGGCGCGGCGGAAGAGACCCTATTGGCCGGGGTGGTCATGCTAGCCGGCGGACTGGTCGCCGTGGCGGTGACCGCGGTGCCGCAGATTCTGGCAGCCGCTCGAGGGGCAGGTCATCATGTTCTCCGACGGCTGTGGGCCGGTCACCCGTTCCACACGGCACCGGCTCAGGAGCGCCTATGATCCTGCGGCTGGATCCCGCCTCCGCCGCGCCTCCCTATGAGCAGCTGCGGGAGCAGCTGGTGGAGCAGATTCGCAGCGGGGCACTGAAACCTGGCGCGACGCTGCTGCCGGTGCGCCGGCTTGCCGGGGACCTCGGGGTGGCGCCCAATACTGTGGCCCGCACTTACCGGGAGCTCGAGCATGCCGGCTACGTGAAGGGTCAGGGCCGCCGGGGCACGGTGGTCCTGCCTCCCCCCGAGGACCAGGGAGACGACGACGCCGCCCGCCTCACCCGGGATTATCTGAGGGCCATGGAGTCACTCGGCTACACACCGGAGAAGGCGCTCAGCTGTCTGAAGCAGGCTGCCGGGCTGCCCTGAGGCGCTCAGAGGTCCTGCAGGGAGATGACGGTGATCCCGGCCTCTTCGAACTCCTCATAGGTCTGATCAATCTTGTCCTGGCTGACCCCTACGGTGAGGTCGGAGATCACGGTGACCGCGTAGTCATTCTCAGCGGCGTCCAGCGCGGTGGCCCGCACGCAGTGGTCGGTGGCGATGCCTACGATGGTCACCGCGTCGATGCCCTGATGCTGCAGCCAGGTGTCCAGATCCGGGGCTTCGGCGGGGATGACATCCTCAGGCTCCACCTTGATGCCCTTCTCACCCTCCAGGATGCCTACCCGCTCGGGGTCCCCGAGCTGGCCCTCGAACCCGGAGTAGCCGTCGTCGTAGAGCCCTTTGAGGAACCGGGCCTCGATATGGTCGGTGTCCAGATCGGTGTGCAGCTCCGCACCCTTAGTGCCGGCCACACAGTGCACCGGCCAGGAGCGCACAAAATCAGGTTTGTCGGAGAAGTGCGGACCGGGGTCGATATGCCAGTCCTGGGTGGCGACCACGGCGCTGTACTCGGCGTGGTTCTCCTCCAGGAACTCACTGAGGTCCGCAGCCACCTGGGCCCCGCCCTCTACGGCAAGCGCCCCGCCCTCGCAGAAGTCATTCTGCACATCCACGATGATCAGTGCCTGAGCCATGATCCACTCCTCACTCTCGGTGTGCTGCTGACACCAAGCCTACCGGTGAGACCCGGCAGCGGAACAGCAGGCCGGTTTGAGATGGGTGAGCTCAGCTGCCAGGTCATGGCGCACCCGCCGCAGGGACCAACACTGTGGGGATCACCGGGTCTCCCTCGGAGAGCCGGTGCGCCTCAGCAGGCAGTTCAGCCGTGGAGTCCCGGTGCCGCTGGGCGGCGCGTTCAACTCCTTCGGCCCCGGTGAATCCGGGCTGGACCTCGCCCTCGATCACCAACGGGACCTGCAGCTGGCGGCCCAGATAGCCGGTCTCGGCCAGCGGTGTGCCGGCCGCGAGGACCTCAGCCTCCGCATGCCCGTGATCGTCCACGCTGCGCAGTGCCTGCTTCCTGCCTCCGGCGCTGGCCTTGCCCGCAGCGGCTTTCTCCACTGACACCGGCGTTCCAGAGTCGTCCTCGCGCTGGACCAACTTGTAGACCATCGAGGCGGTGGGCGCACCGGAACCGGTGACCAGCCGGGTGCCCACCCCGTAGGAGTCCACCGGAGCGGCGGCCAGCCGGGCGATGGCGTGCTCATCCAGATCAGAGGAGACGATGATCCTGGTCTCCTTATTGCCCAGCGAGTCCAGCAGCTTGCGCACCCAGAAGGCCTGCTCCACCAGGTCCCCGGAGTCCAGCCGCACCGCACCCAGTTCAGGCCCGGCGATCTCCACGGCCTTGCGCACAGCGGCCTCCACATCATAGGTGTCCACTAACAGGGTGGTGCCGGGGCCGAAGGCCTCCACCTGCGCGGCGAAGGCCTCCTCCTCAGTGTCGTACAGCAGGGTGAAGGCATGGGCTGCGGTGCCCAGAGCGGGTAGGCCCCAGGTGCGCGCGGCCTCCAGGTTGGAGGTGGCTGCGAAGCCCACCACCGCTGCCGCCCGGGCCGAGGCGGTCGCCGAGCGCTCCTGGGTGCGCCGGGACCCCATCTCCACACAGGGCCGGCCGCCGCGCTCAGGCGGCCCCCCGGCGGCCATCACCATCCGGGAGCCGGCGGAGGCCACCGCAGAGTCATGGTTCATGATCGAAAGCACAAAGGTCTCCAACAGGCAGGCCTCGGCAAAGGAGGCGGTGACCTGCAGCACCGGGGAGCCGGGCAGATACACCTCGCCCTCAGCGTAGCCGGTGATCTCCCCGGAGAACCGGTAGCCGGCGAGGAAGTCCAGGGCGGCGTCGTCGACTATTCCCCGGGACTCCAGGAAATCCAGCTCCGCCTGCCCGAACCGGAACTGCTCCAGCCCCTCCAGCACCCGGCCGGTGCCAGCCACCACTCCGTAGCGCCGCCCCGGCGGCAGCTTCCGGGAAAACACCTCAAAGGTGCACCGCCGGTGCGCGGCCCCCGAGCGCAGCGCAGCCTGGACCATGGTGAGTTCGTACTGATCGGTGAGCAGCGCAGTGGAATCAGCCATGCCCCACATCCTAGACTGGGCCTATGAGCTCCACCGCAGGATCCACGCTCACCCAGGAGGAGACTGACCTCCACCTGAGCACAGTGGCCGCCAAGCCCTACCAGGTGGTGGTGTGGAATGACCCGGTGAACCTGATGAGCTATGTGGCCTGGGTCTTCCGCAGCTACTTCGGCCATTCCAAGGAGAAGGCCAAGAAGCTCATGCTCCAAGTCCACCAGGAGGGCCGGGCAGTGGTGGCCACCGGCCCGCGGGAGAAGGCCGAGCGCGATGTCACCGCTATGCACAGCTACGGCCTGCAGGCCACCCTCGAGGAGGCCGACTAGTGGCCCGGGCCTTCCGCGCCACCACCCGCGGCTATAAGGCAGAGCTGGAGCCCCATGAGCGGCGGCTGCTCTCTCAGCTCTGTGCCGATGTGATCACGATGCTCCAGGCCCGCGCCAAAGAGCTCAGCGGCGAGGACGCCGAGCACACAGCCGACGACGCCGCCCAGGATGAGTTTGCCCACTTCCGCCGGGAGCTTGCCGGGTTGGGAGACGGGCTCGAGGATCAGACCGGAGAGGAGACGGCAGCTGGCGGCGTGGCACCCCCCACCGATCCGGCCCTGGCCCGTCTGCTGCCCTCAGCCTCGGCCGAACCGGAGCAGGCGGCACAGTTCCGGCGGCTGGCGGAAGGCTCCCTGCGCGAGTCCAAGATCGCCGACCTGCGGGCTGCTCGGATGGCCCTGGAATCCGATCCGGTGACGCTGAGCGAGGACCAGGCCCCGGTGTTCGGCCGGGCGCTCAACGATGTGCGGCTGACCCTGGCCACCCGGCTGGGCATCGAGGATGAGGCCGATGCCGAGGAGGTCCACCGCCGCGCCGGGCGCGGGAAGGCCGCCACCACCGATGACCTCATGGCCGAGCTCTACGCCTTCTCCACCTGGCTGCAGGAGACCCTGTTCTCCGCGATGCTTGATGTGATGCCCGATGAGGCCGAGGGCCAGGACTGAATGCCGCACCTTAGCGCCGGTGCCGTTATGCTGAGCCACATATGAAACTGACGATCATCGGCTGCAGTGGGTCCTTCCCGGGGCCGCAGTCTGCAGCAAGCTGCTACTTGGTCTCCCAGGAGTACCAGGGCCGCACCTGGCGGATCGCCCTGGATCTGGGCAGCGGAGCACTGGGGCCGCTGCAGAAGCACATCGCGCTGGAGGACCTGGACGCCGTGTGCCTGAGCCACCTGCACCCGGACCACTATATGGACCTGACCGGACTGCATATCGCGGTCAAATGGCGCCCCGGGGGCTGGCCGGCCGAGCGGATCCCGGTCTACGGGCCCGCCGGCACCGATGAGCGGATCGCGGTGGCCCACGGCATCGACCCGCAGCCGGGTATGCACACCGAGTTCGACTTCCGCACCTGGAGTCCGGGCCGGGCCACCCAGATCGGGCCCTTCCGGATCACCCCGGTGCCGGTGCGGCACCCGATCGAGGAGCCCTATGCGCTGCGGATCGAGGTAGAGCACAGCGAGCCCGAGGGTTCGGAGGCCGCAGAATCAGCTGGCGGGACCCGGGTGCTGACCTACTCCGGTGACACCGACACCTGCTCCGGGCTGATCGAGGCGGCCCGCGGCGCCGATGTGTTCCTCTGCGAGGCCGCCTACCAGGACGGCCGCGATGATGAGCTCCAGGGCATCCACCTCAACGGTGACCGGGCAGGAGCAGCAGCGGCCGAGGCCGGCGCGGGACGGATGCTGCTGACCCATATCCCAGCCTGGACCGATGCACAGGTGGTCCGCGAGCACGCAGCCAAGCGCTACAGCGGGAACATCGCAGTGGTCGCCGACGGGGTCACCTACCAGATCTGACCAGCAGAAACACCATGCAGGAGGGTTCATGAGCCAGAAATACGCACGCGCGGACGGACGCAGCATCCACCAGCTGCGCGAGGTGAAGATCACCCGCAGCTGGTCTGCCCACGCGGAGGGCAGCGCCCTGATCGAGTTCGGCAACACCAAAGTGCTGTGCACCGCCAGCTTCGAATCCGATGTGCCGCGATGGCTCCGCGGCCAGGGCCGGGGCTGGGTGACCGCCGAGTACGCCATGCTGCCGCGGGCCACCAACACCCGCAACTCCCGGGAGGCTGTGAAGGGCAAGATCGGCGGGCGCACCCATGAGATCTCCCGGCTGATCGGCCGCTCCCTGCGCGCGGTAGTGGATCTGGAATCGCTGGGCGAGAACATGATCACCCTGGACTGCGATGTGCTCCAGGCCGATGGCGGCACCCGGACCGCAGCGATCACCGGGGCCTTTGTGGCCCTGGTGGACGCGATCGAATGGGCCCGCGCCGAGGGCCATGTGCGCAAGCGTGCCGAGGTGCTCACCGATTCCGTCTCAGCGGTCTCCGTCGGTGTGCTGCCCGACGGCACCGCAGTGCTGGATCTGCCCTACGGGGAGGACTCCACCGCGGGCACGGATATGAACGTTGTGGTCACCGGCTCAGGGGAGTTCGTAGAGGTTCAGGGAACCGCCGAGGGCAGCCCGTTCAGCCGCGAGCAGCTCAACGAGCTGCTGGACCTGGCGGTGACCGGCTGTGAGCGCCTGGCCGAGATCCAGCGTGAGGCCCTGGCCAAATGAGCGCACCGGACATGCTCGGCGCCCGGATTGTGCTGGCCACCGCCAATCCGGGCAAGCTGCGCGAGTTCCGGGCGCTGCTGGCTGATCAGCCGCAGCTGGGGCACCTGGACCTGGAGCGGGTAGTCATTGACGCCGCCAGCGCCGGGGTCGGGGAGATCCCGGAGACCGGGGTGAGCTTTGAGCAGAACTCGCTGCTGAAGGCCCGCACCGTGGCGGCTCAGACCGGGCTGCCCGCAGTGGCAGATGACTCTGGACTGGCCGTGGAGGTCCTCGGCGGAGCCCCCGGGATCTTCTCCGCGCGCTGGGCCGGGATCAGCGCCAGCGATGACAACAACCGGCGCCTGCTGCTCCAGCAGTTAGCGGATATCCCCGCAGAGCACCGGGGTGCCGCATTCGTCTGTGTCGCCTCCCTGGTGCTGCCCCAGAAGTACGACGACGCCGCCGGGCTTGGAAACAGCTCAGAGGTCACCTCAGCTGAGTACACCGCGGAGGGCAGGCTTGAGGGCACCCTGCTCACCGAGGAGCGGGGCGAGGGCGGCTTCGGCTACGACTCGATCCTGCAGCCGGCAGGGGAGACCCGTTCCTGCGCGGAGCTCTCCATGGCGGAGAAGAACGCCATCTCGCACCGGGGCAGGGCATTCGCCCAGCTGGCCCCGCGGATCGTGGAGGTGCTGCGCTAACCCCATGGCAGCATCAGCATCACCGCTCGGCGGCGCCCTGGCCGGGCTGCGTCCGCCGCGGGTGCGGGGCCTGGACTTCACCGCTGTGGACTTCGAGACCGCCAATGGGTTCCGCGGCTCGCCCTGTGCGATCGGCATGGTACGCATCCGCGACGGCAATGTGGACGAGCTCTACTTCAAACGGATGCGCCCGCCGGCCGGATTCGACAGGTTCGACCCCCGCAACGTGGAGATCCACGGCATCACCCCGCAGCGGGTGGCCGCTGAGCCCCGGTTCGGCGAACTCTTCGGCGAGATCCGGGAGTTCATCGGAACTGACACCCTGGTGGCGCATAATGCTGCCTTCGATGCTGAGGTCTTCGAATCTGCCCTGGAGGTCTCTGGGCTGGACTCCCCGGGCGGACTGCGCATGCTGTGCTCAGTGCGCCTGGCCAGAGCGGTCTACCAGCTGGACTCCCACGCCTTGCCGAAGGCGGCCGCCGAGGCCGGTTTCCACCTCAAACACCACCACCATGCGCTCTGGGACGCGCGGGCTGCGGCCGCCATTGTGGTGGACATCGCCGAGCGGCAGCGGACCAACCGGCTTCAGCAGCTCTTCGCAGCCCAGCAGATCGAGGCCGAGGAGCTGGAAGCATGGACCGCACCCCGGGCCTATGAATCCCGGGCCACCCGGCAGGTGCGCAGTTACGCCCACCTGCTTGACGCCACCGCAGCCGGCGTCACTGACGCTATGATGCCGGACCTGATGCGCTGGCAGGAGGAGGGGAGGAATCTGCCGCCCTCGCCCGAGGCGGATCCGGGCCATCCGCTCTACGGCCAGCACCTGGTCTTCAGCGGCAACCTGGCCCTGCCGCGCCCGGAGGCCAAGGCGCTCGCCGCCGAGCACGGGGCCACCACCTCCTCCAAGGTCATCGGTGCCACCACCATGCTGGTCATCGGCGACGGGGTGAGCCTTCAGGACATCGAACAGGCTGTGCACGGCGGCGCACCGGTTGCTCCGATGCAGGCCCGTAAGGTCCGTGAGGCGCTGGCCCGCCGAGCCAAGGGCCAACCGATCAGAATTCTCACCGAGTCAGAGTTCCGCGAACTTCTGGGTCAGCGATGGCCGCTGCCGCGCTAGTCCCGGCGGCGGGTGCACGCCCCGCTCGCCTCTCGGCCGCGTTGCCGCGGCCTTCGCGCCTGAAGTCGGCTCGATCGGTAAACTCCGAGCCTCACCGGGATGCGGGTTTGGTTGCGTCCCGCCAGCGGTGGGCCAGATCCTCGACCACTACGCTCAGCAGCTCCTGGCGCGGCCCCGGGTCCCTGATCTCTGGTGTCCGGAGGGCGCCTCGTCGTGCTTCTGCCACCAGCTCGGGGTGCCCGTGGGTCAGGCACAGCGCCTGGGCTGCCCAGTCCTGCTTCATGGGAGCCGCCACGTACGGAACCAGGCTGATGGGGATGACCCGCTGCAGGGCGTCGTCGTACTGGATATCCGGCTGGGCGGGCTGAGCCGGGGAGCCGATCGGAGTGGGACGGGACAGCGCAGTGCGCAGCCCGGTGAGTGAAGACTCCGCGCTGTGCGGCAGCAGCTGCAGGCTCCCGGAGTCCAGAATCAGCTGACACGCATGATCAGTGGGCCGCGGCGGAGGCTCCGGGGCTCCGGCCGGGAAGCTGCCGGTGACCACCCGGTGCCAGCGCAGAGCGGCCAGCCACATGCTTGCCGCAGGATCGGCTCCGGTGCCCTCCTGGGCCCACTGCAGCACCTCCAGCAGTCCCTCGGCCAGGCACAGGGCCAGCAGCGTCTCTGCGTGCACAGGCTCCCCGGGGGCGGGCAGCAGAGCGCGCAGGGCAGGTTCGAAAGCTGCGATGAGCTGGGCGTCTTCGGCGGGATCCGGTGTCACGAAGGGTAAGAATACCGACACTCAGCCTCCCGGCGATTCTCATCTCCGGGGCGGGCCGTAAGGTGAGAGTCGAGGCTAAGCGGAAAGGGATGAGATGAAGCTGCTGCACACCTCCGACTGGCACCTCGGGCGGGGGTTCCACGGGTTCTCCCTGCGCGATGAGCAGGAGGAGATGCTGCAGACTGTCTGCCGGACCGTGGAGGAGCACGGGGTGGGGGCGGTGCTGGTGGCCGGTGATGTCTATGACCGTGCCCTGCCCCCGGAATGGGCGGTGCAGCTGCTGGACACCACCCTGGGCCGGCTGCGCCAGCTGGGTGCTGAGGTGGTCATCACCTCCGGCAATCACGATTCTGCGGCCCGGTTGGGGTTCATCCGGAAAGTCGCCGCAGCCTCCGGTCTGCACTTCCGGACTGCGCTCAGCGACGCCTGGACCCCGGTGGAGCTGGCCGACGGAACCCTGGTCTATGGGGTGCCGTACCTGGAGCCGCAGCTGGTGGCCGGAGAGCTGGGCGTTGAGCGCGCCAACCACACCGCCGTCACCGCCGAGGTCATCCGGCGGATCCACCAGGACCGCGACCGGCGCAGCCTTCGGGGCAGAGTGGTGGTGATGGCGCATCTGTTCGCTGCCTCCGGGGTGGCCTCCGAATCGGAGCGGAACATCGGCGCTGAGGCGGCCCCCGGGGACCAACTGGACCACCACGAGCGGAGTGCCGGGGGCCTGGCAGTGGTCCCCCTGGGTGTTTTCGACGGCTTCGACTACACCGCGCTGGGGCATCTGCACGGCCGTCAGCGGCTCTCCGAGACTGTGCGGTACTCCGGCTCGCCCATCCGGTACTCCTTCTCCGAGACTCGGCAGGCCAAAGGTGCCTGGCTCTACGACACCGACACCGGGCAGGCCGAACCCCTGGACTGGCAGATCGGCCGGCGGCTGGTGCAGCTGCGCGATGAGATCGAGGTGATTCTTGACCCGCAGACCGTGGCCGAGCACCGGGACTGCTACGCCCAGATCACCCTGGTCGACGATCAGCGGCCCGAGCGCGCCTACCAGCGGGTCCAGGAGGCCTACCCCTACCTGGCCAGCTTCACCTACAGCGGGGCAGCCCGGGCCCAGAGCGCAACCACCTACTCGCAGAAGATCGCCGAGGCCAGGACTGATGCTGAGATCATCACCGGGTTCTTGGAACATGTGCGCAGCCGCGGACCCAGTCAAGCCGAGCAGCAGCTGATCCAGGAGGCCATGGAGACGGTCCGGCTGGGAGGTGCCCCATGAAGCTGCACAGTCTGAGACTCTGCGCTTTCGGCCCCTTCCCGGGTCAGGAAACGGTGGACTTCGACGCACTAGGTGCCGAAGGGCTGTTTCTGCTGCGCGGACGCACCGGATCCGGAAAGACCTCTGTGCTGGACGCTGTGACCTTTGCGCTCTACGGGAAGGTCCCCGGCGAGCGGGACCACAATATGCTCAAGTCCCACCACGCCCCGCCGGAGCGCGAGCCCGTTGTGGAGCTGGAGTTCAGCTGTGGGGAGCAGCGATGGTGGGTGCGCCGTACCCCGCCGTACTGGCGCCCCGGTCGGGCCAATGCAGTGGGCAGCACTATTCAGCTCAAACGTCTCCTCGGTGGAGACTGGGAGCCGGTCACATCCGGTGTCCAGGCAGCCAATGCTGAGCTGCAGCAGATCCTGGGGCTGAATGTGGACCAGTTCACCAAGGTCATCCTGCTGCCCCAGGGGGACTTCGCCGAGTTCCTGCACGCCTCCAGTAAGGAGAAGCAGGAGCTGCTTGAACGGCTCTTCGACACCCACCGGTTCCGGGCCTTGGAGATGGCGTTGGCTGAGGCCGCAAAGGCCTCCGAGGAGCAGATCAGCCGGCTTCAGGCGCAGATCGAACACCAGGCCAGCACGCTGCGCCGCGATGCAGCCCTGCTGCTGGGTGCCGAGCACTGCCAGGAACAGCAGCTCGATCTTGACGGCACACCTGAGGACCAGCTGGGGGAGTTGGTGGCCCAGGAGGCCGCGACGGTGCAGCGGCAGCTGGCTGCCCGCACCGCGCAGGCCGCCCAGGCGGCCCAGGATGCGCGTCGCGAGGCTGAGCACCAGGCGGCCCGGCGCAGGGAGCTGTTGGCCTACCAGCAGTATCAGCAGGATCTTGCTGACCACCAGGGGCAGGCTGAGGAGGCTGAGGCCTCCCGGCGTCTCAGGGATCGGCATATGGCTGCCGTGCAGATCGCCTCCTGGCTGAAGGAGGCTGAATCTGCCCAGCAGCAGGCCGCTTCCGCCCAGGCTGAGGCGCAGCTGGAGGCGAGGCGAGCTGCTCAGGTGCTGGCGGAGCAGAACGAGGTGAGCGTGGATCCGCTCACCGATGCCGAGGGTCTTCCGCAGGAGGCGGCCATCGAGACGGTGCTGGAGCGGCTCACCGCCCTGCGCAGCAGTCTCACCGAGCAGGATGCCCGCCAGCTGGAGGATCAGCAGGCCGCGCTGCGCAGCCAGGCTCAGCAGCTGCGGCAGCAGGCGGAGGAGGCTCGTCAGGCCCAGGAGCAGCTGCAGGCAGAGATCGAGACCCTCGGTGGCAGACGTGAGGAGCTGGCCGCTGAGCAGACGGACCTCGAGCAGCTCGACCAGCAGCGGCAGGCCGCCCAGCAACAGCTGCAGGCCGCCAGTCATCGCGCGGAGCTGACCCAGCAGCGCGATGCCGCAGCCCAGCAGCAGCAGCGCACTCAGCGCGCTGCCGAGGAAGCCCGGCAGCAGGCCCAGGCGGCGGCGCAGTCCCACACCGAGGCGGTGCGCCGCCGGCTCGATGGTCTGGCCGTGGAGCTCGCCGAGGAGCTTCAGCCCGGCAAGCCCTGCCGGGTCTGTGGCGGCACCGAGCACCCGGCCCCCTTACAGGCGGTCGAACACACGGTCAGCCGACAAGAGGTGGACCGGGCCCGGAAGGCCGAGCGTCAGGCGCTCACCGCGGCAGAATCGGCCCGGGCCGCCTATGACGCCGCCCGCGCCAGGCTCGAGGAGCTCAGGGCTGCGCTGGGTGAACACGGCCAGACAAGCACCGCCGAGGCAGCTCGGCTCGCCGAGCAGGCCCAGCAGAGACTGGACCAGCTCGACGCTGAGCGCACTCGGCAGCGCCGCCTGAGCGTGCAGCTGCAGGAGCTTACCGAGCAGATGCACACCCTCCAGCAGCAGCACGCCGAGTCCGGGCACCGGGCTGAACGCTGCGCCGATCAGGCCCAACGGGCCGAGCAGGACGCCCAGCAGCTTGAGCACCGGCTGGCCACCCTGCGCGGGGTCCATCCCAGCGTCCAGGACCGGCTGCAGCTGGTTGAGGCCTGCGCCGAAGCCCTGCACCAGGCGCTGGAGGCCCACCGGCAGCACCAGAGCCGTATTGCCCAGGCAGCCAGGACAGCCGAGGCCGCCCAGCGTGAGATCACAGGATCCCCCTTCGCCGGTGCTCAAGAGGCCGCGGCCGCCGTGCTGGATGACCAGCAGCTGGCCGAGGCCGAGCAGATCATCACCGCCTACCAGGACGAGGCCAAGCGCCTGGAGTTCACCGCCGCCCAGGCGGAGGTCACCGCGGGGCGCCGCCGGCACCAGGCCGCAGAACAGCTGCCCAGCCAGGAAGCCGTGGAGGCCGCAGCCGAACAGGCAGCTGCCGCCGAGGAGCAGCTGCAGGGCCGCCGAAAGGAGCAGACCGCCTTCGAAGCCCGACAGCAGGGGGTCACCGACTGCATCAGCGCCCTCGGTCAGGCGCTGGCGGCCAAGGGCGCCCAGGCCGGGGAGCAGCAGCTGCGCGCAGATCTGGCCGCAGCGGTCAACGGCCGCGGCCAGGACAACCCGATGCGAATGACCCTGACCACCTTCGTGCTTGCCGCCAAGCTCGAGCAGGTGGCCCTGGCGGCCTCCCGGCATTTGCTGACCATGTCAGAAGGCCGGTACCGCCTGCTGCACGATGACGAGGGCGGCTCCGGGGCAGCTAAGAAGGGCTTGGATCTGAAGGTCCACGATGAACACTCCGATGAGTACCGCCCCACCTCCTCACTGTCCGGGGGAGAGACATTCATGGCCTCCCTGGCCATGGCGCTGGGCCTGGCTGAAACGGTGCAGTCCGAATCGGGCGGACTCGGCATGGAGAGTCTGTTCATCGATGAGGGCTTCGGCTCACTCGATGACCAGACTCTGGAGGCGGTGATGACCGCGCTTCACACCCTGCAGGGAGAGGGCCGCCGGATCGGTGTGGTCAGCCACGTTACGGAGATGCACCAGCAGATCCCCGTCCAGCTGAAGGTCACCAAGACCACCACCGGATCCACGCTGACCATGGTGGGCACCGCATGATCCGCCTGCTGGAACTGGCGGCCCGGCTGCCGGGCACCCTGCTGCCCTTCGCCGTAGGGCTCGCACTGGTAGGCGCCGACTGGTGGGCTGCCCTGGGCATCGGCGCCGCCGCGGTGGCAGGCTACTTCCTCTCTGCGCCCTTGGGCCGGCTCCTGAACCGTTGGAGCAGCCCGCGCAACCTGCTGCTGGCCCAAGCGGTGGTCTACGTCATCCTGCTGGTGCTGCTCATCGCCGCGGTGGAGCAGCAGCTGCTCTGGCTGGTGCTGGTGCTCAGCCTCGGCGCCGCTCTGGCCGCCCCTGCGGAGCGGGTCTGCGTGCCTAACCCCCGTCTGGACCGCACCGCGGTGGCGCTGAGCTTCATTTTGGCGGTTGTCTGCGGCCTGGTCTCCGCATGGGCCGTGCCGCTGGTGGTCTGCGGAGTCGCGGCAGCCGCCTCGGTCCCGGTACTGGTGATGCTGCGCAGCAGCGGCACCGACCAGGGTGAGGCTGGGCTCAGCCGGCCAGGAAGTTGAGCACCGTCTGCTTATACTCCCGGGCCGTCAGCACATTGATGTGGTTGCGCCCCGGGATCTCCACGAACTCTGCCGCAGCCCCTGCTGCACGCACCAGTTGGGCCAGTCTCGCCGCCCCGGCAGCGATACTGTCCTGGGCTCCGGCCACCACCAGGGTGGGGACTGCCGGGACTGTTTCCTCAGGGCGGTAGGGGTCCTGGGCAAGGGCCAGACGCAGCTCCACCACATGGGGGAGGTTCTGCCCCGGCAGGGCCGCAGCCACTGTGATGAACCGGCGCGTAGCCTCATCCGCCGGCTCAGGCCCACCCCGGGCCCAGCTGCGGGCCTGCGCGGGCGCCACCTGGTACACGTCATCGGAGACCGGGGAGCCGCCCATCACCAGGGAGCCCACCAGCTGCGGGTGCTGGTGGGCGAACTCCCAGGAGATCCTGGACCCCATGGAGTACCCGTGCAGGTGCACCCGGCCGCCGGCAGTCTCGGCGGTCTGCTGCAGATCGTTCAGAATGTCTGCCAGGCGGAGCCCGCTCGGATCGACCTCAGCTGAGGCCCCATGACCCGGTAGATCTACCGAGACGATGCTCCGCCCAGTGCCGGCCACAGGGTCCAGCCATCCGGTCTTGACCCAGTTGAACAGTGTGTTCGAGGCAAAGCCGTGGACCAGCAGCACCGGCGCCCCGGTAGGCTCCGGATGCTTCCAGCTGTGCACAGTCAGCCCGTGCGGGGTCCGGTAGGAGGAATCAGCGGGGTACTGCAGTCGTGCCACGGCGTCGTCCTGTGTTCTTAGGTGCAGCCGGAGCGGACCGGCTCAGATGTCCAGCTGCAGAGTCTTGGCCGTGGACTCGGTGACCTCGGCCAGCAGCTTCTCGTTCTCGTTGAGCAGCTGGCCGTAGGAGGGCACCATGGTCTCGAGCTGGGGCCTCCAGCCTTCGATCTGGCCGGGGAAACAGCGCTCCAGCAGCTTGAACATGATGCTCGGCGCGGTGGAGGCCCCGGGGGATGCGCCGAGCAGCCCGGCGATGGAGCCGTCGGCGGCGGCGATGAGCTCGGTGCCGAACTGCAGGACTCCCTTGCCCCGCTCATCCTTCTTCATCACCTGCACCCGCTGGCCGGCGGTGATCAGCTCCCACTGCTCACCGTCAGCCTCGGGGTAGAACTCCTGCAGGGCAGCCACCTTCTTGCGCTGGGACTTGGTGACCTCCTTGAGCAGATAGCTCACCAGCGAGGTGTTGGTGGCACCGACCTGCAGCATCGGCAGCAGGTTATGCGGCCGTACCGAGAAGGGCAGGTCCAGGTAGGAACCGGACTTCAGGAAGTTGGTGGAGAATCCGGCATAGGGTCCGAACATCAGTGAGCGGCGGCCCTCCACGAACCGGGTGTCCAGATGCGGCACGGACATCGGCGGGGCTCCCACCGAGGCCAGACCGTACACCTTGGCATGGTGCTGCTCAGCGATCGCAGACTCGGTGGCGCGCAGGAACTGACCGGAGACCGGGAAGCCGCCGAAGCCGCGGATCTCCCGGATCCCACTGGACTGCAGCAGCCCCAGGGCCCCACCCCCGGCACCCACAAACACGAACCGGGCGCTGGCGGTGAACTTCTCCCCACCGGCGGTGTTCTTCACCTTCATCTCCCAGCGCCCGTCAGTGCCCCGGGAGAGGCCGGTGACCTCGTGGCCGTAGCGCAGCTCTACGCCCTCAGCGCCCAGGTGCCCGGCCAGCTGCCGAGTGATGGAGCCGAAGTCCACATCGGTGCCGTCGCGGAACTGGGAGGCAGCTACCGGCTTATCCGCAGTGCGCCCGGCGGCCAGTAGCGGCGCCCAACTGCCGATGGTGTCAAGATCCTCAGCATGCTCAATATGGGCAAACAGCGGCTCCTTCCGCATTGCCTCATAACGGTCGCGCAGGTACTGGGTGTTCTTCTCACCCCAGACAAAGCTGATATGCGGCAGCGCGTTGATGAACGTGCGGGGAGCGCCCAGGGTGCCGTTCTCGGTCCAATGCGACCACAGCTGACGGGAGACGTGGAACTGCTCGGCGATTCCGGCGGCCTTGGCCGTGGAGATCGCACCGTCAGCCCCACGGGGGGTGTAGTTCAGCTCGCAGTAGGCAGTATGCCCGGTGCCAGCGTTGTTCCACGGGTCGGAGGACTCCTGACCGGCGCCGTCGAGTTTCTCGAACAGGGCGATGCTCCAGTCCGGCTGGAGCTCCTTGAGGATGGCTCCGAGGGTGGTGGACATGATGCCACCACCGACCAGAATCACATCGAATCGTTGGGATGACGGCGTCGACGCTGACTCGGTCACGGCAGAGCTCCTCATAGTTGACAGGGATGATTCGGTTCGACTTTACCGCCGCGCTGTGCGCGGCAGGAAATTGGCTCTCAGCTGATCAGGACTCGGTGAGCCGGATCTCTGCGAAACGCTCATTGAGCACCGGCGACATCGGATAGTCCGCAACTCTGGCCCCCAGCGCCATGCCGGAGATGGGATAGGCCAGCGGCAGCGCAGGGAGCTGGTCCTGAACCAGGTCAGCCACCTGCTGGTACAGCTCGGTTCGGGTCTTCTGATCCGGCTCGGCACGCGCCTCGTCGAGCAGCTCCATCACCTCGGGGTCGCGGAAGTGGAACTCCTGGCTCGGCTGCCCGAACAGCGGGGAGAAAAAGGTGTGCGGGGAGCGGAACCCGCCGTTGCGCCCCAGCAGGTGCATCGCCCGGTTGGAGTCGGCCATCAGCTGGTCCACATAGCCGTCCTCCCAGCGCACCGGCCGCGGCCGGATCACAAACCCTGCAGCGGTAAGGTCAGCGGCAATCGCCGCAAAGACGGCCTCCGGCCGGGGCAGGTAGCTGCGGGTGCTGCTGATCGGGTAGTAGAAGTCCAGCGGCTCACCGTCATAGTCGGAGTCCTCCAGCAGCTCCTGGGCCATAGTCAGGCTGTACCCATACTGCAGCGCAGTGTCGGAGTGCACGCCCAGCGCCGCGGGGGTGAACTGGTAGGCGGGCCGGGAGCCGTCCAGGAAATAGTCCTCCACCAGCTGCGTCCGGTTGATCGCTCGGGCTGCCGCCTGCCGGATGGTGAAGTCGGACATCACCGGGTGGTTGAGGTTGAAGCCCATGTACAGCACCGAGAACGGGTCCCGCTGCAGGATCAGCCTCCCGGACTGCACCAGGGTGCGCAGGTTGTCCGCCGTGATGAAGTCATAGACATCCACCTCTCCGCGCTGCAGCTCACGCAGCCGGTCGAAGGTCCTGGGCAGGGCCCGCACCACCACCTCGGCCGGTCCCTCATGGGCGTCCCAGTATTCGCCGAAGGCCTGCAGCCGGGTGGCGGTACTGTTGTCCTCCTCCGTAGGCTCAGCCAGCCGGTACGGGCCGGTGCCGATCGGTCGGCGGGTGATCAGCCCTGGGTCGCTGTCCACCAGGACTTCAGCCGAGGCGATTCCGAAGGCCGGCAGGGTCAGCGCCTGCAGCAGATAATGCACAGGCTCGCTGAGGGTGAGCACCACAGTCTGTTCATCCTCGGCCTCCACCGCCTCCAACACACATTCCTCAGCGCCCATGAAGCCGCCGAACACCGAAGGGAAGGCCAAGGGGGTGGCCCGGCTGATATTGCCGTAGCCGTAGAGGTAGTCCAACTGCCCCCATCGTTCAAAATTGGCTGCGACCACCTCAGCGGTGAGCTCTGTGCCGTCATGGAAGACCACGCCCTCACGCAGGATGAAGGTATAGGTTAGCTCGTCCTGGCTGACCTCCCAGTCCTCGGCCAGCAGCGGGGCCACACTCCCCGTCTCCTGGTCGATGCCCACCAGGGGCTCGAAGATCTGGCGGATGATCCGCTCGCTCTCGGTGTCCACCACCATTCCTGGGTCCAGCGAGCTGGGCAGGTGTATTCCAGCAATGGTGATGCTGCCGGCGGCCTCCCCGGTCCCGGAGTCCTCCTGATACTGCTCCAGCGGATCATCTGAGCCTTCCCCGGGTTCGGGAGTTGCCGCCGAGTGCAGTGCCGCAGCGGTGCCGGCCGCCGAGGACGCGCCGATGAACACGCGCCGGGAAAGGAGATTCACGTGGGCGAGAGGGGACTTGAACCCCTACGTCATAAGACACTGGAACCTAAATCCAGCGCGTCTACCAATTCCGCCACTCGCCCGTGCAGCAGCGCCTCATTCTAGCCTGTCCCGGCCGCGCGCGCAGGTCGCTGCGCTAGTGCCTCAGCCGATGCCCAGTTCTTTGCGCAGGCGTGCCACATGCCCGGTGGCCTTTACGTTGTACTTGGCCAGGGCCACTCTGCCCTCACGGTCCACCACCACCGTGGAACGGATCAGACCCTCGAACACTTTTCCGTAGTTCTTCTTCTCACCCCAGGCCCCGTAGGCCTCGGCCACTGCGTGGTCCTCGTCCGAGAGCAGCGGGAAGCTCAGTGACTGCTGCACAGTGAACTGCTCCAGCGACTCCACCGGATCGGGGGAGAGGCCCAGCACCTGGTACCCGGCAGCCTGCAGCGGCTCCAGGGAATCCCGGAAGTCACAGGCTTCAGTGGTGCACCCCGGCGTGGAAGCCTTCGGGTAGAAGTACACGATGACGTGCTTCCCCCGGTAGTCGCTCAAGGAAACCCTGCTGCCGTCGGCAGCAGTCAGGGTGAACTGCGGGGCGGTGTCCCCGGGGGCGAGCTGGGCAGTCATCAGATATTCCCTTCGGCGGCGTCGTCATCTCTTCTTCTCTTACCCTATGTGACTGCGGGCAGGGCGCGGGCCGCCACCATCTCCCAGCCCACCCGTAGACTTACTACAGCGGCCCGCAGCTACTTCGGGTCCGAGTCGAGACAGGGAGCACAATGGTCATCCAGACCGAACGCGGCCCTCAGGAGGAACGCCTGATCGGGGCCTTCCGGGCGGTGTTCGACGCATCGGTGATGAACTTCGGTTCCTATAACCTGCTCTACGCGGAGAACCTGTTCGGCCAGGAGGATCACCCGGAGATGCTGATCAGCAGCAAACAGGCCCCCGCTGCCGAGCTCTCCGCCCAGGAGGCCGTGGAGTCTTCCCGGCACCTGCTCATCGGGTATCGGAGGGAGCCGGTGGAGATGGTGCTGTGCCCGGTGGATCCGGCCGCAGTGCTGCCCCCAGCAGATGACGACGACGCCCCCCTGCCCCGGGTGCCGGTGCTGGTGAACCTGACCAATCTGGCCGGTATGGCGGTGGAGGATGCCACCGCCGAGATCGCGCTTTCCACCGGCCGGCGAGTCAGGCTCCGCGTGCAGTCCTCTGTGAAGTTTCCGCAGCTTCCCCAGGTGCCGTTGCACCAAGAGCTGGATGTGGAGGACTTCTACGGGTTCCTTGACCACTTCATGGACCGGGTGGAGCGTAAGCACCGTTGATCGGGCCCAAAACCTGCGCAGACACGCAAAAACCGCCGACCAGGATAGGCCAGACGAAAGTCTGAAATATCCGATCGGCGGTTGAAGCCGGTGGGCCCCGCGGGACTTGAACCCGCAACCTGCAGATTAAGAGTCTGATGCTCTGCCAGTTGAGCTAGAGGCCCTCGTGATGTGCTCCCAATCCGAGCGGAACGCTCAGTGGGCAACGACAGAAAAACTTATCACGGTTAGCAGCCATCTGCCAACTCCGCGTGCCCGCTGCGGCTGGGAACCTTGATCGGGGTCCGCCGGGAACCGTCACCGAGTCTTCGCCTTTGCTCCGTCCTGCATAAGGTTTTGCGCACCACGTAGCGAAATAACCCTATGCAGAGCGCAAAGCCATACAGAAAACGGCAAGGCGGGGCAGGGGGCCTGCCGGGACCGTGGCTGGCTGGGGCGTCGTCGTACTGGCCGTGGCACCGGCGTCGTCGGTCCTAATGATCCCCAGGATTCGCAGGGCTTTCTCAAAGTCCGGTGAGTTCGGCGGCGAGTTCTGGGTCGCGTGCGTAGTGGCGTA
>NZ_WRPM01000033.1 GCF_009758175.1 Nesterenkonia alkaliphila
AGGCGGGCCACGCTTTGCCCGCCGAGAGCGGCGGCGACCCGTGCGGCGCCGCGGGACCAGCACCGAACATCGTGTCGTAGAAGCCCCCGCCCTGACCCAGCCGGAACCCGGCAGTATCCACGGCGAGGGCTGGTGCGAGCAGCACGATCCGGGAGCTCGTGCAGTCTGCGCCCAGCAGCTGGGGAAGGTTGATCCGTTCGCCGAGCGGTTCATCGACTGGGGCATATCTGCTGCGGCGCAGCTGCGTCTGCGGAGTCCACCGGGCCCAGTTCAGCAGGCGCAGCTGCGGATCCGCGATCACCGGGACAAAGACCTCTCCCCCGCGTTCGAGATGGGCTGAGAGGAAGGGCCGCAGATCCGGCTCCCCTGCCATGGGCAGATAACCGAGTACCGCGGCGTCGTACCTGATCTCCTCCAGGAGCACCTGGCCCAGCTGATCCGCGCGGCGGGAGATCTCCTGAGGGCTCAGCTGGGCCCGGGCAGCGCGCAGACTCCGGCGCATCTGGGCCTTGGTGGGGGCGGCCATCAGATCCAGGACTGCAGCCACATGCGCAGCCGCCACTGATCGTAAGAGATGAACTCTGCGGTCCAGACGGGCCAGAAGAACACCGAGACCGCCACTGCCAGTAGCACAAAGCAGATCACCAGCACAGTGTTGCGCTGCTGGGCGGAGGCGATCTGCCTGCTGCTGCGCTGCCTGCCGGAGGCGGTGACCTCTCCGGTGCCGATGCGCAGCACCAGGGCGGCCAGCACCACGAGGGTGAGGATCAGGAAGGGCTGGTAGCTGATGGTGTAGAAGAAGAACATGGTCCGGTCCGGGAAGGCCAGCCAGACGACGAAGCCTGCGGCGAAGCCGGAGAGGATGGCCCCGTAGCGCCAGTCGCGGCGGCCGATCCACAGCAGCAGTACTGCCAGCAGGCCCAGAACCCCGGTCCACCAGATGAGCGGATTGGCCAGGTCCAGCACTGCCGAGGAGCAGGAGGGGTACTGGCAGACCTCTCCGGTGTGCTCGTACACCTCACCCTGCTCCCGGCCCTGGTAATGCATCGAGACCGGCCGGCCCATGAACAACCAGGTCCAGGGGTGGGAGGCGTACTCGTGCTCGGAGTCCAGGCCGGTGTGAAAGCTGGTGGCGGAGCTGTGATAGTTCCACAGGGCACGCAGCGGGGCGGGGAGCAGCCCGGCAAGGCCCTCAGCCTGATCGTTGTCCCGGTCTCTGGCCCCTGAGCTGAGCAGCCAGCCGGACCAGGTGGCGATATAGGTGAGGGTCGCCACCGGCAGTACGGTGAGCACTGCGGGCAGGCCGTCGTAAAGCAGTCCGGCCCGCGCCCAGCGGCGGATCCCTACTGTGCGCCGGGCGTTGATGTCCCAGAGCACCACCATGATGCCGAAGACCGCGATGAAAGCCAGGCCGGAGAGCTTGACCCCAACCGCGCAGCCCAGGGCCACGGCAGCGGCCAGTCGCCAGGGGCGCCACAGCAGCAGCGGGCCGAAGTCCCATTCCTTGGATTCCGGCGCCGCCTGAGCAGCCCAGGCAGCCAAGCGGCGCCGTCCGCTGTACCGGTCCGCCAACAGGGCCCCAAAGGCAGCGAGCACAAAGAGCATCAGGAAAATGTCCAGCAGAGCGACCCGGGACATCACCAGATGGTGGCCCTCCACTGCGGTGAGCACCCCGGCCACAGCCCCGAGGAACACCGAACGGAACATCCGCTGGGCGATCAGGGCGATCAGCAGCACACCCAGGGCCCCGGCCACTGCGGAGGAGAGCCGCCAACCGATGGCATCCTCCACTCCGTAGGCGGCGATGCCCAGGCCGATCAGCCATTTGCCCAAGGGCGGATGCACCACAAAGGAGCCCTCGTCCAGCGGCTGGGGGTTCCCGGCCTCCCAGTGCTCGTCGGCACCCTCGGGCCATTCCAGCTCATAGCCGGTCTGCAGCAGGGCGTAGGCGTCCTTGGCATAGTAGGTCTCGTCGAAGATCAGTGAATGCGGGTTGCTCAGCCCGTCCAGCCGCAGCGCGAGGGCGACTGCGGCGATGCTCAGCGGCACCAGCCAGCCCCACAGCCCCGCCCGGAATCGGTCCGCGCCCAGGCGCAGCTCCAGGCGGCTGCGGGTCAGAGCATCGGTCACCCTGGATATGCTACTTGGCGGGAAGTAGACGACTAGGGAGGCAGATGCCGTGAGCTCCGAACGAAGTGCTGCAGCGACTTCAGGTGTGGGGCCCGGCGAGGCCCTGCCGGACGAGGCGCACACCTTTCCTCAGGGACCCGCGCAGGTCTCCAGCGACTCTGCGGGCCACGTTCGGGACCAGGCGGGGGCTGCCCCCGCCGCCGGGGCTGACTGGCTGTGGGAAACGCCGCTGGTGCTGGCCGCCACACCGATCGGGAACCTGACTGATGCCACCGAGCGGCTGCGGATGCTGATCCGCAGCGCGGAGATCATCGCCTGCGAGGACACCCGCAGCACCCGTCATCTGATCCAGCGCCTGGGTGAGCAGACCGAAGCCAGGCTAGTCAGTCTGCATGAGCACAATGAGGCCGCCCGCTCCGCCGAACTGGTGGCGCAGGCCGCGGCGGGCACCCGGATCCTGGTGGTATCCGATGCCGGGATGCCGGCAGTCTCCGATCCCGGGCACCGACTGGTGCGCGCGGCTGTGGCGGCGGGAGTTCAAATCACCGCAGCACCAGGGGCCTCTGCGGTGCCCGCTGCCCTGGCGCTCTCCGGACTGCCAACCGGGCAGTTCAGCTTCGGCGGCTTTGTGCCGCGAAAGCAGTCCGAGCGCGCCGCCCTGCTGCAGCGGCTCAGCGGGGAGGAGTGGACCACGGTGCTCTTCGAGTCCCCGCACCGCATCGCCGCCACTGTTGCGGAGTTCGCCGCCGCACTGGGTGCAGACCGTCCGGCAGCAGTGGCCCGGGAGCTGACCAAGAAGTACGAGGAGGTGCTGCGCGGGGGTCTGGGTGAACTGGCCGCAGACCTCGCAGACCGTCAGGCAGGCAACGGGCTGAAGGGCGAGTTCGTCCTGGTGCTGGGCGGGGCCTCCCCCTGCGACGGGGGCACCCAGGAGGTGATGGAGCTTCAGGAGGCAGCCGACGTCGTGATAGGCAGGGCCGAACAGGGCGAGAAGCTCAAGACAGTCGCCAAGGAGATCGCCGGGGCCCACGGCCTGAACGCCAGTGAGCTCTACGACGCCGCAAACCGCAGGCGCGCTGCCGGGAGGAATCGGTAAGCTGGCCGCGTGACTACTGCAGAGACTGCCCAGGACACTGTCATTCGCGAGACCACTACTGAGCCGATCGCCCGGATCAGTGATGATGTCAACGTGACCCACGGGGTGCTGGCGCTGGCCGAGGCGCAGCCGGACCACCCCGTCTACGCGGTACGCAATGGAGCCGGCGGCTGGCTTGATGTGACTGTCACCAGCTTCCTGGAACAGGTGCGGGCGGTGGCCAAGGGGCTGATCGGCCTCGGCGTGGAGCCGGGCAGCAAGGTCGCGGTGATGTCTGCCACCAGTTACTCCTGGGCGGTGGTGGACCAGGCCATCTGGTTCGCCGGGGGGATCTCGGTGCCGGTGTATGAGACCAGTTCCACCCACCAGATCGCACACCTGCTGGCCGACTCCCAGGCCAAGCTGGTGCTGATCGGTGATGAGGCGCTGCGCACCAAGGTCCAGTCCGGGGCGAATATGGCCCATGGCAAGAACTCGGGGGTCGAGATCTACCCCATCGCCGGCACCGCGGACCTGGAGGAGATCGCCGCCAATGCCACCAATGTGACCAACTCCCAGCTGGAGGCCGCGCGGAGGACCGCCGGGGCCGACGACGTCGCCACTCTGGTCTACACCTCCGGCACCACCGGTAAGCCCAAAGGGGCGCGGATCACCCACCGGAATCTTGCGGAGGGAGCGGCCAATATTGTGCCTTTCGCCTCCGATATCCTCGGCGAGGGCGAGTCCCGGACCCTGCTGTTCCTGCCGCTGGCACATGTGCTGGCTCGGGCGGTGCAGCTGATCTGTCTGCACCGCGGCATCCAGGTGGCCCACACCGGAGACACCGCGACCCTGATGGAGGATCTGAGCAGTTTCCGCCCCACCTGGCTGCTGGCTGTGCCCCGAGTGTTCGAGAAGGTCTACCACTCGGCGGCGGCGAAGGCTGAGGCCGAGGGCAAGGGCCGGATCTTCGAGGCCGCCCGGGCCACTGCCGTGCAGTACTCCCAGGCGGTGCAGGCCGCTGCAGACGGCACCGGCTCCGGTCCGGGACTGGGCCTGCGGGCCAAGCATAAGCTGTTCGCCAAGTTGGTGTACGGCAAGCTGCTGGAGAAGCTTGGCGGCGAGGTGACCCATATGGTCTCGGGGGCCTCCCCGCTGAGCCCGGAGATCGTGCACTTCTTCACCGGGATCGGGGTGCCGGTCCAGGAGGGCTACGGACTTACCGAGTCCACCGCACCGATCACGCTGAATATCCCAGGCGCCACCCGGATCGGCTCAGTGGGGCTGCCGGTGCCGGCCAATACGGTGAAGATCGCCGAGGACGGCGAGGTGCTGCTGAAGGGTCCAGTGATCTTCGACGGATACCACCAGAGCGAGGCCGCCACCGGGGAAGCCTTCGATGAGGAGGGATTCTTCCGCTCCGGAGACCTGGGGTCCCTGGACGCTGACGGGTTCCTGACCATCACCGGGCGGAAGAAGGAGCTGATTGTCACCGCCGGCGGGAAGAACGTCTATCCCACACCGCTGGAGGAGACGGTGCGCAGCCATGCGCTGATCGCCCAGACTGTGGTGGCCGGGGACAATAGGCCCTTTGTGGCCGCGTTGGTGTTCCCCGATCCGGAGGCGGTGGCCGCATGGGCGCAGCGCGCAGGATACGGCGAGGAGCTCACCGTGGCTGAGGTGCTGGCCCATAACGGAGCCGGGGCCGCGCTGCGCGCTGAGGTGGAGCGGGCGGTCCAGGCCGCCAATGAGCTGGTATCCCAGGCCGAGTCCATCCGTGAGTTCCGGATCATTGACGCCGAGATCTCCGAGTCCTCGGGGCATCTGACGCCTTCGCTGAAGCTGATCCGCGCCAAGGTGCTCAGTGACTACGCGGAGACCCTGGAGGAGATCTACGGCTAGCCCCTGGCGCGGCCGGGCGCTGACCCATCCGCCGGGTGCCGGCTCACTCGCCGCGCCGCCGGGACCACCCTGCGCGCCGCAGTAACCGCCCCGCCGCGCAACCGATGACTACCGTGCTCCCACCTTCAGCGCTATGCCTAGAGCTGTTCACACTGCCGAGTGCTATAGCTCTAGGCGGTGCGAACAGCTCTAGGCGTGGGGTGGGCAGCTCTAGGCGTGGGGCGGGCAGACTCACCAGTGAGGCGGTTTTTCGCGTTTGAGCCACTCAGCAAGGGAGTCGCTGTCCTGCTGTTCACCCTCACCCGCGCCCTGCAGCGGATCATAGACCTCAGACTCCAGTTCCTCGGGCTGACCTGAGGTTCCGGGGGCGGTGACCCTGCGGTGACCCCGCCGCTTGGGCGGCTGATCCCCCGGAGCGGCGGGTGTCCGTCCCTCGGCACTCACTGCTGGAAACGGCGCTGATCGGGGGCCGGGTACTGCTTGTTACGGCGCTGGGCGTCCTCATCCTCAGCATCGGCTGCTCCGCCGAAACGGATCTGGCCAGTACTGCTGCTCAGCGCAGCCCGGCCGTGCTGGGCGAACTCGGGCCCGGCGCCCAGGCCCACTTTCTCAGCGACCAGCTCCGTGGTGGCCCTGGGGTCGCTGAATACCTCGATGGTCCACAGCACCAGAAAGTCCCATCCCAGCTCCTGGAACCGGGCCGGGCGCAGCCTGGAGCGCTCCCGCACCGGAAGCTCCGCATAGCTTGGAGTGCCGTCAGAGACCATAGCCACCGGGGTGACCGGGGTCTCGGCGGTGATCCGCCGCGGACAGGCGGCCAGGTCCAGGGTGCCGCGGAAGCCATCCTCCACCCGCCCGCCGCGGGCCCGGATTCGGTCCACCAGATCCAGCACCAGCGGATCGGTGAGTTCTGCCGAGCTTGAGGGGTTGGACTCCAGACCCCCGGCCCCGAGCTGCAGTAAGTCATGGACCAGCGCAGCGCCCTGGCCTAACCGAGAGCGGTCCAGATCCTCAGGCCCGATGGAGCTGACTACAGTGAGCCGGCCGCGGGCGCGGGTCACCGCCTGGGCGAAGTACTCGCGGCCACGCGGCCCCGAGAGCTCGCCGAGCTCATGGGCTGGCTCCCCCTTCACGCTGCGACCGTAGCCCACTGAGAAGATCACATCATCGCGGACCACGCCGTGGGCCCGTTCCACCGGGGCCACCACGAACCGTTCCCCAGTGCCCGTCCCGGCGGCGCCGGAGCCCGATCCGCCTGGGACACCGGCAGCCCCGTGCTCAAAGAAGGGCGCAGCCCACTGGTGGTTGGCCAGGTGCAGCCGAATCGCATCAGCCACGCGTTTGGCGTGCCACTCTGAGCCGGTGACCACCGCCAGAGACCTGTTCCGGTGCGCTCGGATGTGCTCGAAGACCAGGTCCACCACCCGGTTGACTTCCGCTGTGGGCGATTCCACCGGTTCGCGCCCGCCAGTTGCTCTGACCTGTTCCAGACTCAGCCGGCGTCCCTGACCGGTGAGCTGGGCGGCGTCGGGCAGGCGGAACAGCTGACCTCCGTAGAGGGCCTCGGAGAGCAGTTGGGTCAACTCCTGGTCCACGCCACGGTGCACCTGACGCAGCCGGTGCTCGGGCAGGATCCGGGCCAGCTCGCTGTAGATGGACTCCGGAACCTGCGCCTCAGCCTCGCGGGCAATCGGATCAGCCGAGACGATCATGGGTTTAGGCGCTCCGGAGGCAGGGTCGCCGAAGGCCACTACCTGCTCCGCACGGGAGATCGCCCCCAGGGCCGCGGGGACCGCCAGGGTCTCCGCGTCCAGCAGGATCACCGCATCGAAGCTGGGCTGTTCTTCGGCTGGCGGGAAGTGCGCTGCCATGCCCAGGGGGGAGGTGGTCCAGATGGGCACCAACGGCTGGGTCAGCTCACGGTCCACCGACTCCAGGGCGGCCACCGTGGGCTCGGACTCGCGGAGCAGGCTGCGCAGGTGTGCGGCGGCCTGGGGATGGGACTCCACCGCTGATTTCCAGCGCACTGCCAGAGTGTGGTTCAGCCGTTGGGCACCAGAGGCAATATGGGCGGCGTCGGCCTTTCTGAACTCGGCCTCGATGCGGCGCAGGTTCTCCCCGGAGGTCATCGCCAGGTATTCGTCCCCGGAGATCATCGCCTCCAGGGCCGACTGCCACCAGGCCAGCTCCAGCTCATCGGCCACCCGATCGGCCGGAACCTGGCGGGCTGCCAGATCCTCCAGCAGCTCAGCGAAGCCCTGCTCGCTCAGCTGCTCGAACAGCAGGGTACGCTCCGGCAGGGTCTGCAGGGAACGTTCATCCTGAGCCAGTGCCTCCACCCCGGAGAAGAGCTGGTCAGCAGGCACATCGAACAGTGTGGTGCCCGCCTCGTCCACCGGGGCCAGCACCGCCACCAGCTTCTCCAGCCGGGACTGGACGTGGCCCATCCGGTCCACCAGGGCGTCGAGGTTCCGGGGCACCTTGGGCAGTGAACCGTTCAGCGCGCGGTCTACCCACTGCTCACGCTCGGACTGCACATCCACCAGGGAGCCGTGCAGATCACTGATCGAAGCGCCGGGGCGGATGTACTCTTTGGCCACTCGGCGCAGCCGAGATCGGGCCACTGAGCTCATCTCCACATTGTGCTGGCGGCGCCACCAGCCAGGTGCAGTGGCGGCAATCAGATCGTCCACGTCCCGGGCATAGATGTCATGGCTGAAGCGGCCCAGGGACTCCTGGACCCGCTGGAAGAGCAGCACTTGGGAGTGCCAGTCGGCGAAGCTGTCTCCCGGGCGGGCGTCCACCGCTTCACAGGCTGAGACCATTTGTTCGCGCAGCTGCGGGAGCTCGGTGCGCAGCTCGGTGACCAGCTCCTGGGCGTCGGAAGTCTCCTGGCGATTGGAGAGTTTGGCGCCGAACCAGGGGCTGGTCCGCGTCTCGGCGGAGAACTCACCCAGCTCAGCGATCCGTTTCAGCTTCACCGCTACTGGAGAACGGTCCACAGTGTTGTCCAGCACGGAGCGTTTCAGCCGCACCGATGTGCCGGGAGCGGGGTTGAGGCTGGTGAGGGCAGCTAGGGCCTGCATAGCCTGATAGGGGGAGCAGTTCCAGCGCTGGCGCACCTTATGGAGACTGGCCACATGGTCGCTGAGCTGCAGCCTGCGCTCGGCGAGCTTTTTGTGCAGCTCGCCGAGCCGGGGCGGCTCTGCCCGCTCCACTCGTTTGACCGCACGGATCACCTGGGCTTTGAGCTCCTGCGGGGACGACGCCGCGGAGACCTGGGCAGCCAGAGTACCCGCCTTGGCAGCGGAGAGCCGCTGGCTGAATTCGTTGAGTGTGGCGGTGCGCTCAGCGACCACCAGCACCCGTTTGCCTGACCAGGCCAGGCCGGCCGCGGCGTTGACCGCGGTCTGAGTCTGACCGGTGCCCGGTGGTGCGGCAATAACTGTTGAGACTCCCGAGAGCACCGCGTCCAGGGCGGCCTGCTGATCCTGATCGGCGTCGAGGACCAGGTGTTCGGAGGCTGGGGCGCGATCGTTCAGCGGGGGCAGGGCCCCGGAAGCTGCCAGGGCCTGGCTCTGCTCCAGCTTCTGCCCTGAGGCCAGCAGCTGAAGCAGAGGGTGGTCCAGGTGCAGGGCCTCGGGGTTCCCCAGATCAGCAATATCGGCAAAAGTGGAGACGTAGAGCTGCTTCCAGACCTGCAGGTTGCCCAAGGCCGAGCCCGGTTCGTTCTTGGCCGTCTCGGCGGAGATCCTGGTGAGCAGATCCGCGGTGCGGGCGGCGTCGAACCGGGCCGTGACGTAGCCGGCCTGGTAGAAGTCCTGCGGATCCAGGATCACCCCGTGGGTCTGGGCGAAGTGCCGGGCCAGGGCAGGGTTGAGTCCCGCGGGACCGGTGAACTGCAGCTCATAGTCCGTAGCGGCGGAGCGAGGCTCCGTGCGGTGCCGCAGACTGATCGGGATGAGCATCACCGGGGCGGTGAAGGACTCGGTGCCTGCGCCGGTGGTCTCGGTCCAGGAAGCGATGCCGGCTGCCAGATAGCCCACCTCGATCCCGCGTTCCTCAGAGAGCTCGCGAGTCTTGGCCCTGATGTTGGCTGCGGCTTTAGCCCCCGGCGCGAAGGAGCTGGGATCATTGAGCAGCGTCGAGAGCCGGGTGCGCCGGCCGCCGAAGAGCTGCATGATCCCGGAGGAGTTGGCTTCGGTGAGGTCAATGCTGTTGTGCTGGCTCGGGGTGAAGCGCAGCATAGTGTCATTCTCGGTGCCGGTGCCGTGGGACTCTATCCAGCTGACGATGGGCGCAGTGGTGTGTTGGGCATCAGCAGCCGAGGCCGCGTCGTCGTGCGCAGAATCCTCGTGGACAGGGGATTCCGCAGAAGAGGCGGACGTATTGTCAGGCACCGGTTCCCTCCACACAGCTCACTTGGTCTGGAGGAAGATTACCGCTACTCCCATTCGATCGTCCCCGGCGGTTTCGAGGTCACATCGAGGGTTACCCGGTTGATCTCCTCCACCTCGTTGGTGATTCGATTGGAGATGGTGGCCAGCAGGTCATAGGGCAGCCGTGACCAGTCGGCGGTCATCGCATCCTCAGAGCTGACCGGGCGCAGCACCACCGGGTGGCCGTAGGTGCGGCCGTCGCCCTGGACACCTACAGAACGCACATCGGCCAGCAGCACCACCGGCATCTGCCAGACCTCGGCATCGAGGCCGGAGGCGGTGAGCTCCTCACGGGCAAGGGCGTCTGCCGCACGCAGGATCTCCAACCGGGACTCGGTGACCTCGCCGATGATCCGGATGCCCAGCCCCGGGCCCGGGAAGGGGTGGCGCTGCACAATCTCGGCGGGCAGTCCGAGCTCAGCACCCACGGCGCGGACCTCGTCCTTGAACAGTGCCCGGAGCGGCTCCACCAGCTTGAAGTCCAGGTCCTCAGGCAGCCCGCCCACGTTGTGGTGGGACTTGATGTTGGCTGCGCCTTCTCCCCCGCCGGATTCGACGACGTCCGGGTACAGGGTGCCCTGGACCAGGAACTCGACTTTAGCGCCGTCTGCCTCGGCTTCCTCCAGGATGTTGCGCTCGGCCTCCTCGAAGGCGCGGATGAACTCGCGGCCGATGATTTTGCGCTTGGCCTCGGGGTCGGTGACGCCAGCGAGGGCGGAGAGGAACCGCTTCTTCTCATCGGCCACGTAAAGCTTGGCTCCGGTGGCGGCCACGAAGTCACGCTCAACCTGCTCGGCCTCACCCTCGCGCATCAGGCCATGGTCCACGAACACGCAGGTCAGCTGATCGCCGATGGCTTTCTGCACCAGGGCCGCAGCCACGGCGGAGTCCACTCCTCCGGAGAGTCCGCAGATGGCCCGAGCCTCGCCGACCTGGGCGCGGATCGCGGCGACCTGCTCTTCAACAATATTGCCCGTGGTCCACTCCGGAGTCAGACCGGCGCCCTGGTAGAGGAAGTTCTCGATAACCCGCTGACCCTGCGGGGAGTGCTTGACCTCGGGGTGCCACTGGACTCCGTAGAGACTGCGGTCTTCATCGGCGAAGCAGGCCACCGGTGCGCCCGAGGACGTGGCCAGGACCTCGAACCCCTCAGGTGCCTCCGTGACTGCGTCGCCGTGGCTCATCCAGGTGGTCTGAACGGTGTCGGTGCCGTCCAGCAGGCTGTGCGGGGCGCTGGTGCTACGCACCTCGGTCTTACCGTACTCGCGGTCCCCGGTCCGGGCGACGGTGCCGCCCAAGGCGTGGGCCATGGCTTGGAAACCGTAGCAGATGCCCAGCACCGGTACCCCTGCCTCGAAGAGCTCGCGCTCCACCTCTGGGGCACCCTCGGCGTAGACACTGGCCGGGCCGCCGGAGAGGATGACCGCCGCGGGCTTGCGGGCGATGATCTCCGCCGCAGGCAGGGTGTGCGGGACAACCTCGGAGTAGACGCGGGCCTCGCGGACCCGGCGTGCGATCAGCTGGGCGTACTGAGCGCCGTAATCGACCACCAGCACCGTCTGGGCTGCGTGGTCGGGGCGCTCGGCGGCAGGGGTGAGAGTCTTCGCAGTTGTCACCCGTACATCCTACTCAACTGCGCCGCCGACCATCAGACGAGTTGCGTATTACCGCCCGTCAGCCGGGCCCCCGGTGGCGGGGATCCAGACTCGCATCGCCTGGGGTCCTCGGTTGGCCCATGCGTAGTAGGGAATGGCGGTCAGCAGTGCCCGCCCCCCGATGGGCGAGGCGGAGGCCTTTTCAGTGTAGAGCTCCTCCGGATCATCGCCTCTCGGCCGCTGCAGGAAACCGCTCATTTGCAGTATGGAGACCCCGCCCAGCAGGTCGTGGCGATGTTCAACAGTGATCGGCGCGGCGGTGTCCAGCACCAGGTTCTCCAGCACTGACCCCGATGGCTGGTCGCAGCTCTCGAAGGCGTAGATCAGCGGTCCCCTGGCGACGGCGACTGACCCCCTGGCCGCCTCCACCCGCGGATCGGCGTAGAGGAGACGCGGGCGCATCGGCAGCTGAAGCTGCAGGCTCTGGCCCGGCCTCCATCGGCGAACAGCGGTCCAGTACTGCCCTGCGGCGGCCAGCTGGCCGCCTACCTTAGCCCCCGCTGCCCAGGCCGGAATGCGCAATGAGATTGCCGCGGAATGATCCGGGGCTGCTTCGATGCTGACCTGCACCTGGCCCGACCAGGGGTAGTCGGTGCGGATATGCAGGATGAATCCGGCAGCCTCCACGGTGCCGGAGGCATACTGGTGCAGCTGAACACCACCGGTCTCCGCGCTGCCGGTGGTGACCATATATGACTCCAGACTGGCCAGCATGCGCATCAGATTGGGCGGACAGCAGGCGCAGTCGAACCATCTGTTCCGACCAGCAGCCGGGTCACGGTCCCCCTCCGGCTGCGTGGTGCTGCTGACCTGGAGGGGGTTGACGTAGAAGAACTTGTCCCCCTCCAGGGAGACCCCGGCGAGAAACCCGTTGAAGAGTATGTGTTCGATCTGGTCGGCGTAGACCGGCTTCCCGGTCGCCAGCAGCATCCGCCACGCCCACTGGACGGCACCGACCGCCGCGCAGGTCTCGGCATAGGCCCGCTCATTGGGCAACTCATAGGGAGAGCCGAAGGACTCCCCCTCCCAGCGGGAGCCCAACCCGCCGGTAATGTACTGCTTGGTGGTGCGCATCTGCTGGTACTGCTGCTCCAGGGCCACCAACAGCTCGGTATCTCCGGTCTCCACGGCAAGGTCGGCGGCTCCAGCGGCCAGGTACATCGCGCGGACGGCATGTCCCTCTACGGTCTGAGCCTGCCGGACCGGTACCCGGTCGGAGAAGTAGCTGGGACCGGCGATCTCACTGCGGATGGTGGCCGCTCCCCTGGCCTGCACAAACCATGCGGCGAGCTCCAGGTATGCCCGGGTGCCGGTTTCCCGGTAGAGCTCGACCAGCGCGGACTCGATTACCGGATGTCCGTCCAGAGCCCGATTCTTCTCTGGTCCGAAGACCTCCACCATGTGATCGGCCAGTCCGACGGCGATCTCCAGCAGCTCGGTGCGCCCGGCAGAGCGGGCCAGGGCCACTGCGGCCTGGATCAGATGGCCGGCGCAGTAGTGCTCATGGCTCCATGGCAGGTTCTGGTAGCGCTGGCCGGAGCGCAGTGGGATCACCGCATTGAGGTAACCGTCAGGCTTCTGGGCAGCTTCTAGCAGCCTGACGATCTGCAGCTGCTGCTCCAGGGAGGCTGCATCCCGGCTGCAGGCGTAGTCCCAGGCCGCGGCCTCCAACCATTTGTACACATCGGAGTCCGCGAACTCCGGTCCCCGGGGTAGGCCCTCCTGCTGGCCGGCGGCGATCCGCAAATTCTCCAGATTCCCGGCGGACTCCAGCTGCTGGGCGCCCAGCGGCAGGGTCACTTGCCGATTGGTGCTCATCCGTTGAGCCCAAAAGCCCTCTGTCACGCGCACTGTGCCGGCGGCCACCGGTCGCAGCGCAACTTCCGCACGCTCGGTGGGCAGCACCGGGCTCGGACTCGATGCGGGGCAGAGACTCATCGGCACAGACACCTCCTCAGCAGGTTCACAGCCCCTGGGCCAGCCGGTGGTAGGCGGCGTTCCAGCGAAGCTCCTGGCCGAAGCTGCGCGGGCTGCTCGCTTGATCGATCACGGCCAGTTCGATCCCAGCGATCTCGGCCAGATCCTCGAAAGCCTCCAGGCCGAGCGCTGTGCTGAGCACAGAGTGGTGCGCGGCTCCGGCCATCAGCCAGCATTCAGCGCTGGTGGCGAAGTCAGGCTCGGGCTGCCAGACCGCGTGGGCCACGGGCAGTCGCGGCAGCGGTGCATCCGGGGGCACCAAGTTGACCTTGTTCACGGTAAGACGGAATCGCTCGCGCAGATCAGACATAGCCACCACTACCCCGGGTCCCGGATCAGCGGTGAACACCAGCCGCGGCGGATCCTCCCGGTCCCCGATGGCCAATGGGTGGATCTCCAGCCGGGGCGTCTCCGTGGTCAATGTGGGACAGACCTCGAGCATATGGGCCCCGAGGATCTTCTCCCGGCCCGGAGTCATCTCATAGGTGTAGTCCTCCATCAGAGATGCTCCCCCGGGTAGTCCGTAGCCCATCACCTTGGCTGCCCGCACCAACATCGCGGTCTTCCAGTCCCCCTCTGCGCCGAAGCCGTAGCCGGCGGCCATCAGGCGCTGCACAGCCAGTCCGGGCAGCTGGCGCAGCCCGCCGAGATCCTCGAAATTGGTGGTGAAAGCAGTGAAGCCGCCCTCGCTCAGGAACTCTCGGATGCCTACCTCCTGGCGGGCAGCGTATTCCAGCTCCTGCCGACGCCGGCTACCGGGGACCATACTGCTGACTACCTGATATGCGGCGTCGTACTCGGCTACCGTCTGCTGGATCTGCTCCTCGGTGACCGCCTCCACCCTCTCCACC
Source organism: Nesterenkonia alkaliphila (assembly GCF_009758175.1). Taxonomy (GTDB): domain Bacteria; phylum Actinomycetota; class Actinomycetes; order Actinomycetales; family Micrococcaceae; genus Nesterenkonia; species Nesterenkonia alkaliphila. The sequence goes on from NZ_WRPM01000033.1 coordinate 14,030, forward strand.
AGGTCATTGACGGCCCACGTGTTCACCGAGGTGCCGAGCCGGATCTCAGCCTCGGTCTTATCGCCTTCGGTGACCGCCACATTGCGCATATTGTCGCCGAACCGGGCCAGTCGCATAGTGCGCAGTGCGTCCCAGCCGGCGGCTGCCCGCACCCATGTGCCGACCTTCTGGCGGACCGTCTCGGCTGAAGCATGGCCGACCACGGTTTTGCGCCGCTGCGAAATGCGGGTGGCGATGTATGCAAATTCCCGGTCACCGTGGGCGGCCTGGTTGAGGTTCATGAAGTCCATGTCCACCTCACCCCAGGGAAGTGTGGCCTCCGCCTGGGTGTGCAGGTGCAGCATGGGCTTGTCCAGCGCGCCCAGCCCAGCAATCCACATCTTGGCCGGGGAGAAGGTATGCATCCACACCACCACACCCAAGCAGGTGGGGTCGGCATTGGCGGTCAGAGCGGCGCGATGGATCGAGGCCCGGTCCTTCAGCACTGGCTGCCATGTGACATCGGCCGGGATCTGCGGGGCCTCATCGAGCGTAGCCGCCACCCGCCGCGACTGCTCGGTCACCTGGTTGAGGATCTCCTCTCCGTAGAGGTCCTGGGATCCGGTGAGGAGCCAGATGCTCTTGCCCTCGAAGGGTGATGGAAGTGTGGTCACTTAGCTGTTGCCTTTCTGGCCGTAGACGTTTTGGTAGCGCTTGTAGAGAGAGTCGATATGGTGCTGGTCGATGCGTTCCGGCCGGCCGTGGGTCCGAGCCAGGTGCACAGTGCGGGCCACCTCCTCGCACAACACGGCGGCCTTGACCGCCGAGCGGGCGTCCGTGCCCACGGTGAAAGGGCCGTGCCGGTCCATCAGCACTGCCCTGGAACGCGTGCTCAACAGGGTCTGGACCAGCCCGCGGCCGATGGAGTCGTCCCCGATGAGCGCGAAGGGGCCCACGGGGATGTCCCCGCCGAACTCATCAGCCATCATGGTCAGCACGCAGGGAATCGGTTCAGCCCGGGCGGCCCAGGACGTGGCGTAGGGGGAATGGGTATGCACCACTCCCCCTACGCCAGACATATGCCGGTACACATAGGCATGGGCGTTGGTATCGGAGGAGGGCTGCAGATCGGCGCTGGTGCCGTCCTCGATCTTCTGCCCATCCAGGGTGCAGACCACCATGTTGTCCGCGCTGAGCTCGTCATAGGAGACTCCGGAGGGTTTGATCACAAACAGCTCAGGCTCTCCGATCTGAGCGGGAATCCGCTCTGATACATTGCCTGCAGTCCAGACCACCAGGTCATTGCGAGGCAGCTCCTGGTGCAGGGCTGCGACTCGCTCCCGGGCAGCGGTGATCCTGGCCTGCTGCTCTGGTGTCAGGTTGATGAACTTCAGACTCATGATGCCTCCTGCTGCCCTAGGACCTGGCGGCGCAGCGCCTTGAGCCTGCGCATCACTGTATTTCCCCCGGCGCCAAAGTAGTCGTGCAGCCGGGTGTACTCCTGGTAAAGGGTGGAGTAGGCGGTCACCCGCTGAGGGTCGGGCACAAAGGCGGCGCGCTGCCGCCCGCCCATCGCTTCAGCGGCCGTGGGCACATCCGGATAGGCCCCTGCCGCGGCGGCGGCGTGTATGGCCGAGCCCAGCGCGGGGCCCTGCTGGGAGATGATTGTGGAGATGGGAAGTCCCGTGACATCGGCGTAGACCTGCATCAGAAAGCTGTTCTTCAGCAGCCCACCGGCCACGATCAGCTCCTGGACGGGTACTCCCGAGCTGTCGAAGGACTCGATGATCCGCCGAGTCCCGAAGGCGGTGGCCTCGAGCAGCGCCCGGTAGCCATCCTCGGGCCGGGTGGTCAGGGTTTGGCCTAGGATGAGCCCCGAGAGCTCATGATCCACCAGCACAGATCGGTTCCCCGAGTGCCAGTCCAGAGCGATCAGGCCGTGGGCCCCCACCGGCTGAGCGGCCGCTTTCTCTGTGAGCAGCTCGTGCACGCTCAGCCCGCGCTGCTGGGCCTGGTCACGGTACTCTCCGGGCACCTGGTTGTTGACGTACCAGGCGAAGATATCGCCGACGCCGGACTGGCCGGCTTCATAGCCCCACCGGCCCTCAGTGATGCCCCCGAGCACCACACCACACATTCCGGGGACATCGGCCAGTTGGTCGGAGTTCATCACATGACAGGTGGAGGTACCCATTATCGCCACCATTTGGCCTGGTTCCACCGCAGTGGCGGCCGGTGCGGTGACATGGGCATCCACATTCCCCACCGCCACCGCAATCCCCTCCGGAAGCCCGGTCCAGCCGGCAGCCTCGGCGGTGAGCCCTCCGGCGCGTTCACCCAGCTGACTGATCGGATGGGCCACCTTCTGGTCCACAAAATCGGCGAAATCCGGGTTCAGTGCGGTGAGGAACCCCCGGTCGGGGTAGCTGCCGTCCTGGTAAATCGCCTTATAGCCGGCGGTGCAGGCGTTCTTGGTGTACCGGCCGGTGAGCTGCCAGACAATCCAATCGGCTGCTTCAACCCAGTGGTCGATGGCGGCGTAGACCTCTGGGTCCTCCTCCAGGATCTGCAGGCCCTTCGCGAACTCCCACTCTGATGAGATCGCTCCTCCGTAGCGGTCGATCCAGGGCTCACCACGCTCATGGGCCAGGTGGTTGATTCGGTCGGCCTGACCCTGGGCAGAGTGGTGCTTCCAGAGCTTGACATAGGCGTGCGGGCGATCAGCGTACTCCGGCAGCTCATTGAGCGGGGTGCCCGCTGCGGTGACCGGGACCATGGTGCAGGCGGTGAAATCGGTGCCGATGCCGATGACCTGCTCCGGATCTGCCGCGGCAGCCCGGAGCGCGGCGGGTACCGCGTGCTTCAGCACTGAGACATAGTCCGCCGGCACCTGCAGCGCCCAGTCCGGCGGCAGCTGCTGCCCCGAGCGGGCGCTGAGGGCGGTGTCCATCACGCCGTGTTCGTATTCGTGCACGGCTGTTCCCAGCTCGGCACCATCGCTGACCCGCACCACCAGGGCGCGGCCGGAAAGCGTGCCAAAGTCCACTCCCACCACCAACTGCTCGGCCTCCGGTGCGCCGCCGGCGGGGGGCTCAATCTGCCATGACATCAGTATGGTTCATCTCCTCTGCGGCCTGCAGCTCAGGGCCGCTGCTCAACGATGGACATCACGGCCCAGGGGGCGAGCTCGGTATTAATGGTCAGAGTCCCTTCGGCATCGGCCAGGAACTGCTCCTCGGCCAGCTCATCAGCCAGGGCGGCGAGCCGGTGGGTCTGCTCAGGGGACATATTCAGCGGAGCGCCCATGGCCTGCCAATGGGCTACCGCATTGCCGTGATACAGGTCTAGGGTGCGGGCCAGGTACCGGGACCCGGGGGTAAGCCCCTGGATGAGGTGCTGGATGCGACGGGCAGTGCCGAGCCGGGAGAACTCATCATCGGCCCGCTGGTGGGAGCTGGCCGAGCCGACGGAAGCGGTTCCCATTTGTTCTGGATAGTTGAAGAACACGCAGGAGATGGCCCCCGTACCGCTCTGCGCGCTGATCACCCCGTGTGGAGTGTGCTTGAGCTTCAGGTCGCCGAGCTGGCTGAGCGCGCGAAAGGCATGATAAGTGGGCTTGTGGATCCCTTGGGTGTTGATCAGCCCGAATCCGCCGTGGAAGGGGCCGATCCCGGCCCCACCCTCCTCAAAGATGTCGGTGAAGGTCCAGTAGGTCACCGAATCGGCGAGATCGGCTGCGTCCAGGTAGGCCCGAGTGATGTAGGCGGCTGCATAGACGGTGTCATGCATAAAGTCCCTGCCGGAGGGGGATGTGGACCATTCCGTGATATGCAGCTCAGCCTCCGGATAGGGGCTGGAGGCAATGATCTGCTGCAGCAGCTTCAGATCATCGGTGGTTGCATCGGCGTAGCGGCTGATGCTCACCGTGTCCCCATTGACCCCGTAGGCGAAATCAGTGGGATAGAGATGCGTGGTGATGAAGTCGATGGGCACCCCGCGGCTGCTGCACCACTGGATGAATTCCTCGATCCACACTGGGCGCCAATCCAGGGCGTCCGCATCGGTGGCCGCAGCTGTGGCATGCTGCGCGGTCTTGTCCTCTGTCTCCCCGGCGTAGCGCGCATCGGGGACGAACACACTGGTGGAGGGCCCGCCGACTTTCAGCTCGGCGTCGATAGCCTTGACCGCCGCGGCGGTGGCCTCATAGAGCTCGAAGTACTGGGTCTTCGTCCCGGTCCAGAAATGCGGGACCAGGTTCGGCTCGTTCCACACCTCGAAGTGCCATTGGCGCACCTCCTGGATCCCGTATCGGCTGATCCAGTGCTCCACGGTGTGAGCCACTAGCTCGGTCCACCGGTCCATACTGACCGGCGGGCTGCAGTGGGCCCCCCACCAGAACACCGTCTCGGTCTCGGTCGCGATCGATCGCGGCATGAAGCCCAGCTCCACGAAGGGCTTCACCCCTAACTCGATGAGGTAGTCGAAAAGCGCATCGACATAGCTGAAGGTATAGACCGGCTCGGGGAGAGGATTATCGGGGCCAAACCCGCCTCCGTAGCTCTCCCGCAGGACGAACATATCGTCGTGGAAGATGCCGTGGAAGCGGATTCTGCGGAATCCCAGCTGCTCTGCAGCCTCGCTGAACTGGCGCTGCCAATCGGCACGCAACCCTTCATTGGCCCGACCGGCCCCTGCGCTCTCGTTCCAGATATGCTTCAGCGGGGAGGCGATGACCTCCTGGCCGTCGACGATGTAGCGCTGGCTGTAATTGCTCAATTGATGCTCCGCCTCACGCGTTCTGCACATCCAACAGCACCACGGCCCAGGACAGAGCCGGCAGCTCGATGCGGACTGCAGACTCCTCGATGCTGACCGAATCCAGCGGCACCAGCTGCACGGCGCTCTGATCCTGCTCAGTATTGGCGGTGTGCCGATCTCCGTCGGCGGGGATGGTCAGCACCTCGGCGCTGCGCACCGAGGCTGGGCTGAGCCCGTTGAGCCGCAATTGCACCTCCGATAGCGCGGAGATGTCCCGGTTCGCCAGAAACAGGGCGCAGACTCCACTGTGCTCGTCCCAGGTGGCGGCGGCGTCGACCACATCTACATCCCCATAGCGCTTAGTGTGCATCTTCCCCGATTCCACAGCCAGGCTGAGAATCTGCCCTCGGGCATGCTGAGACATCCTGGCGAAGGGCCAGAATGAGCTCTGCCGCCACGCCGGCCCGCCCTGCTCGGAGCGGATCGGGGCGATCACATTGACCAGCTGAGCCTGATTGGCGATCTTGACTCGGTCTCCGTGCCGCAGCAGCGAGTTCAGCAGGGTTCCGACCACCACGGCGTCGGTGACCGAATAGGTGTCCTCGATCAGCCGCGGATGCTCCACCCACTCGGCGGCTGCATGTTGGTCGGGTTCCGCGCCCTCCTCGGAGTGCAGATACCAGACGTTCCATTCGTCAAAGGCGATATTGACCTGCTTGCGGTGCTTTCCGGCTGCCTTGACCGCATCGACAGTGGCCACCACACCGTCGATGAAGGAATCCATCTCCACCCCAGCGGCCAGGAAGCTGGCAACGTCGCCCTGATGCTCCTGGTAGTAAGCGTGCATGGAGATGTAGTCCACCTCGGAGTAGGCGTGAGAGAGCACGGTGTGCTCCCAGGTGCCGAATGTGGGCATGCCGCTGCCGGAGGATCCCACGGCCACCAGCTCGATAGTGGGATCCACCAGTCGCATCGCCTTGGCGGTCTCCTGGGCCAGGCGTCCGTATTCCTCGGCGGTCTTATGGCCAATCTGCCAGGGCCCGTCCAGCTCATTGCCCAAACACCAGATCTTGATCCCGAAGGGATCCTCCGGCAGGCCGACGGCCGCAGCGTTCTTCCGCCGGAGATCAGACCAGTAGGTGCCCCCGGAGTGGTTGGCGTACTCCACCAGGGCCCGGGCCTCCTCGACGCCGCGGGTACCAAGGTTGACTGCCTCCATCACCTCGGTGCCGGCACGTCTGGACCACTCCACGAACTCATGCAGTCCGAAAGCATTGGTCTCGATGCTGTGCCAGGCCCCGTCCAGGCGGACCGGCCGGTCCGCCACCGGCCCCACACCGTCCTCCCAGTTGTACCCCGAGACGAAGTTGCCCCCGGGGTAACGGATGATGCTCGGGCCCATCTCGCGGACCAGTTCCAGGACGTCCTGGCGGAATCCCTGGCTGTCGGCAGCGGGGTGCCCCGGCTCGAAGATACCGGTGTAGACGCACCGGCCCAGATGCTCCACGAATGAGCCGAAGAGCCTTCGCGGAACCTCCGCCACGGTGAAGTCCTTATCGAGGGTTATGCGGGCCTGATGCATGTATCTCCTTAGGTGTTCTGCTGTGGCTCATGGTGCGCGGCAAGGCTGTCATTGCTTGACCGAGCCGAGCATGATGCCGCGGACGAAGTATTTCTGCAGGAAGGGGTAGAGGC
>NZ_WRPM01000034.1 GCF_009758175.1 Nesterenkonia alkaliphila
TCAGGTGGGCCTAGCTTCCTTTGCTCCCCGGCTGGACGATGAGGGCAACAGCATCCAGGGCGTGGAAATGTTCGCCCGGCTCTCCGCGGACCTGGGTCTGCATCTGATGGCCAGTGAGCGGCGCGACGTGGCCCAACGGCTGAGAGAGTTCTCCGGCGACTAACCCTCGGTCCTCAGCCGCCGAAGCACAATTCGCCAGAGAATCGCACGAGTCAGGAGCAGGCGGCGGCGTTGTTTCGGGGTCTGCTCAACATCTAAGAGGAGAAACACTCGAAATTTCCGAGTACAGATGGCTCAAAATTTTCTAGTAGAGCACCTTCGTGATTTGATAGTCTACTTCTATGGTCGACAGTGATCCGGGGCTGGTGCCTCGTCGCATCGCCGGAATTCTGCAAGAACGTTCGGCAGAGGAACCGGTCATTGCGCTGCATGGCCCCCGCTCAGTGGGCAAGTCCACACTGCTGCGACACTATGCCGCCGAACAAGGCCGGCAAATCATGGATCTCGACGACCTGGAGACCAGGGAGGCGGTCAGCAGAAATCCCACTGCAGCCATTGGCACCCCGCCGTCACCGTTGTGCATTGATGAGTATCAGCACCTTCCCGAAATTCTGGACGCCATCAAGGCGCGCCTCAACCGGACTGGCAGTGCGCCAGGCACCGCGGTGCTGACCGGCTCCACACGACATGATGCACTGCCACGAACCGCCCAAGCGCTGACCGGGCGCCTGCATTCGATGGTCATATGGCCGCTGAGCCAGAGGGAGATCGAAAGACGCGAGGGCTCGGTTATCGAGTCCTTGTTCGAGGACCCAACAGAAACGGTAATGGCCCAACCCACTTCGTCCACTACACGGGAAGAGTACGCCGCAAGGCTGTGCGCGGGCGGCCTTCCTACGCCTCGGCAACGCAGTGAAGCCTCCAGAGCTCGCTGGTTTGACGACTATCTGCGCACCTCAATCGAGCGAGATGCCGTGGAACTGTTTCGGATCCGTCAGCGACAAGTCTTGAACGAGGTGCTCAGCCGTCTGGCCGGACGAACGGCCCAGATCCTCAACGTCAATAAGATCGGCGAAGGAATCGGAGCCAGTCGCGACACCGTGGAAAGCCACATCCGGCTGTTAGAGGATCTCTATTTGGTCCACCGCCTCCCAGCTTGGGGCAAGACGCTTCATTCTCGAGCTACCAGTTCCCCAAAAGTTCACGTTGTCGACTCAGGCCTAGCGGCACGCCTGCACCGGATTGGGGTCGCAAAACTCGCTGCTGTGGACCCGACCGTGCAAACAGAATTCGGCCACCTGATGGAGACTTTCGTTGTCGAGGAACTGCGGACTCAAGCTTCGTGGCTTCCGCAACCACACACCATCGGGCACTGGCGAACAAGCGATGACGACGAAGTCGATTTCATCATTGAGCTTGACGACGGACGTGTGCTCGCGTTCGAGGTAAAAGCCTCGGAGCGAATTCCCGGCAAAGACTTCACCGGGCTGCGGAAACTGCGTAAAGCGCTCGGAGACCGGTTCGTTGCCGGCATCGCACTGAGCACCGGCACTCGGTCCTACACCTATGAAGAGCGGCTCCATGTGATGCCGGTAGACAGACTCTGGTTTTGAGCAAATCGAGGAGGTGAAGCCGGAGCTCTCCCGTAGCTGCGTAGAATGCCCGGAAATTGCCGTGGAGGTGACGAAGTCCGTCGACTGGGACTAAGCCTGGGCAGGGTGGTGCGGTCTGAGCGTGGTGCGAGTCGGCGGCGTCGTTGTTTTGTGCCCGTGAGCCCCTGATCGGTTATCATTGAGCTCATGGCCATTGCAACTCGCCCCGTTCTCAACCTTGCACAGGGAGAATCGTCGCAGAATCTCCCTGCGGCCGTGCATGCTGTCAAGCAGATGGGGATTTCTGAGTTCCGCGAGCAGCTTCGGATCCGCCGAGCGACGTCTACCCATGAATGGACGCAGACCAGGAGCGCTGAGATTGATCAGTGGGCTGAGCAGGCCGCGAATGCCCTGAGGGCACTGCCGTCTTCTAGCTAAGGTCCGTTTACGGTGACAAAGCTAAGAGTCACCCAGCGCTGTCTGCAAGAAGACCTTGGCCTCGATGTAGAACACGCGAGTCGGGAAGCCGAGCGATTTGCATACCTCCGTGAGGCAGTGCGTGCTTTCGTCGGTAAACGTGCATCTGCTCCGGGGGTGGGTGAAAACATTTCTGGAGTGGAGCCTTACGGCCATGTCAAGAGTCTCCACGTGGGAAGAGGGCGTGGGGCGACTATCCACGATCCTACTCGTGAGGTCTGCTGGTTATTGGCGTTCAGCGAGACCCACGCGACTGGTGAGCGTCGAGACGCCTACCAGCACTTTATGCGCCTTCATGAACGCGACGAGCTACTCCCCACGGCCTCTGACTATGCATTGCTGAAAGTGCTCACGAGTGCGTCGTTGCTGGATGCGTTGCATCGGGTCTGTGCGGAACTCCACGAGCAGGCGAGGCGGCATCCCGGACATGAAGTGCAGCGAACTTTAACTCTGAACAACGATAGTCAGGCCACCGCGGCTGTGGCCGTCGACATGGTGATAGTTGGTGACGGCGCCCTCGAGCAAGGCTGGTTAGCCATCACAGTATCCCCTGGTGCCCCGCTTCAACCGGATCATCTCCTTGACATCGTGGCCGCGCTGATACCTCCGGAGGTGGACGTGAACGATGTTCAGTTCGCCCAGCAGGTAAATGGCCGCCCAGTGGCCTTTCCCGAGCTGGCAGTGACCTGGCACGGCTCTACGCCCTAACCTCCGACCCGCCTCAGATCGGTGTACTGTGCGCGATGGGCGAGTCGGCGACGTCGTGGTTTGTCTGATCACCCCGGGAGATATCGACGCGGTATTTGACGCCCGGGTGGAGGTACTCACCGGTGTAGGGGGCGTCGTCGATGGTGACGGTACAGCCGTGTTCGAGGGCCAGCTGAAGGCCCGCCAGCAGATCCCAGGAGTAGGCACCCACCGGGTTGACGAACCGGCGCACCCTGCCAGTGATCACGTTGTAGAGGTTATAGACCGCCGCACCGAAGAGCCTCGACTGCGGGGTGTCGGCGATCTGCCCTGGCCATCGCTCATATGCTCAAGACCCACGAGGTGCTCGCCGCGGAACCCGAAGAAGCCGTCCGTGGCTACACCGATCAGTGCTGCGTGCTGGTCACCGTCCGCGATATTGCCCGCATGGCCGCCACTCTGGCCAATAAC
>NZ_WRPM01000035.1 GCF_009758175.1 Nesterenkonia alkaliphila
AACGAGCCATACCTCATTCTACAACCCAACCGCTTAACTATTAACGAGACACACCACTAGTAGAAGCATGGGAAGTCGTCCGCGATGCCTTCGGTGACTACGATGTCCCCAGCACGCTGATGGGAGTCACCGTCCTGGGCTACGACGATCAACTCGTAGAAGTCGAAGCAGTAGCAGCCATGACTTCGAATCCTTCAGGCCGCTAGGCTGAAAACATGACAGAACTCCCAGGTGCGGACTACCAGGGGAATGATTTCTATTGCGATGTTGCCATTCCCAACAGCGCCTCACTAGATGTGGTGCTTGAGACAGAAGAGGTCCTGGCATACCACCACACCAAGCCATACTGGGAAACTCACATCGTTGTCGTTCCCAAAATGCACATCCCCTCACTCACCCAGATTGGGGATACCGACCGATCAACACTGGAGAACTTCCTACTGGCCGTCCAACAGGTCGCTCACCAGGTTGAGAACGAACACGGTGCGGCTGGGGTGCTTTCCAACCTCGGAGATTACCAAGATTCCAAACATCTCCATGTTCACGTCCACAGCGGCTCACGCAGACACTGATGTCATGCTCCTCTTACGGTAGGCATGGCAACAAGTCAACGACGAGGGGCAGGGGTGAACTGCTCGCCACCTCTGAGGCGGCAGAAGGGCTGTGCGACACAGTTCCACGCGGTTGTCTTCTGTGGCATCGAAAAGAGAACCACCGCCATACAAGGTTTAGATTCCTACCCCTAACAGAGGCAACTCACTCCTGCTCTTGTTCGCGAGGACGACGCAGGATGTGCCACAATCGCTCTGCCATAGCGTCCTTCTCATCTGCTGTCTCCTCTTGATCGCGGAGTACAAATATGGCTCTCGCCGCTTCAGACCGGAGAAGAACTCTGACGTCTTCATCGATATTCGCCATAAAAGGGTCCATTGTCGTGAGCACAAGTTCCCGAGCTTTGGCTTTGCGTTCCTCTTTTCGATGTTGCCCAGCTTCTTTCGCAGCGTAGAGAGCACCGGCCAGAACTACTGCTGTCATGCCGAGCCGTGTAACAACTTCTCCCCACAGACTGTCGCCTGAGGGCGTAACTGACGGTGAAGTAACGAAATGGAAAGTGCTTTCTATGAATACTAAAGATGCAAGGATGAACAACACGACTGCAGTGACACTCCACCAGAAAGCTGAACGACGTTGCTGCATAGCCCAAGCGCCGTAGTCAGTCGCTGTACTACGTTGGGCAATAGCACCGAGCAACTTCTCAGCTTCATCTTTCTTCTTGTCAATGTCAGCTATGAGTCCATCGCTTAGTCCTCGCGCTTCCTCACGGGACTTTTCCCATTCAGCTATTTGCGCATCTAACCGTTCTGTGGAGGCGGTCGAACGCTGTTCCTGTTCTTCTTCAAAGACCGTCCGATGCGACTGCAGCGCTTCTTCTATTCGCGCTTCCGACTGCTTAACGGCTTCTTCTACAGCGGAGGCCACTTCACGAACTTGTTGCAGTTCGTGCTGTGCCTCAGTGACATCAGCCCGAAATTGTTCTAAAACTTCGTCGTGTTTCTTCACAACCTCTTCGAGGCTTCCAGAACTCTCTACTCTTACTTCTTCAAGCTTTGCCGAGGCGACCTCACGGAAGTTACTGAGGGTGCCCTCTAGTTGTTGTACGTGCTGCTTTAAACCCGCAAGACTCACACTCCCGCGTTGTGGCCACGAGCGCATGATGCGAGCCAGTTCCTCAAATTTGGAAACAGTTCCACCTGCGGGAGCCTTATAGAGGCTTTCAACGTCGGGCAGATTCGAAGCGACGACTTCCACTGCTTTTCCCGCATTCCTACGAGCAGACGGCGTGATCAAGACGTCAGGATGGTCCCGATAAGCTGCCGCGTGAGAGAGCAGTGCTCTCAAACGTTGAACTTTAGAATCAGACGAGTCAAGTTCCTCCTCCCGAATGTGCTCAGAAATGGAGGACTGTGCATCGTCGATTAACTGCCAGAGACCATCCTCACGATGATCGTCTTCCCATGACATAGGAGTCCCCTAACCGGGATGGAAGAGGCTGACCAAGAAATTCACCAGGACCCAGTTTCCCTCTGCTGATCCCGGCAGCCCCTCAAGTGCGAACAGTGACCTCTCTCAGGCTACCTAACGACTCAACAATTAGAGCAGTTTCTGGATCGCTTGCGTGAACTCTTCGGGCTTCTCGGTGTTGAGTTCGTGTCCGCCACCCTCAACGATCCTGAGTTCCGCGTGAGGAACAGCAGTTGCGATCCTCTTTGCTGCAGGGATGTTGAAGGGATCTTTGCTGCCGCAGAGCACCAGAGTCTTAGCACTAATCTTGGGCAGATCCTGGCGGAAGTCAGCCTTCGCAGCAGCATCCAGCATCGCCAGGAACTGCGGCTTCGTGATCCCCTCTGGGAGGGGGAGCTTTCTAGCTGGAAGCAACCGCATGATGCCGCGCTGAAGACCCATCACCACTGGGTTGGGCTTTACCTGGGAACCGCTGAGCAATAGCCCGTGGAGCGTCTCCTGGTACAAGGCCGCGTAACGGGTGGCGATCATTCCCCCCAACGACAGACCCACAAGCACCACCGACTCAGCTCCGACCTCCACTATCCGTGTGTGCAACGTTTCAACAGCGACCTCGAAACTGAAATCCCCATTAGCGAGTTCTCCTGCTGTCACAACCAAAAACGGATAGGCTGCGAGGCTTTGGACTTGCTCATCCCCGGATCCTGCGTCCTGACCGACACCAGCGAGGACAACTATCAAGGGCTTCACCCGTCAGCATAGCTCTCGACCTGATGGGCCATCACCATGACCTCAAACGACTGGCTCTGAACACAGCGATTTTTTGTCAGCAGAGTAGCGTCACAGCGAAACCAGCCAAATAACCAGCCATTTTTTGACGCCCGATCTTCGAGTCGGCTGGCTGGTTGTCCCACGAAATCGAGGGTTTTCGGATTCGAACACCTCGGCCAGTTGACCCCGGTGAGGTCATCGAGGTCGCAGGATGGAACGTTGCAGATTCGAGCCCCATCGCCAGAAGTTCCCATCGAATCGGAAATTTAGAGGATCGCCCAGAAGCGCCAGATCCAAAACCAGCCATTTAACCAGCCATTCGATCAGAAACAGAAGCACCCCCGTCCCTTTACTTCCCCTTGTTTTCGGGGTTTTTGGGAGGACGAGGGTGCGTTTGTGACCCCAGCGGGATTCGAACCCGCGTTACCGCCGTGAGAGGGCGGCGTACTAGGCCGCTAT
>NZ_WRPM01000036.1 GCF_009758175.1 Nesterenkonia alkaliphila
TCGAAGCCGCATAATCACCCAGCAACTCGGAGAGCCAGTTACACCACTACACGGGACTTGACCGGCCAGTCCGCCGAGTTACGCCTGTTACTACGGAACCTGACATGACGACCCAGTGATTGCCCTGTGCTGTTTGCCGTCTGCAACAGAGCCAGGACTACTCGAGAGTCTCGACCGCCAGTGATATCACTGACAACTGGAATGTCTGATTGAATCAGGGTGCGGAGCAACCCAGTCACCTCATCCAGGCCGTCCTGAAGGACGTTTGCATAATCCGACGGGCGCTCGTCAACTCGGCGCCTAATCTCTATTGACGGCTTCAGCCCATCGGAGACTACAACATCGGTAGTAGGAGCTAACAGGCGAATCTCGCTGAATACGGTGTGATGGGATGTCAGCTGGTTTCCTATCATCCCTCGTAGCAAGAAGTTCTGAAGCTGACTCCGGTCAACCGTAAGTTCCCAACTACGATCACTAACATACTCGGCAAGCTCCATCAGAGATGCACCGAGCGCCCAGTTGTCCCCACTGTGATATAAGAACAATTTCGCATAGCCTGTGTCATCTGTACCGATCGAAACGCGTCCACCCGGTTCGGGCGATACACTGACGTACGCCCCGTCTTGTCCGCTCCGCACTTCGCCAAAACGTTCCCGCCCCGACTCACCAATGACGAGGTTCGCGCCGATGAGCGCGTAACCGCGTAGATATGCTCCCGGCAGCGGCTTGTCGACCGCAGTGATCACAGCATTCTCGTACATCACACTAGCCTACAGTGGATTATCCACCTTTTGGGAGTCGAAATCCCGGCCAGCCCGAGCTCGTGACCTACGGATGATGCGCCGACCCAGGAACTACTGTGGATCCGCGCTGGGAGCTATAAACACCGGAACAGGTGACTCGGCGTGCGCCTAGCCGACTCGCATATCATACAATCAGAACTCACGGTTGCCGAGAATCTCCGGCCCTCAGGGGCATAGGACGGCGCCGCGCGGTGGCCCCAAACCCGCTAAAGCACACAAGACAACGCCCTAACCTGCTGCACCGACGACAGCGCGCTGTCCGTGGCAGCCTAAAGCCCCATAAGACAGGGCTCAGGTAATTCCACAGAATCTAAGAGCCAGCTACTGCAATAGCGATAGCCACGATGGACGAGAGCAGCTGGTAGAACTCCCGGTGTCCTCTCGCAAGCCAGGGGCGCCGCACTGCTCTATAAGTAGCGACATACACTCCACCCGCGACAACCGTACACGTAGTAACCTCCACCTCGCACCGGGCCCGGGTGCAACACTCCCCAAACGGACATTGCTTACACGTGAAGTCAACCTCTCACTCCGTCATCACCTGGCAGAGAGATTTTGCACTAGTCTTGCTTCAGCACATCAAGCACAGGAGGACCAGGATGACCGACTCAATAGAGCAACTCCAATTCATTGAAAAAAAACTCGATCAACTGACCGAGGCTGTAATAAAGCTGAGCAAGGATATACATGATATCGACACTCAAAATAAGGAGGCAATAGAGGCTGTAAAGAATGAAATTGTCAGTCAGGTCTCTACAAATCGCCTCCGCCTGCAGAGGCACGTGACAACCTCATCAACCGAGACTATACAGCAAACAGAGGCCCTCTGGCAGCTCTACCCCCAGTTAGATACTCCAGGTCCAATCATGCCGCCTTCCGGAAATTTCGCAATGGACCCCCGTACACTCTTACACTTGTCTAGCTTGATCAAGGAAACAAGGCCCAAAGTAATCTTAGAGCTCGGGGGCGGCGCATCGACGATATGGATGGGCTATCTAACAGAAGCATTTGGCACTAAGATAATCACAGTTGACCACCTAAAAGAATACAGGAACATAACAGAGGGTTATGTTCGCCGCCACAACTTTAACAAGAGGATCGAGTGTCGTCTAGCACCTCTCGAGAATGTCGCAGTCAGTGGCCACGAATTCCTTTGGTACTCTCAAAGCTCTTTCTCCGATGTCACGGATATCGACATACTTCTCATCGACGGCCCACCGCAGGCAACTGGCGAGAGCGCCAGGTACCCCGCCTTTCCCACACTGCGCGAGAGCCTTTCACCGCAAGCACTAGTTCTGTTGGATGATACTCACCGCAAAACCGAGCAGGAGATTCTCGAAAGGTGGTCCTCAGAAGCACCCGGCTACGAAACACGGGACCGAGGCGTGAGTCGCTTGGCGGTACTCCAGAAGCGGCGTAATGAGTTATAGTCACATGAGATGTATATATACATTTAAAATAGAGTCTATTTATTTCCATTTTCTTCCAAGTGATTCTGAGGAACGCTCCGCAAATTGAGTGGCTATGAGCTTCACCCGAGAGCACACTAAAGTCACTAACTAGATCCCGATATACGACAACGCCAAATCAGCGTCACCCCAAAGAGCACAAACACAGACTCAGCGAATCGTCATCAACTCATATACTTCCTAAGTCGCTCGCGAAATGCAGCTTCACTATAAAGATTCTGCGCGAGACGTAAACCGGCTTCCGATTGCCTGAGATATACCACAGGATCACTCCACAAGTCCTTCACAACAGAGCGCACCTCGTCCTCGCGACAATAAACGGCACCCTGACCAAAGTTCTTTTTCATGTAGTGCGGCAATATTACAACTACCCCCTTCAACATAGCCTCTACTGTAGCCATCCCAAATGACTCAGTTAAGCTCGATGAGTGAAAGTACGCCCAAAAATCTATTGAATCTAGGAAACTATCGACAGGTTCGCCATTGAAACCCAATACCTCGGATTGCTCCCTCAACCTATCTTGATGGCGTTTCGGCAGGGAGGAGATTCCGCCTAGGATTCGCACACGTGCGTGGGGGCCACCGCCATAGACTTGCAGTAGAGTCTCAAGCTTATCCGGCCACTTAACTGCACTATCCCTAGAGTGCCGTCCCAGTACAGGTACCCGAGAACTATCGACAACCCGCGGCCCTGATCCCTTGTCGCTCGTGAACCCCGGCCACAGCTCCTCATCCAACTTGAAACTTGGCTCAACTGCAGCCAGAAGTGAACGTGTAACGCCAGATTCAGCCATCACAGAAACATTCTCCGTTACCGAGCAGGGCAGGTTCTGCCTACATCTACCAAGGTCATAAACGTAACCGCTACCGCCATCAAGGACGGGAGGATGATTCACCACGAGAATGCCGCGTCCAGCGGTAAAGCCGAAATCTTGATTGTCAGCGTACTGCAACACTGTAGGATGCCTAACTATCAGCAGCTTAGTGTGAAACTTATCCCTCGGTGAGAGAACTTCGACTTTCGGCAACATCGCGGCATCTAGAGCCTTGTCGACTATCGGTGGTTTCATTCCATTCACTGAGGAACCTATATGAAGCAAACCTACACGAAGACCCATTTGCTTCGCTTCAATAATCTCGTTAACTGTTAGACTGCTAGTCCCTCCTGGAAATCTGAAATCTGTCATGAATACTACGTCAAAGGAACCCAGGTCAGCCTTGCGCTTACCTGGCATCATATTCAACGGTCTTGGATACTCCCGCATGGTCTTATCACGATGGGCTCGCTGATATGCGCTTACATAGAATAGGCGTGAAGGATCAATGTAGCCCCGGTTTAGGTCACCAGCAGTCAAGGAAACTTCGCGTGTCCGGGTGAATGAGAGCGGAGCCTGTCCGACAACTTCAACCTCACCTTGGCCGTCGGAAAGAATCCGGTCTCGGAACTCAGCATCAGCACCCCTGTTAACCTCGTCCCACACGCCGAAGTCGTCGAACACCTCCCGCTTCACCAACAGCGATGAGAAGTTGGCTTGCGAAAACAAAGGATTATTGTTGATGCGAGTAGTTATTAGGTCATTTGTACTCCGGGCGTGCCTGCTCATCGTACCGCGTAGCTCGGGACGTTCCAACAATCGCTTAACTTGTCTTTCGATCTTCTCTGGGTGGGACCAATCATCATCATCATGGACAGTCACATACTCGCCAGTTGATCTCTTCAGGCCTTCGTTCCTCGCGACGTACGCTCCTCTATTTTGAGGCTGGAGGACAAGTTGGACTTCAGGGTAATCATCTATGACGGCTTCTAGTGCACTCTGATTGTCTTTGCTCGACCCATCATCGACTACAATAATCTCCAGATTCGCCCACGTCTGACTCATTAAAGAGTCCAGTGTGGTACGTATGAGACTTGCGCCCTCAAAGGATGGAACAATCACAGAGACCTGAGGCCCCTCAACGGTACGAGGTTCGGCGGTGCCTTTGAGGCGGTCGAGTCGATTCTTCGACTCCTGTCCCACCAACTCGACGGCTGTAATGGCTTCCCGGTCGTACATCGCATTAATTATTTCGAGCCACTTCAACTCATCAGGGCTCTCACTTGCAGCAAGTGCATAGTTTGCCCGGAAAAGTCCTTCCTGAACTGGCTGTCCCCGGAAAGCGCGTTGCTGCCGGGACAACTTATGAGCTTCAGTCCATCGCCCGAGGTCGCTGAGTACCTCGGTGTAGATCAGGTTGTCAGAGCGCCCAAGAACTGACCCACCCCCTAGTTTGCGGACTACGTTGAAAATCATCGCAGCATCATCAAGATCGTGCGCCAGAATTCTCTGGTTTGCGAGAACTCGTGCCAACGTTAGCAGCCCTTTCGCATCCCATTCCTTGATAACAGCACCAGCGCCACTCAGCTTCCCTCCGCGCATCACGCGGAGGATCCGCAATAGTTGTTGGAGGTCAAACTGCAGATTGGTTGCGTTGCGCGCGAAAGCATCCCGGATCTTGAGGCTCTTGGAACGAAGAGCGAACGTTTCATAGGTTCCGCTTGCTCGCCTGATTCGTGATGCGTATTCAAATTCCGGGCCCACGCCCCACAGCACAGCAGAGTTACCGAATGAGTTTCCGGGAAGATTCGTTTCACTGTTCGCGGAGATAGACTTCGATTCGCTAGCGGCCTGATCCTTGACCGGAGTAAGACCGGGGTCCTGCTCCTTTACCCCCTTTACCTCGGTGAATTCCAATCCTTGGATCCTTGCCTCCCCAGCCCCTTCAAACCGGAGTGACAGCGCTAGCCGGGAGGCGGAGGAAGAGGTCGTGTATAACATCTGCTTCCCAGGATCTATGACGTGTCGCGAAATTCGACTTCCAGAATTATCAAATTCGTGAACGACAAGAGAGATTCTTAGATTTTCCGAAGTGCTTGCTTTGACTTGAACTAGATATGTTTGACTGGGGTTAGTGGCAGCACCCCTCCCTTCCGTCAAATTTATAAAATCTCGCGGTTGGCAGTTGTGCGAAAGGTGCAACGTGTATTTCTTATTCTTTCGGACCAGAATATACTCGTGGCCCTCTCTGGCCAAATGAACTTCTTGATTAGCCCCCAGAACCCACTCGTCAACCCATGCGTTCGGGGCGTTGAAGATCTTCCCCAGGGTGTAGCGTCGCAGATTCCCCTCTAGTGCTGCTACAGGAAGGGGGATTTGGGAGCTAGTTTCTGATTCATTTGAAATAGAGTCACTCAATTTGTCCACTTTCTGAGATCATTTATTTTGAATAAACTTTTTCTATCGTTCAATTCCAACCCCGAGACTGGCGAGTCTTTCAAGATATGCATTTGGCGTACATTCGCGCTCGATGAAACGCCGCGCTCGGGCCTGCTGAGCAGCATACTGAGCTTCTCCCCAGAGGTTTTTGACCACCGACAACGAGTCCTCAGGTGCAGCGTAGACAGCAGCCTCTTTGAATACCGGCTCGAAATGATAGGGAAGCACACACACGACCCCGTAGCTCATCGCTTCGAGAATCGCCATGCCAAAAGCTTCTAACCACCCGTCGGAGTGGAAGTAGACAAAGAAGTCGATCCTCTGTGACAGATACTGGTCAACCTCAATTTCATTGAAGGCGTATATCTCCCAGTTCTCAGCCGAACGGGGAAGGTAACCCTTTCTCATCGGCACGCGAGCCCCTCCAAGGATGCACACATCCACAGATCCATCTACAGGATAGACCTGTCGGAACACTTCACGATCAGAGGGCCACTTTGCTGTATCATCCCGGGCATGCCTACCAATCACAGGGCACCGCGACGGATCAAAGCGGTTCCTTGAGATGTGTTCATCTTTGAGCCGGATAATCCCCTTCCAAGAACAATCAGCAAGGTCCGACGCGGGCAGCAGCGGCTCCAACATTGCGCCGATCTGTTCACTCTGAGGAGCCCACAACGGACGCCTTCCAAAGATTCGCTCTACGTTTCGGGTGACCACACCAATATCGTAACTACGACGTTCTCCGCTCGGTTCATAAGGCGGATGATTCGAGACGATCACTATCCGGCCAGCCCGCAAGGCCGCCGGGCTATCTCTGACAATCTGCACTGCAGTGGGCCAACGAATGACGAGCAAGTCTGTGACTGCCTCAGTATCGAGAGAAAGCCGGTCTACTCTCCCATCAAAGATCAGTTCATCAATTCTCTGGTTGAACTGGCGCTTCGCAGCAGAAGGAATGAGGCCGTTTTGTAAGGGAATGACTCCCACTTTGAGCCCTGCCTCCAAGCACACTGAAATCTCGTTGAACAGCGACGTCGAGTTCCCGGCGAGGAACCCAAACTCCGAGGCGAAGACCACGTCATATGACGGCACGTCAAGGGACCGCTGGGGCAGGTATGCCGGCGGTGCTACAAAAGGGCGCTTGTCCAGTGTCTTTGGCATATACGGTGAGGCATCGTCCTCACGAATCGAGCGGTGCCACCTCTTATAGGCTCGAAGATATGCCCGGCGATCTGGTGCCAGGTATCCGGCTCCCATATCGTTCGCTGTGAGATTGCCCCCCTCCATCAGTGCCAGGGCCAACGGCGCTGATGTGACCGGCTCGATCTTGAACCCGTAGTAGTTTTCCATGCGGCTCTTGAACTCGGAATCGCCTGACTTACGCACGGTGTCCCAATAGCCCAAGTCCCGCAGCACAGGCTCCCGGCGGAACATCAAGGACGGGAGGGACGGGTAGACCACCCGACCGGTGGCTGAGCGCATAATGAACTTAAGGTTCGCATCCACCCGTGCCCAGTTTGTTTCATTGGCGATCAGTTCAGGGTCGTTCACGAGCTGACGCGCCTGAATCTCGATCTGCTGCGGATGATGCCAATCGTCTTTATCTGCCACAGTGAAGAATTCGCCCCGGGCCAGATCTAAGGCTTCGTTACGCACAGAGTAGGAACCGCGGTTCTCCGTATTGAAGATCAATCGGATCCTGCTGTCCTGTTCGGCCAGACGCTCCAGCCGGTGTCGGTAGCCGGTGGCTGTGCCGTCCGCAGTCTCGGACGGCGAAGCATCGTCAATCATGATGATCTCAAGGTTGCCCCAGGTCTGGCCTAACAGCGAAGCCACAGCGACATCTGTGGCGGTA
This sequence comes from Nesterenkonia alkaliphila, assembly GCF_009758175.1. Taxonomy (GTDB): domain Bacteria; phylum Actinomycetota; class Actinomycetes; order Actinomycetales; family Micrococcaceae; genus Nesterenkonia; species Nesterenkonia alkaliphila. Next base: position 7,385 of record NZ_WRPM01000036.1, read on the forward strand.
CTCGGCTCATAGATAGGCATGATGACACTGACCAGAGGGCCCTCTGACTCTCCCGTGGACGCCCGATGAGCTAAACACGTGGGCAAGGAGAAGAATGACACGTCAGTAGCATCCGCGGAGACGGGCTCAGCGCCTCCATCAGTCAACACGGTGTTGAACTGTGCCCACCAGCCGGAAGAATCTGCGCTAGAGTTCAGCGCCGGATTAAGCGTGTTCAGGGCCAGGACCCGCTGTGAGTAATCATGTTGGGGATCGAAGTCCTCCGTGTCCAGCACGTTACGAGCGTCCTCATATCGCCTGCGCCATACGAGCAGATCACCGTAATAGGCGCGGTCTGTCGTACGTACTGATTCAAGTCCCCTGTGTTCGTGGACGAGGGAATAAAGTGTCAGCGCGTCGAGCCAATCGGTCTCGTCCCGAGGAGCGGAGTACAGGAACCTGGCCAGGCAGAGGAGAGCTGAACGCCAGGAGTTTCGCATAATACGCTCTGTGGCTTCTGCCGTGAACAGCTGAGCCCGCGTTGACTCCAATAGTCCATGGAGCTGCGCGAAGTCGTGCCGGCCCTTCGTTGCCGCATAAGCCAGCACATCCTTTGCGTCCCCGGTGCGGTTCCGGATCGCGTTCTGCGTAAACCACTGCAGGCGGCCCCTATTGTTCCGAAGTTCCTCAACCCAGTACCAGAGCGCTCCCGAGGAGGGTGCTAGTGAGTCACTCTCCGAATCACGGCGGTAATCAGCGATCGCCACCTCAAGGTCACGCAGTGTTAACTCTGAAGCGGCAGCCTTGTACTGGCTGAGAAATGATTCGACGGCGGTGTCGAGTCCAGCCCGGCGGGCTCTAACTATCAGGGCCGTGGCACTGCGGCGGTTAGGAGTCTCCAAGGCCTGAGTCAACACCCAGTCCTGCGTCAGCAGGAACTGCTCCACCCGCCACAGCTCATGTGCAACACCCTCATGCTCTGCTGTGAGCATCAGGTTCACAGGGCGGTCCAGCAACTCATCCAGGGGCAGTGGAACGGTATACCCGCCAGTCTGCTGGACTCCATGAAGAATCGCGGCATCCTCATCGCCGCTCGCAGCCCTGACTCTGAAAAGTTCTTCAGTTCCGTTACCGGTGACTTCCGAAAGCACGATGGACAGAGACGTATCTAAGTCGCCGGTATGGAAAGCGAAGCCTCCAAGCTGGCCTGCTTCCAACCGCACCCCGGAGAACGCCAATTCACCAGGGTGGTCATCGGTGAGTGTGTCTGGAAGCCCGCTGGGGCGGCTACCTGCAGCTTCGCCCAAACGGAGGTCGTAGGTGTCTTCCAGCTCTGAGCCTTTGTCCCACCTGGGGAGCGCGGCTGAAAGACGTTTTGCCATGGGTATCTCGGCAGCGTACGAGCGTGCCCCCTGCTGCGTTGTGCTCTCCAGCGCCCGAAGAGCGACGGCGCTGCTTCCCAGGCGTAGGATCACACGCTTGTTCTTCACCGGTCCCGAGAGGGCGACCCGGGCGTAGGAGGAAGTCAGCTCAAACTTTTCCACGCGAATGTCGTGACGGATCTTGGAGGCTTTCTTCCACGGGGGTCGCCAGTCTCTGCGACCTGCGGACACCCGCTCAGATTCCTCCTCGGCCCATTCTTGATGCTCTGAGGACAGCTTGACTCGGCACTGTGCTGCTGTCACAACTCCCTTCGGCGAGACGACCACTGTCTCCACGAGGTGCTCTTCGTCGTCGAAGTGCTCACCGGGAAGTTGGTATGAGAATGCGTAGCCTCTGGGGGCAGCAATGGCCAGCTCGCCCTCTGACCAGGCAATCGTCGGTGCATCAGCTTTACGCGCGCACACCCGTTGACCGTCCACATAGATGCGTACCCAGCAGCGACCGCCTTGGTAACTTACCCAGCCCGCGATCTGTCCGAGTTCTGAAATATTGAAGTCCCCGATCAGGTCCGGGTCGGCGGAAAAACGCCGGTCCGGCGCAGACAGGGTTTTCTCGTGGAGGACTCGGCCCTCACTACGTTCGCGCAACGCTACTGAGTAGCTCTGCCCCGTCCACAACTGGGGCGGCAGTGTAGTCACAAATCCGACGTTCCGAGTGGAGAACTCCTCCTCAGGAAGCTCCTCCCGGAAAATATTGCAGGGCACTGCGGCTACAGGCTCACCATCCACCAGCAAATCCAGGGGTCTGCGCCCCTCAGCCTGTGCTGGGTCGTAGAACCAACCGCTGATGCGATCGGCCCGGAAGTTCACAACTTTGTATTTCATGGACCTGCTGGTGATAGGGGCAGAAACTGAGGACACGTATCGAATTGAGATTATCAGTCAAGCGCCGGCTCTCCCCCTTAGACACTGCTGACGGCCTGCCAGGATTCCGAACTCGGCATATTAATTCGGAGGGTTCTCTGTGCTTCAGTACTTGTGGTGCTCGCTGGCAGTGATCTTCTTCTGAGTCGAGCCAACATGCACCTGGGCCTTGCGGATGGCGGCCACGTATTCAGTGAAGTCTTCTGTGGCGAGATCCATGGCTACAGCATCAAAGTGTGCCCACTCGGTGGTGCCGAGCTTCACGTGCTTTTCCACCATGCCAGCACCGGCAGCCACTGCCAATGCTGAAGCCATCCATCCGAAGTCATGGCTGGAGTAGCCAGGAACGATCTTAGGTCCAGGCTTATCGGCCTGCCGGGCTGCCAGTTCGGCGTAGTGCCGCACCACTCCGATATTGGTGTGCTCATCCGGGGTGGGATAGGCGGAGTTGCAGTGCAGGAGGTACAGAGTCTCCTGCTTGGTGAAGGTCTTCAGCAGCCAGTCCTCATAGGAGACATCCGTCATTCCGGTGGAGATCACCAGGGAACCGGTGTAGTTCCGCGCTACGTGTTCGAGGTAGTCCTTCTTTTCCGAGATCGTGGAGGGCAACTTCACCAGCGGCACGTCCAGTTCCCGCGTGATCCACTCGAACGAGGGCTGGTCCAGTACGGAAGCGAACCACCCGATGCCCAGGTCCTTGGTCAGCTCTTCCAGGAAGAGGAAGCCTTCTTTGTCCAGCTCCAGCTGACGCCGGTAATCACCAAAGGTGTTCCCGAACGGTGACTTATAGGGGGCAGCCAGCTGCTTCGGGGTATAGAAGGTGTCCACATCCCTCTTCTGCACCTTCACCCAGTCTGCCCCTGCGGCGTGGGCCGCATGGACCAGCTGCTCCAGGCGCTGCAGGTCCCCGAAGTGATTTGTGGTGATCTCAGCGGTGATCTCCACCGTAGGCGTCTCGACCGCGGCGTCGTCATTCACCCTTCCTGGTGGGGTGACCTGTACACGGTGCTGGGCGTTGAGGTCCGCTACGGTGAGTGCGGAGAACTCCTTGGTGCCCACGTGTATGACGTCCAGGTTGGAGTCCTCCAGCACGTAGAGCGCATTGCGCATGATGTACTGCTGGATCTCGAGGTTGGCTCGGCGGAGACTGGAGTCGGGGGCGAAGGAGGTCGTGGCCGAGCGGGCAGGGCCGGTGCCCCCGGTGAAGTCGAAGCCCACCATATACACCGTCTGGGTGCGGCCTTTGCTGTCGGCCACCGCACGGGCCAGCTCCAGCGCGGAGAGGAAGATCGCACCCTCCACGGAGAACTCCTCGCGGCTCTGGAACCGGGAGAGCATGAGGTCCTCTTCATCATTGCCCAGGGGGCGGTGCGGGGCTTTGACCACAGTCTTTCCCTCAGGCCGGAAATCCGTGGAGGTGACGTAGGCGCGGGCGTGCAGGCCCTCATCCTGGAGGGATTCGGCAACCCAGTCTTCGTAGAAGATGGTGACGTCGGTGGGGTGGATGCGCTCGGCGTCGTTGATTCCGATGGTGAGGCGGTCTCTGAAGACCCTGGTGTCCACCTCTTCGGCCGAGGGCCCTTTGCCCAGGATGACGATGGTGTCTGCTGGAAATGCTTCAGACAGCTCTGTTGCCAAATGCGTTATTGCCTCTGTTGCAGGCTGCGTCATCAGCCGATCTTCTCCGATGCGGTCAGTAGTGCGGGCGAGATTCGGTTTTCAGTCTAATGTGCGTGTGAAGCCGCTGACACGACCGCCCTGCGCCGGGGGCAAAGCTCCGAGAACTTCACATCCTGTGTGTTGGACCGGCAGCATCAAGAAGCTCGTCCATGAAGGTCGCATCGGAGCATCCCTCTGAGTAATCAGCCCGTCGGAGGCCGGTACGATGACAGTACAATCCCGCCTGGGGTCTTCCATATCGTCAACAAAGGAGGAAGCCATGTCTACTTCGCCCCCGCCTCCTTCACCGCGACAATGGGCGACTGTTCAGCCTCCTCCACCGGGGATCCAGCCAGAAATGCCCTGGCCCCAGGTCCCCCAGGCCCTGTCATCGGGCGTGCCAGCGCACCCCTCTCATAACGTGTACCCGATCCCTCACGATCTGAAGAGCTTCTGGATCGTTTTGCTGCTCTCGCTGTTCTTCGGGATTTTTGGAGCAGACCGGTTCTACCTGGGGAAATACGGTACGGGGATACTGAAGCTCATCACGATTGGCGGCTGCGGCATCTGGTGGGTGATCGACTTGATCATCCTCCTCTGTGGGGGTCAACGTGATGCCCGTGGGAATCGGTTACTGATCTAGCATCAAAGATACCCGGTATGAGCTGCTCGAACTCGCCAGGAGTCAATTTCCGGAGCGAACCCTGACATTGAAGAAGCTCTGGGTCTCCGTCCACAATTCTGGCATGGGAAAGAAGAAACCACTGCTCCTCGCTGAATGCTCGAGCGAGCACCATGGCGCGAATACGGCCTTCCCACTCTGCCCTGCTCATACTGATGGTCACAGGTTCCGTCCTGATTCTCACGTCGTGTGATTGAGGTGCCCCGGGGTCCTCGCCATAGTGGGGCAATGCAGGCGAAGCTGTATTGAGCGGGGGCTGGAAGTGTGAAGTCCACCTGTGCCCGTCCCACCATCGCTGCCGACCGTGACCAGCATCGTACCAACCAGGCGGGGCGTTGGTGGGGCTGACCGACCGGAAGTGCTCCGTCCATTGGCGACCATTCCACCAGCGAAGCCGGTCCTGCCCAGTGTCGTACCAACCCGCAGGAGCCGATTGGTAGCCCTGCGTTTGAGTTCCAACCTGATGTTCAGTGCTGGCGGATTCGTCCAGGCGGTGATCTCTCCGTTCACGAACGCCCTTGAATACTGCCGCAGCTCCAACTGAGAGGCCAACCACTGCTAATCCTGCAAGTGCCCCGAGCAGGACTGAATCGCGCTCATCATTGGGCTCGTCCTCCACAGGGAACAACTCAGCCTGCCCTACGAGCCTGTTGTCACTGGAGCGGGCTGTTGCGCGATAGCCGCCTCGACCACTACGAGATTTGTCCAGGTGGGTCCCAGGCTCTGTTCCAACCCACATCTTCCGGTATTCCATGACTTCACCGTCCTGCACGCCGAGAATCTGCCCGTGCCCAGCCTGTGATCTGCGTCAAGATTATCAGGGAGAATGAGACAGATCATAGATTTCCGCTTCCATCGCGGTAGTACTGAACTTAGGTTGAGCTGAGCATCTTCAGTCAACCACGTGGAGCAGAGATAATCGCCTGGGACGCCTTCATTCATCTGTTGCCGGTGAATGATCAACGACGGAACCGCCGGGTATCAGGCCTGGCGGTGAAAGCCGACGACCGTCGCCGATCCCGGAGGGACCCGACCCCACAGAGCCGGGTCCCTCCGACTCCTCCGTGACTCCTACTCCGAACGAAGCCAGTCCAACAGCATCCGAACAGGTGACGGACACCAGCCCAGACACGGGGGCCTCGGCTGAACAGAACAGCGATAGCAGCGGGTGCTTGACACGCACAGGTATGCAAGCAACCCCGATCTCAGCTGCGGCCCCGTTACCACTCCCTGCCGGAGCCACCCTCGTGCCCTGAAAGCGCAGGAGTTCACCTCAAGCCTGAATTCTGCGTGCAGGAGCGATTCGCAGTTAGGGTGTCGGCATGACTGGAACCTCTTCCGACGCCGAACAGCCCGAGCGTGCCTCCTCGGTGAGCGAGTACCTGGACCATGTCCTTGCCGAGTGCGGAGAGGACACCTCCGGCGAAGTCTCCCGGGATATCCCTGCCCCGGGCGCCACTGACCCCGCTCTGCACGCTCTGGCCGTAGTCACTGCCGATGGTTCCGAGTACGCCTCCGGGGATGATGACCACTACTTCACCATCCAATCCATCTCCAAGCCGTTCGTCTACGCCCTCGCCGTGGATGACGCTGGTCTGGAACGGGTCCACGAAGCTGTCGGCACTGAACCCTCCGGTGAAGCGTTCAATGAACTCTCACTCGAAGGCGGAACCGGCCGTCCACTGAACCCCATGATCAACGCCGGCGCGATCATCACCCACCAACTGGTGAGGCCGAAACCGGAGAATCCTGAGACTCACGCGCAGCACACCACCTCGCACAGCACCGAGGTGCAGCGCCGTACCGCCCGAATTGTGGAAGGGCTCAGCGCCTTCGCCGGCCGGGATCTCAAGGTGGAACATGACCTGGCTGAGGATGAGTACTCCAAGGATTACCGCAACCTAGTGGTCCGTCTCTGATTTAGCTTGCCATTTCGGTGAGTTTCGCTCGTGCTCGGCGGGT
>NZ_WRPM01000037.1 GCF_009758175.1 Nesterenkonia alkaliphila
CCAAAGCAGGAGAAAACCAGAATGACCACTACGACCGACTCGCCCACCGCAGGCCACGGTTACTTCAGCGACAAGGACCGCTACCTCGCCCGCCTCAAGCGCATCGAAGGCCAGGCCCGCGGCATCCACAGGATGGTGGACCAAGACGCCTACGGCCCCTCAGGAGGTGAGTAGGGTTTCGCATCCTGCCTCTTTCCGGCTCGCTTGACGCGGTGACTTGGGTGCCCTGGTGGCCGTCGAAGACTATGGAAAGGGAGTTGCCGGGTTGAGTTGGCGGCGTCGTTCATCGCTTTCGTCGTCGAGAGGTCCAGGCCAGGTAGGACCCCAGCGTTCCTGCCACGCCGATTCCTGCACCCAAGAGCGGGCCAGACCAGCGACGAAGCCTCTCGTCGTCTGCGCTCACTAACTCGCCAACGCCTCTGACGAACGCTGCAGCAATAAGCCCAGCTACCAGCCGGTTCCCGATCCGTTCTGCTCTCCCCATGAGAGGTTCTAGCTCGGCTGCCCGCAGATGCAGCTCGACACCATCGGTGTCGACGGATTCGAGTATCCGCCGGAGCATCCCGGGGAACTCCAGGGCAAGCTCAGCAGCCTCGCCGCTGGCCTGGCCGAGCAGCCTGGCGTAAGCGAGAGGACCGGCTTGTTGCACGGCAAGCTTGCGCACATGAGGGCCGAGTGCCTCACCTAGGTTGAATTCAGGGTCCAGCCGGACGCCCATGCCTTCGGCCATTAGAACCATCTTAAGGACCAAGGCGATTTCGCGTGGAAGCTGCAGGTGGTGATGTCGCAGCAGGGCCAGCACTCTTCTGATCAGAGCGGGAATGTCGATATCTCCCAGGAGGCGGCCTTGGTAGAGAGCAACAACTCCTTTGAGGTCCTCACGCAGCTGGGCCCGCTCCACGGCACGATTCGCGGTCGACAGATCCAACAGAGCCTGAGCAATCCGGCCCGGATCGGCGCGAACCAGAGCGACCAACAGGGCGCCGAGCTGGTGGCGCAACCGGTCATCAATTTCACCGACCATGCCAAAGTCGATTAAACCGATGCGGCCGCTCGGTTCTATGAACAAGTTCCCGGGGTGAGGATCAGCATGGAAGAAGCCATCCTCGAAGACCATTTTTGCGATAGCCCCAACCGCGCGGTTAGCTAATGCCTGGCGATCAATACCAGCCCGATCAAGGCCTTCGATGTCATCAACCTTTAATCCAGTGAGCCGCTCCAGGGTCAGGACCCGTGAGGTGGTGTATTCCCAATAGACCCGGGGGACGTAGACACCAGAATCATCCTCGAAACTCTCAGCAATTCGCTGGGCATTGCTGCCTTCCTGCATGTAGTCGAGTTCGGCTCGAAGGGTCCGTGCGAACTCCTGGGCCAAACCCACCACATCGTAGCCACTGGCAGCCTCCCACCTACGCGAGGCTTTGGAGGCAAGATTCTGCAGAATCTCGAGATCCTCCTGAACTTGTGACACTACCCCGGGCCGACGAACCTTGATCACGAGTCGGGTCCCGTCCCCAAGGCGGGCCGAATGTGCCTGTCCGATCGACGCGCTGGCCAGGGGTTCGGCATCAAAGTCAGCGAAAAGTGTTTCGGGTGCCGCGCCCAGTTCTTGTTCAATGAGGCGAGAAGCTGCATCACCTGCGAAAGGAGGCGTGCCGTCCTGCAGTTTACTCAACTCCTGCAGATAGCCAGCAGGCAACAGGTCCGAACGTGTGGACAGCATCTGACCCAACTTGGTGAAGGTTGGGCCGAGTTCTTCCAGAGCGAGCCGGAGATGCTCTGGGTTCGTGTACGGGGACTGCTGGGTCTTATGGCCCAGTAGTCCCCGATGGAATGGGACCATTTTCTCCAGCCCCGCGATGCCGATGAGGAACCCCAAACCATGACGAGCCAACACCTCGGCGATTTCGCGGTATCGCTCTTTATAGCTGCTCACGGACACAGATGCTCCTCGTCAGAAAACTGGCCGGCCAATTCGGGGCAGCCCATGCGCAATGGCTACGAATAGTTATCCACCATCATTGGAACATAACATTTTCTGACTGTTTGGTTCCTCGGCAAGTTTACGGGGGCACGACTTTCAGTGAAGCGGCCCTGGTCGGCTTGGTTTACTCGTTGAATCTGGGGGCCAGTTGGTCTGGAGCGGCGGAACGGTGTTCGGCCGACAGCTGGAAGACGCAGCACCCCCACAGCCTCGCGGCCATCAAAGACCACCAGGGGGCGCACCTGCCGTCATCGAAGACCTCGAGAGCATCCTCAACCGTGTCATCGACGTATAAGCGTGGCTGCTTCCTCACGGCACTGACACAACCTCTGCCCCTACTGTCAACGCGCCGGACCCACCTAACCAAGTACTACTAGTGTCCTGCGCCTTTAGTTCGTTGCATTAGTCGGCCGAGGGACTCAAGGATCTCTTC
>NZ_WRPM01000038.1 GCF_009758175.1 Nesterenkonia alkaliphila
CGGTGGAGAGGACCGCAGAGGGCTTCACCGTGCTGGAGGCGCCGGGCCGGGGCGAACCGGCCCAGGTGCGCTTCACGGATCTGACCGCCGAGGACCTCCAGCCGGGCCGGTTCATCCGCCGGGCAGGCTCCGACGTGGCCGCAGGGGAGACGGTGCTCAGACCCGGGGACGCCCTGACCCCGGCCCGGCTCGGCCTGCTGGCAGCCTGCGGAGCCGCCGAGGTGCGTGTTCTCGAGCCGGTCCTCACTCTGGTGCTGGCCACCGGGGAGGAGATCCGCGGACCGGGCGAGCCGCTGGGGCCCGGCCAGCTCTACGATGCCAACTCCGTGCTGATCAGTGCCGCCTGTGAGGACTTCGGCCACCAGGTGATCTCCGCCCGGGTGCCCAGCGACAGCCCGGACAGGTTCGACGCCGCCCTGGAAGCACTCATTGCCCAGCACCGCCCGCATCTGATCATCACCGCCGGGGGGATCAGCGCCGGGGCCTATGAAGTGGTGCGCCAGGCGCTGGGCAGCCGGGGCGTGCAGTTCGGCTCGGTGGCCCAGCAGCCCGGCGGACCCCAGGGCTGGGGCAGCCTGAGCGCTGAGCACGGACCGGTCGCCGTGATCGCCCTGCCCGGCAACCCGGTCAGCTGTGCGGTGAGCCTGGAGGTTCTGCTGCGCCCTGCGCTGGCCTCCCTGGACCCCGGCTGCCCGGACCAGCGCCGCGTGCCGGTGCGGCTTGCGGAACCTCTGGTCTCACCCCGCGGACTGCGCCAGTTCCGCCGGGTGCAGCTGGCTGCCGGGCAGGCGGCGGTGCTGCCCGCGGCGGTGCCGGTGGGCGGGCCCAGCTCGCACCTGCTGGGCCATCTGGCGCGCTCCGACGCCCTGCTGGAGATCCCGGAGGATATGGTGGAGATCCCTGCTGGCACCCCACTGGAGGCAATCCTGCTGTGAGCGAGTCCGAGAAACTGACCCATGTCCGCGGCGACGGCAGTGCCGCAATGGTCGATGTCTCCTCGAAGCCGGTCACCGCGCGCACCGCGGCAGCAGTCGCCACGGTGGTGACCACACCTGAGGTAATCAGCCTGTTGGCCGAGAACGGGCTGGCCAAGGGAGACGCCCTGAGCACAGCGCGGATCGCCGGAATCATGGCCGCCAAGAAAACACCAGAACTGGTGCCGCTGTGCCACCCGCTGCCAATCAGCAAAGTCACCGTGGACCTACAGCTGGATGCTCCCCAGCCCGGCAGTGTGCAGATCACCGCTGAGGTGAGGACCACCGGGCAGACCGGTGTGGAGATGGAGGCGCTGACCGCTGCCTCGGTGGCCGCACTGACCCTCTACGACATGATCAAAGGTGTGGACCGGGCCGCGGTGATCGCTGAAACAAAGGTCATCACAAAATCCGGGGGCGTCTCCGGGGACTGGAGCCGGTTATGAGCGTGGTGCATACAGCTGTCTCAGCCCAGCCGCTCCAGCCGGCACAGGCTGAAGCTGAGGTCTGGTCGGCCGAGTGCGGCGGCGTCGTGCTCTTCTGCGGGATCGTGCGTGACCACGACGGCGGAAAGCCCGTGGGCAGGCTCAGCTACACCGCGCATCCCAGTGCAGAACAGGTGCTGGCTGAGGTGTGCGCGGAGGTGGCCCGGAAGCATCAGGTACGGGTGTGGGCCGCGCACCGGACAGGGAGCCTGGAGATCGGTGACCACGCCCTGGTGGCCGCCTGCGCCTCCGCGCACCGGGCCGAGGCCTTCGCCGCCTGCGCAGAGCTCATCGAGCAGATCAAAGCCCAGGTGCCCATCTGGAAGGAGCAGTTCTACACCGACGGTTCCAAGGACTGGGTGGGTCTGAGCTAGCTCTTCTCAGCCTCGGAGCTGCTTCCGCCCGGTGGCATGGAGCCGCCGAAGAGCGGTTCGATCTCCGGGCGCTTGGCGGTGATGCCGTCGCCGGAGGAGCGTCCGCGCAGCCGCCGGATCACCCAGGGGAACAGGTGGTGCCGGGCCCAGACCACATCGTCGACCCGGGCCTCCCGCCAGGACCGCTCGGCCGGGGGCTGCGGGGTCACCGGGTCCAGCTCATGCTTCACGTTCAGGGTGTCCAGCACCTCGCGGGCGATGGTGTGGTGGCCCAGCGGGGAGAAGTGCAGACGGTCCTCATCCCACATCTCCTTGGCGGTCAGCTCGCGCAGGCTCCACATATCCGCCACCACCGCATCATGCCGCTTGGCCACGGTGCGCACGTTCTCGTTGAAGATCGCCACCTTGCCCCGGATCGAACCCATCACCGGAGTGTCGTGCACATCCGGCCCGTTGAAGAGCACAATGGTGGCCCCGGTGGTGGCCAGCAGCTGGACCATGGTGTCCAGAATGCGTGCGGTCTCATCGGGGTCGGAGCCGGGCCGGATAACGTTGTTGCCGCCGGCGCACAGGGTGATCAGATCGGGCTTGAGCTCCAGGGCCGGGGCGATCTGCTCATCCCGGATCTGTTCGATGAGCCGCCCGCGCACGGCCAGATTGGCGTAGGCGAAGTTCTCCGTGCTGCGGGCCAGCTCCTGGGCCACCCGGTCGGCCCAGCCGATGTGATAGCCGGGGCGCTCAGGGTCCGGATCACCGATGCCCTCGGTGAAGGAGTCTCCCAGAGCCACATAGCGCTGCCAGGGATGCACCGTCTCCGCGCGCTGCCTCGTGCCCAGTTCCTCGGCCTCAGGTGCCGCTGCCCCGTTGCTGCTCTCGTTTCCGCTCACATCAGCATTTTCGCACTACCGGTCAGTAACGTCCATCAGCCCTGAGGATGATCTCTTCTAGGATTGAGCCATGACTGTTGAATACACGGTGGAATGGACCCGGCCGGAGTCCGAGCGTGAGGGCACGCCGTTGGCAGTGCTGCTGCACGGCTACGGCGCCAACGAGCGGGACCTGCTGGGCATGATCCCCGGCCTGCCCCAGGACTTCACCTATGCCTCGGTGTGCGCCCCGGTGGCCATGGGCTTCGGGGCCTACACCTGGTTCGACTTGGACGTTGAGCGGCTGGCCTACTCTTCCGACGCCGCCCGCGGCGCCGTGGAGGATCTCTGGGGATGGATCGACTCCGTGCGCAGCCAGCACACCTCGGTGACCCTGATCGGCTTCTCGATGGGCATGGCGATCGGCACCAGCCTGCTGCGTACCCGCCCGGAGGCCTTCGCCGCGATGGTGGGGCTCTCCGGATTCGCCGTGGACCCCGACCGGGGCGAGGGCCTGCCCGGCTATTTCGACGACGCCGCCCTCACCGCCCAGCAGGTGCCCTTCTTCTGGGGGCGGGACCAGGAGGACCCGATCATCCCCCAGGAGATGGTCGACTACACCCACCAGTGGGCGAATAAGACCGTGAAGCTCACCAAAGTGCTCTACGCCGGGGCCGGCCACGGGGTGGTCCCCCAGGAGATCGCCCACGTCAACGAGTTCCTCACCGCTGAGGTGCTCAAAGCCTAGGACGCCGCCCGGGAGTGGTCAGGGGTTATTCACGAGGACGAGGGTGACTGGACTAAGGCCCATTTCCTCACCTCTGAATTCGATTCTCTGTCCCGGCCGGATCTGGGCGCCGCGCCTGGTCTCCGGCTCCCCGTCGACCAGCACGAGGCCCTCGGCGATCACCTCCCGGGCCATCACCCCGTTCTCCACCGCCCCGGCCAGCTTCAGCAGCTGGCCCAGCCTGATGGACTCGTCCCGGATCGGCACTTCAATCTGTTCGCTCATACCTCCAGTGTCCCAGCTGCCGCCGTGCGGCCGCTCCCCGCTGGTGTGTCAGGCGTGCGCAGCGCTGGCCGGGCGCCAGACCGTCGAGTGCGAGGGTTTACGGCTGATTCGGGTGCTTGGAGGGCCAAGATGTCCGCAGAAGTGCGCACTCAGCGGGGAGGCTCGCCAACAGTACGAGATGCGGAACATAAAGTCCGCATCGTGAAAGTCGACGCCCAGACTCGGCAGGACACAGGTCTAGTCTTATCCCCATGACCCCCGCCGGCTCCGCTTCAGACCATCCTGCGCGTTCGCCTGCAGTCTGGCTGGGCCTGCTCCTGGTGATGCTGGCGGCCGGGATGGCGATCCCTGGCCAGGGCCGGATCAACGCCGAGCTCTCCGCACATACCGGGGATCCCTATCTCTCAGCACTGATCAGCTTCGTCACCGGCCTGCTGTTGGTATGCCTGATCGCGCTCTGCGCCCCCGCCGGACGGCGGGCGGTCTCCCGGGTCGTCCCGGCGTTCCGTTCCGGAGCAGTCAAATGGTGGTACCTGCTGGCCGGCTGCGTAGGCGGCTACTTCGTGCTGACCCAGACCCTGACCATCGGCATGATCGGGGTGGCTGTCTTCACCGTGGCAGTGGTCACCGGGCAGACCATCGGCGGGCTGCTCTGGGACAGGATTGGCCTCGGGCCCGCGGGCCGCCGCAGGATCAGCCCGATGCGGGTGCTCGGGGCAGCGCTGACGGTGCTCGCGGTGCTCTGGGCGGTCTCACCGCAGCTGGCCGGCGCCGACCGCGGGCTGCTCTGGCTGCTGCTGGTGATCCTGCCGTTCTCCGGCGGTTTCCTCAACGCCGCCCAGCAGGCGGTCAACGGGCACCAGGCCGCCGCCTACCGCAGCCCGATCCCGGCAACCCTGTTCAACTTTGCCGCCGGCTCCGCCCTGCTGCTGCTGGTCTGGCTGGGCAAGCTGCTGCTGGCCGGAGGCGTCCCCGGTGAGCTGCCCACCGTGTGGTGGTACTACATCGGCGGGCCGCTCGGCGTCGTCTTCATCGCCCTTGGCGCAGTCCTGGTCACCAAGGTCGGGGTGCTCATCGCCGCCATGGGCATGATCGCCGGTCAGCTGCTCGGCTCGCTGCTGCTGGATCTGCTCGTCCCCGCCCCCGGCTCGATGGTGACTGCTGCCACAGTGCTCGGTACGGTGATGACCCTGCTCGCCGTCGTCGTCGCCTCACTGCCCGATCTGATGCGCGGGCGGGGCCCCGGAGGGCGGTAAGCTGGCCTGCGTCGCGCCCCGTCGCGGCCCGAGCACCTGCACAACCTGCTGAACCACCCACGAGGAGCACCTGAGCCCATGGCCACCGAGACCACCGTCGACAAAGTCATCAACCTGGCCAAGCGCCGCGGCTTCGTCTTCCAGGCCGGTGAGATCTACGGCGGCTCCCGCTCCGCCTGGGACTACGGGCCGCTGGGCACCGAGCTGAAGGAGAACATCAAGGCCGAATGGTGGCAGACCTTCGTGCGCGGGCGCGGGGACATGGTGGGCCTGGACTCCTCGATCATCCTGCCCTCCGCGGTGTGGAAGGCCTCCGGGCATGTGGACACCTTCACCGACCCCCTGGTGGAGTGCCTGCAATGCCATAAGCGCCACCGCGAGGACCACCTCATCGAAGCCTTCGAGGACAAGAAGGGCCGCGCCCCGGAGGGCGGGCTGGCCGAAGTTCCCTGCCCCGACTGCGGCACCAAGGGCAGGTTCACCGAGCCGCGCGAGTTCTCCGGCCTGGTCAAGACCTACCTGGGAGTGGTCGAGGATGAGTCCGGGCTGCACTATCTGCGCCCGGAGACCGCCCAGGGCATCTTCACCAACTTCGCCAATGTGGTCACCGCAGCCCGCCGCAAGCCGCCCTTCGGGATCGGCCAGATCGGCAAGGCCTTCCGCAATGAGATCACCCCGGGCAACTTCATCTTCCGCACCCGGGAGTTCGAGCAGATGGAGATCGAGTACTTCGTGCCCCCGGCTTCAGCAGCTGAGCACTTCGAGGAGTGGGTCGCCGCCTGCAAGGCATGGTTCACCGACCTGGGCGTGAACCCGCAGAACCTGCGGGAGTTCGACGTGCCCGACGGCGAACGCGCCCACTACTCCGACCGCACCATCGATCTGGAGTACCGCTTCGGGTTCCAGGGCTCCGAATGGGGCGAGCTGATGGGCATCGCCAACCGCACCGACTACGACCTGGGCCAGCACATCAAACACTCCGGCAAGGAGCTCAGCTACTTCGACCAGGGCTCCGGAGAGCGCTACGTGCCCTATGTGATCGAGCCCAGCTTCGGGCTGACCCGCTCCATGATGGCATTCCTGGTGGATGCCTACGCCGAGGATGAGGCACCCAACACCAAGGGTGGGGTGGATGTGCGCACCGTGCTGAAGCTGCACCCCAAGCTGGCCCCGGTGAAGGCTGCGGTGCTGCCGCTGTCCAAGAAGCCCGAGCTGGCCGAGCCCGCCGGGAAGCTGGCTGAGGCCCTGCGCAGGCAGTGGAACATTGATTA
Source organism: Nesterenkonia alkaliphila (assembly GCF_009758175.1). GTDB lineage: Bacteria > Actinomycetota > Actinomycetes > Actinomycetales > Micrococcaceae > Nesterenkonia > Nesterenkonia alkaliphila. The sequence goes on from NZ_WRPM01000038.1 coordinate 6,239, forward strand.
CGACGACGCCGGGGCCATCGGCCGCCGCTACCGCCGCCAGGATGAGATCGGCACCCCCTTCTGCATCACCTTCGACTTCGACAGCCTCGAGGACCAGGCCGTGACCATCCGCGATCGTGACCAGATGACCCAAGAGCGGGTAAGCCTGGACCAGGTCCAGGGCTACCTGGCGCAGAAGCTGCTGGGGTAGCTGCCAGCTTCTGGAGCGCCGCGGCGCCAGGTCCAGTGCTGTGCATTGCGCAGTCGGGTAAACAGGTCTACGCTAGCTGGCGATGTTGCCGACAGCGCCTGCGGGCCAACCAACACTGACACTGGACTCCGGCCTCACCGTCCGCCCCTGGGCCGACGGTGATGACCTCGCACTCCTGGAGGTCTGGGGTGATCCCGAGAACCCTATGCACCACCGGGATCGCAGCCTGCTGGGGCCCTCCTCCAACGCACCCTGGTCCCGCTGCATCGTGGCCGAGGACGCCGGTGTGCCGGTGGCCGCAGCGACGATCTTCCGCTCCTCCCTGCACCCGGACCGGCTCTCCTTCTATGTGGAGGTAGCTCCGGAGCACCGCCGCAAGGGGGTCGCTGCCCAACTGCTGGACATTCTGGAAGCTGAGATCCCCAACTGTGCGGTGCAGAGCCTCAAAGCCCGGTGCGCTAAAGGCTCGGCTGCCCAGTGCTTCCTGAAGGACAATGGCTTCCGGAAGATCCAGACCTCCCGGGAGGTGATCATCCAGCCTGGCGCGCTGCCGGTCCCTGATGTGGAGCACCTGCCCATCGACCTGCAGGAGATCGCCACCGGCTCGGTGGAGCTGAGCCAGCTGGTGGCTGAGTTCTACAACGCCGTCCATGACTGGGATCCCTCGGAAATGACCATCGGCAAGGCCCAGCAGATGCTGCTCTCCCCAGAATCCGGTGCCACCGGTGCGGTGGTGCTGCGCTCGACCCGCAGCCCGCAGGCAGCGGCCGAAGAGGGCTCCGAGGCCACCGTGGCCGCAGACCAGCCTCAGGCGATCCTGGCCTTCGCGGTCAGCTACACTCCTGAGCGCACCGATGCCCCTGCCGATGTGCTCATCGGGTGGGACCCCGCCCTGGGTGAGGCCGCAGAGCAGTCGGTGCGCCAGCTGCTGGGCCTGGTTTCTGCCCGGTATCCGGTCTCCGTGGAGGTCGACGACGCGATGGCACCTCTGAAGCGGATCGCTGATGAGCTGACCGCCTCCGACGAAGCCGAGATCGACTTCGAGGCCCTCATCTACGCCCGCGACACCCCCTGACCTTCATTCTCTGTAGGGCTCTGCACTCTGCATGGGGTTATTTCCCTACAGCTTGCGCAAATCCCTACACAGACTTGACCGAATCCGGACAATAGAACTGTGACTGAGACCCTGGAACGCCCCGCAGCCGTCGGTGGTGAGCACAACGCCGCCACCGCCACCGCACTGCTGCCGCCCCTGCAGCTGGGCCCCATCACCGTGGACACCCCGGTGGTGCTGGCACCCATGGCCGGAATCACCAACACCGCCTTCCGCCGGTTGTGCCGCGAGTACGGCGGCGGCCTCTACGTCAACGAGATGGTGACCGCCCGCGCGCTGGTGGAGCGCCGCCCGGAATCGCTGCGGATCATCAAGCACGAGCCCGATGAGGTGCCCCGCTCCGTCCAGCTGTACTCGGTGGATCCGGTCACCACAGGGCACGCGGTGCGGATGCTGGTGGAGGAGGACCGGGCCGATCACATCGACCTGAACTTCGGCTGCCCCGTGCCCAAGGTGACCCGCAAGGGCGGCGGCTCGGCCCTGCCTTGGAAGATCCGGCTCTTCGAATCCATCGTGGCCACGGCCGTCCGTGAAGCAGCCCGGGGCAATATTCCAGTGACGGTCAAAATGCGCAAAGGCATCGACGAGGACCACCTCACCTACATCGAGGCCGGCAAGGTGGCCCGGGACTCCGGTGTGGTGGCCGTGGCCCTGCACGGGCGCACCGCCCGCCAGCACTACTCCGGCCAGGCCGATTGGGAGGCGATCGCCCGGCTGCGTGAGTCCCTGCCAGATCTGCCGGTGCTCGGCAACGGGGACATCTGGTCTGCTGAGGACGCAGTGCGCATGGTGGAACAGACCGGGGTGGACGGCGTCGTCGTCGGCCGTGGCTGCCAGGGCCGTCCCTGGCTGTTCGGGGACCTGCAGGCCGCCTTTGAGGGCCGCGAGGACAGATACCGGCCGGGCGTGAGCATGGTCTGCCAGACCCTGCTGCGGCATGCCCAGATGCTCATTCCGTACTTCGACGGGGACGAGCGCAAAGCCATGCAGGACATCCGCAAACACGTGGCCTGGTACTTCAAGGGCTATCCGGTGGGTTCGGCGCTGCGCACCCAGCTGGTCACCGTGGAGTCCATGGCCCAGCTTCAGGAGCTGCTCGATCAGCTGGACCAGTCGATCGGCTACCCCGGCGACGACGCCGAGGGCCCCCGCGGGCGCGCCGGCTCACCGAAGAAGGTGCACCTGCCCGAGGACTGGCTGGCCTCCCAGGAGCTCAACGAGGACCAGCGCCAGATGATCCAGGACGCCGAGGTCGACACCTCCGGCGGCTGAGCAGCGCCGTGCGGGCGATCTGCTGCGCTCCGGTCGGTCGCGGTACCCTTGCAGGCTTGTACCGCTTCCCTCCCGTCCCTTGCAGCTCATCCCGCACAACACTGCTCAGATAGGCTAGGCCTCATGAGCGTGCGGAACGTAGAGCGTATCGAGGGCCAGTATGCTGCCCTGGCGCCCGGGTACACCGAGGCGGATGAGGACCGCTGGGTGCCTGAGCACGGCAAATCGGTATACCGGTCCTCGTTCGAACGCGACCGCGCCCGGCTGCTGCACTCCTCGGCACTGCGCCGGCTCGGGGCCAAGACCCAGGTGGTCTCACCCAGCAATGACGACTTCTCCCGCACCCGGCTCACCCACTCCCTGGAGGTGGCGCAGGTAGGCCGCGAACTGGGCCGGATGCTCGGCTGCGACCCGGATGTGGTCGATGCCGCCTGCCTCTCCCACGATCTGGGCCACCCGCCCTTCGGCCACCACGGGGAGAAGGTGCTCAATGACCTGGCCGCAGACATCGGCGGCTTTGAGGGCAATGCTCAGACCCTACGCATCCTGGCCCGGCTGGAGACCAAACGCTTCCACCCGGACGGTCGCTCCGCCGGGCTCAACCTGACCCGCGCCAGTCTGGACGCCGCCGTCAAATACCCCTGGCGCGCCCACGAGGCCCCGCTGAAGCCCGACGGGACCCGCAGCCAGAAGTTCGGCGCCTATGAGGATGACCTGCAGGTGTTCTTCTGGATGCGCGACGGCGTGGAGGGCACCAGGAAGTCCATGGAAGCTCAGGTGATGGATGCCGCCGATGACATCGCCTACTCGGTGCATGATGTGGAGGACGGTATCGTCAACGGCCGCTTCCAGCTGAAGTTTCTCCAGGACGGGGTGCAGCGTGCACGGGTGGTCCAGACCACCCAGGAGTGGTACCTGCCCGGGGTGCCGGAGGACCGGATCGAGGCCGCCATCGCCCGGCTGGAGTCCGCTGAGAACTGGGTGCTGGAATCCGACGGCTCCCGCCGCGCCCTGGCTGCGCTGAAGAACATGACCTCCGAGCTGATCGGGCGGTTCTGCCACGCCTTCTGGTCCGCCACCCGCCAGGTGCACGGGGACAAGCCGCTGGTCCGGCATGAGGCAGATCTGGTGATCCCGGAGGAGACCCTGGAGGAGATCTGCGTGATGAAGGGCATCGCCGCCCACTACATCATGGCCTCCCGGGAGCAGCTGCCGGTATACACCCGGCAGACCGAGGTGCTGCAGGCCCTGCACTCACTGCTGACTGAGACCGGCGACAGGTTCCTGGAACCGCCCTTCCAGGCGGACTTCCGGACAGCCGACGACGACGCCGGGCGGCACCGTGCCCTCATCGACCAGATCGCCTCACTCACCGACGGCGCCTGCCTGGAGTGGTACGCCACCCTGGTCAAGGGCCAGCCGGTTCGCCACGCTTTATTCGCCTGAGTTTAGGCCTTAAAGTCGCTGCATCGCCGTGCCCGCGGCTCAGGCAGAGTGTTTGGCGATATCGCCGATGGTGACCCCGAAGGCCGCGAAGAGCTCCCCAGCCTCTACAAACAGGTTCAGACCCGGCTCCCCGGCGCCTAAGCACACCCGCCCACTGATTGAGGCATCGGCGTAGACCGGCCACTGGACGCCCTCTGCCGCTCGGGCGCCGAAGGGATTGATGGTCCCGGGGCGGTACCCCGTGGCCTGGTACCCCTCCTCCGGGGCCGCCATGGAGAGCTTCTTCATCCCGGCCAGCTTGCGCAGCTTGGCCCAGTCCACCTGTTTGTCGCCGGGAATCAGCGCGATCAGATAGCTGTGCTCGGGCGTGCTCTGGGTGACTTTGGCCTTGGCCACCAGAGTCTTCACGATCTTCCGGGGCTCGATTCCCAGATTGCCGGCGGCCTCCTCCACGGAGGAAGCCGGGCCTCGTTCCACCAGTTCGATACGCACCCCGCGGGCCTGAGCATCCGCGAGCACCCGCTCACGGCCAGAGAGTTCACTCATAGGGCACAACTGTATTAGTGCTTTGGGCCGTTGTGCTGCACGGTATCGCTGATACCGTTAGGTCAACCGCATAACCGAGCGTGACAATGGGGTCCGCTGCCGCCACCACCGGAGGAACCCCCATCATGTCTGAGTCCCACACATCCAGCGACCATTCCCGCCGCGCGGCCGAACATGAGGTGCCTGAGGCCATGCGCCGCGATGTGGGCCTGCTCGGCGAACTGCTCGGCACTGTGCTGCAGGAGTACGGCTCCGCCGGACTCTACGAGGACGTGGAGAGACTGCGTGCGCTGACCATCGCCGCTGTGGAGGATGAGTCAGAGGCTACCCTGGCCCAGGCGGAGGAGTTTGTAGCGGGGCTCAGCCCGCAGCGGGCCAAAGAGGTGGCCCGGGCCTTTACCTGCTACTTCCTGCTGGCCAACCTCGCCGAGGAGCAGCACCGGGTACGCACCCTGCGCCTTCGCGACGGGGAGTCCCCGCTCCAGGAGCAGAAGCCCTCTGACTCAGTGGCCGCCGCCTTCACCCATCTGGCGGCCGAGGTGGGTGAGGCCGAGGCGCAGCGCAGGCTGAAGGAGCTGCGCTTCCACCCGGTGCTCACCGCCCATCCCACGGAGGCCCGGCGCAATGCGATCACCGCCAGTGTGCGGCGCATCGGGAATTTGCTGGATGAGCGTGACGACCCCCGGATGGGGCCTGCTGCCAAGGCCCGGAACACCCGGGAGATCACCGAAGAGATCGACAATATGTGGCGCACCGCCCAGCTGCGGGTCTCCAACCCTTCACCCCTGGACGAGGTGCGCACCGCGCTTGGCGTCTTTGAATCCTCATTCTCCACTGTCTTCACCGAGGCCTACCGCCGGATGGACGACTGGCTGCAGGGCGAGGACGCCGGGCAAAAGCCCCCTAAGGTGCCCGCCTTCATCCGCCTGGGCTCCTGGATCGCCGGGGACCGCGACGGCAACCCGAACGTCACCGCTTCCATCACCCGGCAGGCTGCGGCCCAGGCCGCAGACCGGGTGCTGGAGAACCTGGCGCGGCGCACCCGCACCATAGGGCTTTCGCTGACCCTGGATGACCGCTATACCGTGCCCGATGACGCCCTGCTGGCACTGTGGAACCGGCAGAAGCAGCTCTCCGAGGAACTCACCGAACAGGCCGCCCAGCACTCCCCGAGGGAACCGCACCGAAAGGTACTGCTGGCGATCGCTTCCCGTGTCTCCGCCACCCGGGCCCGCAACGCGGATCTGGCCTACCGGGCCCCGGAGGAGCTGTTGGAGGACCTGCGCACTGTGCAGCAGTCTCTGGTGAACTCCGGTGCAGCCCGGGCCGCCTACGGAGACCTGCAGGAACTCATCTGGCAGGTGGAGACCTTCGGCTTCCACCTCGCCGAGCTGGAGGTGCGCCAGCACTCCGCGGTGCACAGCCAGACCCTGCAGTGGCTGGAGGATCCCGCCTCCGTGGCGAAGATGGCCGTGCCCGGCGAAGAGGTCCTGGAGACCTTCCGAGCCATCGCCTCGCTGCAGCAGCGCTACGGCGTCAACACCGCCCGGCGCTATATCGTCTCCTTCACCCAGAGCGCAGCGAATCTGGCCGATGTCTATATGTTGGCGGAAAGAGCATTCGGCGGCACGCCCGAGAAACCCTCAGGACACGCCCCGGTACTAGACGTCATCCCGCTGTTCGAGACCTACCAAGACCTGCAGAACGCACCGCACATCCTGGAAGAGGCTCTGCAGAACCCATATCTGCAGAAGCGACTGGAGGAGACCGGCCGCCGCATGGAGGTGATGCTCGGCTACTCGGACTCTTCCAAGGACGTCGGGCCAGTGGCCGCCACTCTGGCGCTCTACGCCGCCCAGGAGAAGATCGCCGCCTGGGCGGTGCGGAACAACATCCAGCTCACCCAGTTTCACGGCCGCGGCGGAGCCCTGGGCCGCGGCGGCGGACCGGCCAACCGAGCCATCCTCGCCCAACCCCCGCACTCAGTGGACCTGCGGTTCAAGGTCACCGAGCAGGGCGAGGTGATCGACGCCCGCTACGGCAATCCGGAGATTGCCCTGCGGCATATCGAGCAGGTCGCCGCTGCCACCCTGATGGCCTCAGCGCCCTCCACCGAGCAGCACAACGCTGCAGCCGCTGAGAAGTTCGCAGAGCTGGCCGAACAGCTCGATAAGGCCTCCCGGGCACGCTTCCACCAGCTAGTCCGCGCGGAGGGCTTCGCACCCTGGTTCGCCCAGGTCACCCCGCAGGACGAGATCGGGCTGCTGGCCATCGGCTCCCGGCCGGCCAAACGTGGGCTCTCCGTAGAATCCCTGGAGGACCTGCGCGCCATCCCTTGGAACTTCGCCTGGGGCCAGGCCAGAATCAACCTCACAGGCTGGTACGGGCTGGGCACCGCGCTGGAGAAGGTGGGCAGCCTGGACCTGCTGCGGCAGGCCTACACCGAATGGCCGCTGTTCGCCGCGATGATCGACAATATCGAGATGTCCCTGGCCAAAACCGATCGGCGGATCGCCCGCCGCTACCTGGCGCTCGGGGATAAGCCTGAGCTGGCTGCCGCCGTGCTGGAGGAACTGGACCTCACCGAGAAATGGGTGCTGGCGATCACCGGCCAGGACCGGCTGCTGGCCGAGCACCGAGTGCTCGGCCGGGCTGTCCAGCTGCGCAACCCCTATGTGGACGCCCTGAGCCTGATCCAACTGCGGGCCCTGAAGAAGCTCCGCGCAGGCCATCTCTGCGATGATGAGATCCAGGACCCGCGCAACCTGCTGCTCATCACCCTCAAAGGGGTCGCAGCAGGGCTTCAGAACACCGGCTAATAGTGTTGTGAGGGCCGCGTGGAGGGGTTCCGCTCCCGCGGCGTTCTGGCAGGCCCTGCGGTGGGAGCCGCGTGCGAACCTGGCGAACGAAGTGAGCGCATGCGGCGAGTGGAGGCACGATGCGGGTGCGGATTCCCGGAGGGAAAGCGGGCCTCCTGGGCAGTAGGGTGGAATGCATGACCCAGCGTGTGATCAACCCCGAGAACGACCCGTACATCTGGCTGGAGGACGTCGAGGGCAAGGACGCCCTGACCTGGGTGCAGGCGCGCAACGCCGATGCTGAGGCGCAGCTGAAGGACGAGCAGTTCGCCCCGCTGAAGGACTCCCTGCGCCAGATCCTGGACGCCTCCGACCGCATCCCGGGGATCATCAAGCGCGGGGACTTCTTCTACAACTTCTGGACCGACGCAGAGCACCCGCAGGGCATCTGGCGGCGCACCACCCTGGAGTCCTATAAGACAGAGAGCCCGGAATGGGAGACCCTGCTGGATCTGGACGCACTCTCCGCGGAGGAGGGCACCACCTGGGTCTGGCACGGGGCCTCCGTACTGCGCCCGGAGCAGGCCAGTGAAGAGATCCCCGGCTACTCCCGGGCTCTGATCGATCTCTCACCCGGAGGCTCTGACGCGGACCTCACCCGCGAGTTCGACCTCAACACCCGGCAGTTCATCAGCCCCGAGGACGGCGGGTTCTACCGCCCACAGGGCAAAGGCGGGCTGAGCTGGATCGACGCCGATACGGTCTACGCCTCCACTGATCAGGCCAGCCCCACTGAGGACACCCCGGTCACCTCCTCCGGATACCCGCGGATCGCGCGCCGCTGGGTCCGCGGCACGGATCTGCTGGAGGCTGAGCCGATCATCTCAGTGGCCGAGGATGACATGGTGGCCTCCGCCGGCTACGACTCCACCCCCGGATTCGAACGTCATGTGGCAGTCCGGGTACTGGGCTTCTACGACTCCGAGACCTACCTCATCGACTATGACCCAGAGGGTGAGCCCGTACTGCGGCTCATCGACGTGCCCACCGACGTGCAGGTGGGCTTCCACCGCGAGCTGATCTTCTTCGCCCCGCGCACTGAGGTGAGGATCGGCGGCGTCGTGCTCCCCGGTGGGAGCCTCTATGTCACAGACGCCGAGGCATTCCTGCATGGGGACCAAGCCCGGCTGACCCCGCTGTTCACCCCTACCGAGTCAACCTCGCTGCAGGGCATCACCGCCACGCGCAACCTCTTCGCGCTGACGGTGATGGAGGATGTGGTCGAACATGTGGAGGCACATTGGAGGGACCAGGCGGGTGACTGGCAGTCCCGGCGGGTACTCACCGGGATCACCGGCTCGCTCTCCGTGGGGGCTTTCGATTCCCGGGACTCAGATGATATCTGGATCACCGCTGACGATTTCCTGACCCCCACCACTAAGTACCTCGGCTCGCTGGCCCCGCTGCTGGAGGGCGGTGAGGAGACCTATGAGCAGGTCAAACAGGCCCCGGAGCGGTTCAGTGCAGAAGGGTTGGCCGCAGTGCAGCGGTTCGCCCAGAGCGAGGACGGCACCCGGATCCCCTACTTCCTGATCGGCCCGGCAGAGACAGTTCAGGCTGCCGCCGCGGGAGCGCCCCGTGAGGCTATCGCCGGCACGGAGCCCAAGCCCACGGTCCTCTACGGCTACGGCGGCTTCGAGATCAGCCAGAAACCGGGCTACCTCTCCCTGGTCGGCAAGGCCTGGCTGGAGAAAGGCGGCGTCTTCGCCCTGGCGAACATCCGCGGGGGAGGAGAGTACGGTCCGCGGTGGCATCAAGCCGCGCTGAAACAGAACCGGCACAAGGCCTATGAGGATTTCGCCGCAGTGGCCCGGGACCTGGTCTCCACTGGGGTGACCACCAAGGAGAAGCTGGCCTGCCGCGGCGGGTCCAACGGCGGGCTGCTCACCGGAAACATGCTCACCCGGTACCCGTCAGACTTCGGGGCTGTGGTCATCCAAGTGCCGCTGCTGGATATGAAGCGCTATGCCAAGCTGCTGGCCGGAGCCTCCTGGCGCGCTGAGTACGGCGATCCGGAGACCGATGACTGGGAGTACATCAAGAAGTTCAGCCCCTACCATCTGCTCGAGACCGGTGCTGAGTACCCGCCGGTGCTGCTGACCACCTCCACCAAGGACGACCGTGTTCATCCCGGCCACGCCCGCAAGATGACCGCGGCCCTGGAGGAGATCGGCGCCGATGTGACCTACTGGGAGAACACCCAGGGCGGGCACGGCGGAGCCGCCAACCCGGAGCAGCAGGCGGTGATGAACGCGCTCATCCACCGCTGGCTGGCCCAGCGGCTGGGCCTCTGACACCGGGGTGCGGCGGAGCCCCGCGGAGCCGGTAGGATATGACCCTGGATCCCATTCTTCTGCGGAGAGGCATCCCCGTGTCCCCATCCCCCTATGCTGTCGAGGCGCACGGCCTCGTCAAGACCTTCGGCGACAACACCGCCGTGGACGGCGTGGACCTCAGCATTCCACGTGGCGGCATCTACGGTGTGCTCGGCCCCAACGGCGCCGGCAAGACCACCACCATCCGGATGCTGGCCACCCTGCTGCGCCCTGACGCCGGTGAAGCGCGGGTGCTCGGCTATGACGTCTACACCGAGCCCAAGACCATCCGCGAGAACATCGCCCTGACCGGCCAGTTCGCCTCCCTGGATGAGGACCTCACCGGGATCGAGAACCTGATCCTGCTGGGCCGCCTGCTCGGCTTCAGCAAGCAGCAGGCCCGGAAACGCGGAAGGGACCTGCTGGAGGCCTTCGGGCTTGCAGAGGCCGCCGACCGGCAGGTCAAGAAGTACTCCGGAGGTATGCGCCGCCGTCTGGACATCGCCGGCTCCCTGGTGGTCACCCCGGAGCTGATGTTCTTGGACGAGCCCACCACCGGTATCGACCCCCGCTCCCGCAACCAGGTCTGGGACATCATCCGGACTCTGGTGGCCGGGGGAACCACCATCCTGCTGACCACCCAGTACCTGGAGGAGGCAGACCAGCTCGCCGATCGGATCGCAGTTATCGATCACGGCCGGGTGATCGCCGAAGGCACCCCGGGCCAGCTGAAGTCCCAGGTGGGTGCCGGAGCCCTGAAAGTCCGGGTTGCTGACCCGGTGCAGCGTGAGGAGGCCGCTGCGGTCCTGGAACGCGCGGTGGGCGGCGTCGTAGTCCGGGAGAAGGACTCCGCGGCGCTGAGTGCACGGCTGGGCGAGGGTGCCAGCGCATCCCCCTCATTGGCCGCCCTGGAGGAGGCTGGGATCCTGGTGGAGACCTTCAGCTTCGGCCAGCCCAGCTTGGACGAAGTCTTCCTGGCCTTGACCGGCAAACCCGCAGAGTCAGAAGAGAACGACGACGCCGAGCCCGAGATTGCCGAGGCAGCCCGATGAGCCAGAACACCGACACCCCACCGCTGAGCCAGGAGCACCGCGATCTGCCGACTTCAGGCGCGAAGGCCGGCGCCGCTGGGTCCGGCGCAGCGGCAGAGCAAGTGTCCGCCGCCGGAATCAGCGCTGTGCTGCTGCCCACGGATCAGCGCCCCACCCCCTCCGGTGCGCTCTCCGGCTCTGTGACCTTCGGCTGGCGCGCCATGCTGAAGATCAAGCACATTCCGATGCAGCTCTTCGACGTGACCATCTTCCCGATCATGATGACGGTGATGTTCACCCTGATCTTCGGCGGAGCGATGGGCGCTGTGGTCTCCGGGTCCGGAGAGACCGGCGGGGCCGCGATCACCGAGTACGTGCAGTTCTTCATCCCCGGGATCTTTGTGCAGACCCTGATCATGATCACCATGTACACCGGGCTGACCCTGAACAAGGACATCTCCAAGGGCATCTTCGACCGGTTCCGCTCGCTGCCCACCTGGCGGCCCGCCCAGCTGGTCGGCGCCCTGCTGGGCGACCAGGTCCGCTACACCCTGGCCGGAACTATCATCCTCACCGTGGGCTTCATCGTGGGGTTCCGCCCCGACGGCGGGGTCAGCGGCGTGCTGGCCGGATTCGCCCTGCTGCTGGTGTTCAGCTTCTGCCTCTCTTGGGTGTGGACCATGGTCTCACTGCTGATGCCCACCGAGGAGGCGGTGATGGGGGTCTCGATGACCCTGATCTTCCCGCTGACCTTCGCCTCGAACATCTTTGTGCCCACAGCCACGATGCCCGGCTGGTTGCAGCCGGTGGTGGACGCCAACCCGGTATCGGTGCTGGTCACCGCAGTGCGTGAGCTGATGGACGGCACCTACGACGCCGCCAGCATCGGCCTGGTTGCCCTCTACTGCCTGGTGCTGGTGGCAGTGTTCGCACCGATCTCGATGTACCTCTACAACCGGAAGAGCTGATTCCTTGACGCTGTGGGAAGCTGTGCTCCTGGGCGCGATCCAGGGGCTGTTCATGTTCATCCCGGTCAGCTCCTCCTCGCATCTGGTGATCGCCGAGCACTGGCTGATGGACACCGGCTCCACCATCCCGGCACCGGACAGCCCGGAGATGATCTTCTTCAACCTGGTGGTCCATCTGGGCACTATGGTCTCGGTGATCGTGGTGATGTGGAAGCCGCTGGTCAGACTGCTGCGCGGCACTGCCCGGGAGATCGGCTGGCTGTTCCAGCGGAGGACCTTCCGGCATCTGATCCACCTGAAGCTGATGCTGCTGGGCGTGATCGTAGTGGGTATCACCGGAGTGCTGGGCCTGGTCATCCGTGAGTACGGCGGTGAGGTATTCGCCACCCCGTGGATAGTGGCCGTGCTGCTGCTGGTCACCGCCGGCATCCTGTGGTGGACCGACAGCGTGACCCATACCTGGCGGGGCGCAGCTCAGATGACCATCTGGGTGGCTGTGGTGATCGGCCTGGCTCAGGCGCTGGCGCTGTTCCCCGGAATCTCGCGTTCGGGGATCACCATTGCCGCGGCCCTGATGCTGGGCATGCACCGGCGGATAGCCGCACAGTTCAGCTTCTTCGTGGCGATCCCCACCATTGTCTCGGCCACTGCAGTGCAGTCGCGCAGTCTGATCGGCCACCAGGGCGGATTCAGCATCAGCGCGGAGGCCTACTGGATGGCGTTCATCGTCTCCGCAGTGGTCGGCGGCCTGGCGCTATGGATGGTGCTCACCCTGCTCTATAAGGCACGGTTCCGGATCTTCGCGGTCTATGTGGTGGCCTTCGCCATCTTCATCCTCATCTTCCAGCCCGATCTCAGTGACCCCCCTCCGGTGGATGAGACCCCCATCCATGAGGAACAGGATGCCGAGGCGCAGTCCGCGCCGGCGCCGGTACGAGCGTAGTCGTTTGTTCCGGTATGGCCACTGTGCAGAGTCCTTTCCCGGACGAACAGCTGCGTTCGATGCTGCCAGGCGCCGTCGAGCACGTAGGCTGGAGCCATGATGTGGCTGTTTGTGGTCGCAGTGGCGGCCCTGGGCGTCGTCGTGGTGCTGTTGGTGGGAGCCTGGGACGGTGAGCCTGCTCCCCGCGAGGAGTCCCCGGCCGGCCTTGGGGACTCAGTGGATGAGCTGCTGGCCCAGGCCGGAGCAGAGGGGCTGACTGCGGATCACCTGGAGCAGGTGAGGTTCGACGCCGCCCCGCGCGGCTACCGCATGGAGCAGGTGGACAAGCTGCTCGAGGCCCTTACCGCACAGCTGCGAGAGGCTCAGAGTGAGCGTACCTCAGGGCGCCCCGGGCAGGGTGATCAGGGTGACATTGCTGCTCAGTGAGGGATAATAGAGGTGTTAACCCTGATAATCGGCATGACTATGGAAGAGGGATAGCCCGATGGCTGCTATGAAACCGCGTACTGGCGACGGCCCGATGGAAGTCACCCAGGAGGGGCGCAGCCTCATTATGCGGGTGCCGATCGACGGCGGCGGCCGCCTGGTGCTGGAGATCAACAATGAGGAGGCTGAATCCCTCAAGCAGTGCCTCATTAAGGCAGTGGGCGAATAACTACTTCTTCACCGCCACCAGAAGACCGGTGCCTGTGGGAAACAGCGCGCTGAGCACGGCGTCGTTCTCCTTCAGCCCAGCCTCCACCTGACGCATCGCCTGGGTGGAGGGCTCTCTGACAGCCGGCCGCGGCAGCCTGTCCCTGTCCAGGGCATCACTGACCACCAGCAGGCCCCCGGAGTGCAGCAGGCGCAGCCCCTGCTCCGCATAGCCGGGTGCATCGGTGGCCTCGGTGTCGATGAGCACCATGTCATAGCCACCTGAGGTGAGCCGGGGCAGCACCTGATCCGCTTTTCCGGTGATCAGCCGGGTCCGGGAGGAAGCCGTGCCCTGCGCCTGCAGCAGCGCACGGGCAGCGCTGACTGAGTCTGCGCTGGCATCGATCCCGGTCAGCACCGCATTCTGGGCGGCCCCGCGCAGCAGTGCGGCTGCGCCCAGTCCCGTCCCCAGTCCGATGCACACCACGGAACGGGCCTGTGCAGCGGCAGCCAGTACAGTCAGGGCAGCGGCCGTCCCCTCCGAGAGCGGCTCCAGGCCAAGATCCGCACCCAGGGCGGCGGCCTGCTCGGCAACACTGTCCGGACCAGCATGCTCCTCGGCATAGGCCCAGCTGGCGTATTTGATCTTGTCCGGCGATGTCATGACTGAACTATAGCGCCCTGGGCGGTAGCTCAGGAGGGCCCAGACTCACAGCAAAAAATAAGGATACATTCAGCAAATCCAGGCACACTAGCGGGGATGTCCCGCACAACCAGCAGCACCACCCGCGGATCACGTGCACCCAGCCGAGTCAGTCTCAGCTGGGTTGCTGCTGTCTTCGGCGCTTCCTGCGCGCTTGTGGTCTGCATTGTTCTGGCTGCCGCCTGGGTGCTGGGCGGGCGAACTGCCCCCACTAGTCCTACAGTTACTGAGCTGCTGCCGCCCGAGCCGCGGCAGAGTCCCAATGTCTCAGCCGATGGTGATCTCGCCGCAGTCTCAGCCCTGCAGGCCCCGGTCGGCACCGATGAGCAGTATCTGGTGGGCGAGACAGCTGCCATTCTCCCGGGATCGATCAAGAGCACCGAGGTCAGGGAGCTCCCGGTGGAGCGGATCGGGGATCTCAAGCCGCTGGGCTGGGCGGTGCCCTATCTGGACCGGGATGGGTTCCAGCACGACTACGTGGAGACCAGCTCCGTGGAGAGCGTGCGCACCATCCAGGTTCGGCTGAGCGACGGCACCTCCTTCATCAATGTGGCCGAGACCCGCGCCGAGGCCGAAGGTGTGGAGCTCCACCCGCTGCAGGAGAAGCTGCATTCTGTGGTGGACCTGGACGCGGTCACCGCCGAGGCTCTGGAGCTGACCACCGGCCAGGAGGCGTTCCTCTACCTGGAGGATGAGGCCGAGACCTGGACCACAGCAGTGGAGACGCCCAGCGCCCAGTATGTGATCACCTCCAGCCTGCCCGAGCACCGAGCCTCCGAGATCACCTCCTGGGTGATGATCACCGACCGCTCCCGGGTGCAGCTGGCCCCGAATGTGCCCGGCCCGGCAGACCGGCTGGAGCGCGGCTTCGACGAGCTTCTCGGCTGGTTCGGGGAGAGGTAGCAGGCTCCATCACGCGGTAGAGTTTTCCTGTGCCAGGCATCAACTTCTACGAGTTCCTCATACTCATTGTGCTGGCCCTGGTGCTGCTGGGGCCGGAACGGCTGCCGATCTATGCCCAGACCCTGGCCCGCTGGGTTCGGCGAGCCCGGCATTGGGCCGATGATGCCAAGGTGCGGTTCCGCGAGGAGACCGGCACTGACTTCGACGAGGTTGACTGGCAGAAGTACGACCCCCGCCAGTACGACCCCCGGCGGATCATCCGCGAGGCCCTGGCCGATGAGTACGAGGATGCCAGGGCGGCAATGGGCAGTGTGAAGAAGTCCGTGGACCCCGTGGAGCTATTCAGCACCGGTTCCGCCGGCGGGGAAACCCCGCTCGGCTCGCCACGAGGTGGCCCGCACCGTCTTTCAGACGGGACGGGTCCCGAACCTCGCGGTTCCCGGCCGACTGCGGCGGCCTCGGCCCTCACACCTAAAGGCCCGAACAGCAGTGCCTTGGCGGCTGGAGTGGCCGGCTCTGCAGCAGCCGGACTCGGCGCAGGCCAGGCACCAGCAGAGGCTGACGCCGACCCCCTGGCCACTGCCTCGGCACCCTATGACACCGAGGCCACCTGAGCTGCGTTTCAGACTCTGTGTGATGTGCTCAGATTGACCTGATGTGCAGGCGGTTCTGAGCCTTGGCACGGATCATCTGCACCGCCAGGACGGCGGCAACCAGACCCAGGCCGATCAGGTCGAGGGTGAGATCGGCTGACAGCATCATGACCGCGCCCACAGCGATGATCGGCCGCAGGTACCAGGCCATATCCACCATGAAGTGGCCTTCCAGGGCGGTGGCCAGCAGCAGAATTGCCACCAGGGCGGAGCCCACCACCTGCACGCCGGTGATGAAGTCCACATCTCGCAGCAGCAGGTCCGGATTGTAGACAAAGATATAGGGGATCACATAGCCGGCCGCGGCCAGCTTCATGGAGGCCACGCCGGTCATCATCGGCCGTCCGCCGGAGATGCCGGCCGCCGCGAAGGAGGCCAGGGCCACCGGTGGAGTGATATTGGCAAAGAGCCCGAAGTAGAACACGAACAGGTGGGCGACCAGCGGTTCCACCCCCAGCTCCACCAGCGCGGGTGCGGCCATAGTCGCGGTGACGATATAGGCCGGGATCGAGGGCAGGCCCATGCCCAGCACCAGGCAGGCGAACATAGACATCACCAGGGTCCAGAACAGCACTCCGCCGGAGAGGTCCACAATGGCGCTGGCCAGGATCACGCCGAACCCGGTGATGTTGACTACGCCGACGATCACACCCACTGAGGCGCAGGCGATGGCCACTGAGATGGCCGAGCGGGTGCCCTGGTCCAGAGCCTGGATCATACCCAGGGGGCTCATCCGGGTGGTCTTACGGAGCATGGAGACAGCAATCGTCACCAGGATGGTGAACAGCGCCGAGTAGAGAATGGTGTAACCGGTGAAGAACAGCATGTAGATCAGGAACACCAGAGGCAGCAGCATATGGCCGCGCTCCTTGAGCACATCCCAGACCGCGGGCAGGCTGTCCTTGGAAATGCCCTTGAGGCCCATCCTGGTGGCACGGAGATGGATCTGGGCGATCAGGCTCACGTAGTAGAGCAGGGCCGGGACGATAGCCGCCAGAGCCACCGTGGTGTACGGAACGCCGAGGGTCTCGGCCATGATGAAGGCGGCCGCGCCCATGATCGGGGGCAGAATCTGGCCACCCACACTTGCGGTGGACTCTACGGCACCGGCGAAGGTGCGGGTATAGCCGATCTTCTTCATCAGCGGGATGGTGAAAGCACCGGTGGAGACCACATTGGCGATTGCCGCGCCGTTGATCGAGCCCATGAACCCGGAGGCCACTGTGGCCACCTTTGCGGGACCGCCGCGGGTCTGCCCGGCGATGGCCAGAGCCAGGTCGTTGAACAGCTGGCTCATTCCTGACTTGGCCAGGAACGCGCCGAAGAGGATGAACAGGAAGATGTAGGTGGCCGAGACCCCGATCGCCGTGGAGAAGATCCCCTCGGTGGTGGCGTAGAAGTTATAGGCCAGAGTGTCCCAGTCGTAGCCGCGGTGCCGGAACAGCCCGGGCAGCTCGCGGCCGTACATGCCGAAGAGGATGAACAGCACCGCCAGGATGGGCAGCGCCCAACCGGTGACCCGACGGGCGGCCTCCAGCACCAGTACCACCAGCAGGGCACCTACCAGCACATCGGTGGTGGTGAACCGGCCGGCCTGCAGCACGATGGATTCGTAGTTGACTATCAGGTAGATGGTCGGCACTGTGGAGGCCAGAGCCAGCAGGGCATCCGGGATCCGCCACCAGTTCTGCATCGCCTTCCGCGAGGGCGGGTAGAGCATGAAGGTCAGGAACAGCATTGCTGAGACGTGGATGGACCGGTGGATCATCGTGGCCGGTGGCCCGGCGTAGGCGGTCCACATGTGGTAGAGCGCAGTGAAGACTGCCACCGCGCTGATCAGCAGTGCCAGCGGCTTCCACTGCGTGGTGCGCACCCTGGACTCGGCGTCATACTTGGCCACCGCCTCGGCGGCCTCCTCCTGAAGGGCGCCTCGGGCATCGGCATCACCGCTGTTGAGCTCGACCGTCTCGACCTCGGGCTCAGACCTCCGCTTGGGCTCAGGCTCAGCGGCCTTCTTAGACGTCATCACGGTGCAGTCTCGATTCTCAGTTCTATGGGTTCACGGTCGGGGAGCTGGTCTGCGCTGATCCTCACGCGGTCCCCGACGGTGAGCTCATACTCCGCTTTATGTGAGTGGAACCAGCTGATCGTATCGAACTTGCGGTCAATGTTATCGATCCGGATGCGTCCTCCGCCAAAGGTGACATCACCCTCGTCCAGAGGCATCCCCGCACCGTACTCCTCAAACTCGGTGCTCGCCAGCACCAGATGCGGCTCGCTGCCGTCCTCCGGAATCTCCACTCGGTAGTAGTCGGTCCAGGGTGAGAGTTCAATCGAATGGATCCACGTCTGGGTGATCACGGCCCCCTGGGCCACCTCATACTCGGCGTAGACCTCATCAGTGCGTTGGTGAGCGAGGACCACCCGGTGCTCCGGCACCTGCGCTGCGCAGCCCAGGGCCGGGGCCAGTACCAGGACGGCGACGGCGACCGCTGAGCCGAAGTGGCCCAACAGCCGCCGCCGGTCTCTGGGGTCCAGACGATCAGTCGAGGTCGACGCCGTTCTCCTCGAAGTAGCGGGCAGCACCGGGGTGCAGTGGCACCACGATGCCCTCGGTGACAGTCTCCAGCGTGATCTGCTCAGCAGCGGCATGCGAGGAGTGGATGCGGTCGAGGTTGTCGAAGAGCGCGGCGGTGATGTCATAGACCGCGTCCTCCGAGAGCTCGGAGGTGACCAGCAGGTGATTGGTCACGCCCACCGTCTCTACATCCTCCTCATCGAGGTAGGTGCCGGCCGGGATGACATCGGCAGCGAAGAAGTCGTGCTCCTCCAGCAGATTGTCGCGACCCTCGCCATCGATCGGCACTGTCACGAAATCGGTGCTGGTGCCCAGCTCCACCAGGGTGGGGTTGGGCAGCCCGGAGGTGACGAAGGCGGCGTCGATGTGGCCGTTGGCCATCTGGTCGGTGGCCTCTGCGTAGGAGAGATAGTCCTCGTTGATGTCGTCATAGCTGAGTCCGTAGGCGTCCAGCACCATCTGGGCGTTGAGCTCCACACCGGAGCCCACATCGCCTACAGCCACATTGGCGCCCTCGAGGTCCTCCACGGACTCGATGCCGGAGTCAGCACGGGCCACCAGCTGCACAGTGTTGGGGTAGAGGGTGGCGATCGCCATCAGATCCTCGCGGGGCTCGTCTTCGAACGGGCCGGTGCCGGTCAGCGCCTGCACGGTGGCATCACCCATGGTGAAGGCCAGTTCGGCATCGCCGTCGCTGATCATGTTGATGTTCTCCGCCGAGGCGCCGGTGGCCTGCACCGAGGTGTCGGAGTCCAACTCATCGGCGAGGATATCGGTCATCGTGGCACCGATCTGGTAGTAGACCCCGGAGGATCCGCCGGTGGCGATGGTGATGAACTCGGCGTCCAGATCGCCCACCTCGGAATCATCGGCGGCCTCGCCGGGGTCCACCTCCGCGCCGTTGCCGTTGGTATCGCTGTCATCATCCCCGCAGGCGCTCAGCAGCAGGGCTGCGGCTGCCGCAGCTGCGGTCAGTCGGGTGGCTTGGGTTGTCCACGTCATCGTGTTGCTCCTCAAAATCATGAATGCGGTGTGTCTCACCAGGCTACGCGAACCACCCCACAATCTCCCGGATATTCCAGGCTACGTGGCCCAATTGTTACCGCCCACCCACTACCTCCTGCAGCCGGCGCCGGGGAGGTTTCTGCGATGCGGAATCAGCGGAGACTCACCGGAAGCTGCCGGCCGGCGATACCGCGTGCTCGGGAGGCCAGCCGCTGCGCCACCGCGCGCATCGCCTGCCCGGCCGGTGAGTCCGGTGCCGAGATCACCGCCGGGGCGCCCTGGTCACCGGCCCGGCGCAGATCAGGGTCCAGGGGGACCGATCCCAGCAGGGGGACCGGGGTCTGCACCTCTCCAGCCTGTCTCAGCTGCTCGGTCAGCCGGTCGGCAACCAGCTGCCCGCCACCGGAGCCGAAGAGGTCCAGCACCGTGCCGTCAGGCAGTGTCATCGGCCCCATATTCTCCACCACTCCTGCGATCCGCTGGCCGGTCTGGGTGCTCAGCGCTCCGGCCCGCTCCGCTACCTGGGCGGCCGCGGTCTGCGGGGTGGTCACCACCAGCAGCTCAGAGCCGGGCAGCAGCTGGGCCACCGAGATCGCGATGTCACCTGTGCCCGGGGGCAGGTCCAGCAGCAGCACATCCAGGTCCCCGAAGTGCACATCAGTGAGGAACTGCTCCACGGCCCGGTGCAGCATCGGCCCGCGCCAGGCCACCGCCTGGTTGCCGTCCACGAACATCCCGATCGAGATGGTCTTGACCCCATAGGCCACCGGCGGCAGGATCAGCTCGTCCAGCCGAGTGGGTCGATCGGTGATGCCCATCAGCCCCGGGACGGAGAAACCGTGCACATCAGCGTCGATCACCCCGACCTTCAGCCCCTGGGCGGCCATTGCGCAGGCCAGGTTCACCGTCACGGTGGACTTGCCCACCCCGCCCTTGCCGGAGGCCACTGCGTAGACCTTGGTGAGAGAGTCCGGCTGGGCGAATCGGTTGGCTTTGGCGCTGAGGCCGCCGCGCAGCTGCTCCTTCAGGCCGGCCCGCTCCTGCGGAGACATCACATCCAAGGTGATATCAGCGGTGCGCACCCCCTCGGCCCGCACCGCGGCCGCACTGACCTCCTCGGCAATCCGGCTGCGCATAGGGCAGGCCTCAGTGGTGAGCTTAACGGTGATCCTGGCCAGCCCGGCGTCGTCGACCCCGACTGCCCCCACCATGCCCAGCTCGGTGATCGGCACCCGCAGCTCAGGGTCCAGAACCTCGGCGAGCCGGCGGAGCACACGTTCGGCAGCAGCTGATTCGGTCACCCTCCCAGTGTAGTTGCGGGCACAATGGGACTATGGCGAATCTCGGACTGCACACTGGTGGACTGCCGCGCGGGGAGCTGCTGGGCCGCTACCGCACCTATGAGGAGGCCCAGAAAGTGGTGGACCACCTGGCCTCCGCCCAAGGCTTCGACCTGCGGTCGATCACCATCGTGGGCAATGACCTGCGCAGCGTGGAGAAGGTCCGCGGGCGGCTGAGCTATCCGCGGGTGGCACTGACCGGCGCCGTCCAGGGTGCCCTGTTCGGAGCCTTCATGGGCCTGCTGCTGATGCTGTTCTCCCCGGAGGGCATGCTGCTGGTGAACTTCGGGATGGCGGTGCTGATGGGCATGGCGGTCTGGATGATCATTGGGGTGATCAGCTTTTCCGCCCGCCGCGGGGCCCGCGGGTTTATCTCGGCCTCCCAGCTCACCGCCACCACCTTTGATGTGGTCTGCGACTTCCAGTCTGCGGGCAAGGCCCGGCAACTGATGCAGGGGGCCGGAGTGAGCAGCCTCAATGCGGTCAACGACCCCACCGGCAAGCCCACCAATCTGGATGCCGCCGCCCAGCGCCAAGCGGGGCGGGCAGCTGCTGTGTCCAGTACGACGACGCCGGCGCACCACAGTGCCCCGGAATCCGGTGAGCCGGGGTTGGATGAGCAGCCGGGGGCGTCGTCGTCATCTGCGGACCCCAAGAGCGACTGGGTCCAGCCTGACGGCAGGCCCCGCTACGGAGTCCGCCTGGCCGATGTGCAGCGGGAAGATCGCGCTGACGAGGAGTCTGATAGCGACCAGGGCGCTGAAGCTGCGCCGGAGAACACTCAGCGCCCCGGCGCCCAGGACACTGAGCAGAAGTAGGCCTGAGGCGTGGGGACGCTAAGCCTGTAGCCGGGCGATCCAGGACTCGACATCATCGGCCTTCCTGGGCAGAGCCGCGGAGAGATTCTCGCAGCCGTCCTCGGTGACCAGCACATCGTCCTCGATGCGTACCCCGATCCCGCGGTACTCCTCCGGGACCGCCAGGTCCTCGTTCTTGAAGTACAGGCCGGGTTCGATGGTGAAGACCATGCCCGGCTCGAGCACCCCGTCCAGGTAGAGATCGCGTTTGGCCTGGGCGCAGTCGTGGACATCCAACCCCAGGTGATGGCTGGTGCCATGCGGCATCCAGCGCCGGTGCTGCTGGCCCTCGGGAGAGAGCGCCTCATCCAGGGAGACCGGCAGCAGGCCCCAATCGTCGAGGTGCTCCGCCAGCACCTTCACCGCGGTGGCGTGGATATCGCGGAACTTGATGCCCGGACGCACCACCTCAAATGCGGCGTCAGCGGCGGCCAACACGGCCTCGTAGACCCGGCGCTGCACCGGTGAGTAGCTGCCGGAGACCGGAATGGTGCGGGTGATGTCCGCAGTGTAGAGCGAATCGGCCTCCACCCCGGCATCCAGCAGCAGCAGCTCACCGGGATCGATCCGGTCGTGGTTGCGGATCCAGTGCAGGATCGTGGCGTTATTCCCGGAGGCCGCGATGGTGTCATAGCCCAGATCATTGCCCTCAAGCCGGGCGCGGGCGAAGAAGGCACCCTCCACGATCCGCTCCCCGCGATCATGGCCCACTGCACGCGGCAGGGCACGCACTACATCCTCGAAGCCGGCGATGGTCGCAGCCACCGATCCGCGCAGCTGCTCCACCTCCCAGTCATCCTTGACCAGGCGGAGTTCGGAGCAGAACTCGGTCAGCTCAGCGTCCAGCGCATCGGAGGCTTCCAGGTCCATGCTGGCCTCGGCCCGGGCAGTGTCCACCAGAGCATCCACGTTCAGGTCGGCCTCGCGCAGCAGGCGCACCTGGGTGCCGCCGCTGGCCGCCGGGCCCACATCCTTGCTCAGTGCCGCCTCGAACTGGTCCAGGTCCCGGGTCCTGATGCCCAGCCGCTGCTCGAACTCCGCCAGATCCGGCCGCGGCCCGATCCAGAACTCACCGTGCCTGGAGTCCGCGTAGAACTCCTCGGTGTCACGCCCGGCCATCGGCTTGAAGTACAGCGTCACCTCGTGGTGGGCAGTGTCCCAGGCGCTAGGGGCCTGGTGCTCCGCAGGTTCGAAGACCAGCACGGCATTGGGCTCATGGTCCACCCCAAGGCCGGTCAGATGCGCGAAGGCCGAATGCGGCCGGAACCGGTAGTCGGTGTCATTGGAGCGGACCTTCAGCGGCCCGGCTGGGATCACGATGCGCTCGCCGGCGAACCGCTCGGAGACAGCAGCCCGACGCCGCGGGGTGAAGTCCGCCACCTCATCACGGGGGTGTTCGCCCCCCTCGGTGGGTGCCCACTGGGCGGCCATGAATGCCTTGAACGCCTCGGACTGGGGGCGTTGGGAACGGTTGTTGACCCGGTCCTGCAGCTGCTGGCTCTCATCACTGGTCTGCGCATCAGATGTCATGAAATCAGTCTATGTCCCGAGGCGCTCCCGATGCGGGGCCAGTGGATACAGTGGGGAGCATGAGCTTTGATCTGCATACTCACTCCACGGTCTCCGACGGCACTGAGCCGCCGGCGCATGTCGTTGCGGAGGCCGCTCGGGCGGGACTGGCCGGGATTGCGCTCACCGATCATGACTCCAATGCCGGCTGGGAGGAGGCCCGCACAGCCGCGCAGGAGCACGGCCTGGCATTCATCCCGGGGATGGAGATCAGCTCCAAGACCGACTCCGCCAGTGTGCATATGCTCAGCTATCTGCATGATCCGGCCGAACCTGCCATGCTGGAGATCAACGCTGCCACCCGCGGCGGTCGGGTGGAGCGGGCCAAACGGATCTGTGAGCGCCTGGCTGAGGACTTTCCGATCAGCTGGGAGCTGGTGCTGGAGCAGGTGACCGGGGAGGCCTCGATCGGTCGCCCGCATCTGGCCGATGCGCTGGTCGCCGCTGGGGTGGTGGAATCGCGCACCGAGGCCTTCCAGCGCTATCTGCACAAGGGCTCCCGCTACTACGTGGGGCAGGACAACCCGCATCCCACCGAGGTGGTGCAGCGAGTCCGTGCGGCCGGGGGAGTCCCGATCATTGCCCATGCGATGGCCGGTGCCCGCGGGAACACACTCTCGATGGCCGAACTTGAGGAGCTGGTGGATGCCGGCATGCTGGGCGTGGAGGTCTACCACCGCGACAATCCGCCCCAGGGTCAGCAGCTGCTGCT
The DNA here is from genome assembly GCF_009758175.1 of Nesterenkonia alkaliphila. GTDB lineage: Bacteria > Actinomycetota > Actinomycetes > Actinomycetales > Micrococcaceae > Nesterenkonia > Nesterenkonia alkaliphila. Next base: position 29,875 of record NZ_WRPM01000038.1, read on the forward strand.
GGACTTGGCACGGCGGCGGGACCTCATCGTGACCGGCTCCTCGGACTACCACGGGGTCACCGGTAAGCCGAACCGGCTGGGGGAGCACACCACCGATCCTGAGCAGGTGGCGCGAATCCTGGCGGCCGGCACCGGATCAGCAGGCTCTGGGCCGCTGCCCGACTGAGCCAGAGTCTCAGCCTGGCCCCATGGCCTACAATCATCACCCATGACTACGGCACCAGCGTCCGAACCAGGCCGGGCCAAACGACTCCCACGCGAGCAGCGGCGGGCCCAGCTGCTGGACTGTGCCCTGAGAGTCTTTGTGGCCAAAGGTTTCCACGCCGCCTCTATGGATGACATCGCCGAATCGGCACAGGTCTCCAAGCCCGTGCTCTACCAGCACTTCCCCGGTAAGCATGAGCTGTTCCTGGACCTGTTGGACAAGCACCTGGGTCAGCTGCAGGACGAGCTGACCTCAGTGCTCGGCGGGGCCGAGACGAATAAGGAGCGGGTCTCCGGAACGGTCACCGCCTTCTACGAGTTCATCGCCCGCAAAGATGAGGCCTACCGGCTGATCTTTGCCGCAGGTATGGACAATGACCCCACTGTGGCCGAACGGCTGGAGCGGTTCCACGATGCCCTGGCCTTCGCCATTGCTGAGGTGATCGCTGATGACACCGGCCAGCCCATGGCCGAGGCCACGATGCTCGGTCACGGGCTGATCGGAATGGCCACCACTGCCGCCCGGCACTGGTCCAAGCTGTCCGAACGCCCCGACCTGGAGACCTCCGCGCAGCTCACCTCCCGTTTAGCCTGGCGCGGAATATCCGGCTTTCCCAAGGAGTCGGAGCAGTCCTGACCGGGCTGGGCAGGTAGGATCGGGCGTAAAGACCTGTACTGCGGCGTCGTACTGCTCCTGCTGTGAGCGTAAGCGGCGCCGGCCCCAAAACCTCAAGGAGTGGCATGGAAGTACGCATCGGAGTCCAGAACGTGACCCGCGAGATCGTCGTCGACACCAAGGCTTCGGCCGAGGAGATCGAAAAGACCGTGGCCGAGGCGATCGAGAAGTCCAAGCCGCTGCTGAGTCTCACCGACCGCCGCGAGAAGAAAGTGGTGGTGCCGGTGGCCTCGATCGGATACGTAGAGATCGGCTCCGACACCAAACAGACGGTGGGCTTTGCCGCCGTCGCTGAATGAAAGAACGAATGACAGACACTGCAGAACACACTCTGACCTTCGCGGACTTCGACGTCCGCAGCGAGATCGTTGAGGCGCTGGCCGAGAAGGGCATCATTTCCCCCTTCCCCATCCAGGCCGAGACCCTGCCGATCGCCCTTCGCGGCAATGACATCATCGGCCAGGCCAAGACCGGCACCGGTAAGACCCTCGGCTTCGGGATCCCCGCCCTGCAGCGGGTGGCCTCACCCGGCACGGACGCCTATGAGGCGCTGCCCAGCCCCGGCGCACCCCAGGCGCTGATCGTGGCACCCACCCGTGAATTGGCCGTCCAGGTGGCCGGGGACCTCACAACTGCCGGGTCCAAGATGAGCGCACGGATCGCCACCATCTACGGCGGGCGTGACTACGAGCCGCAGATCAAGCAGCTCAACGCCGGCGTGGAGATCGTAGTGGGCACCCCCGGGCGGCTTATCGATCTGCACCGGCAGAAGCACCTGAACCTGAAGAACGTGAAGATCGTGGTGCTGGACGAGGCCGATGAGATGCTCGACCTCGGCTTCCTGCCCGATGTGGAGAAGCTGCTCAGCTACGTGCCCGAGGTGCGCCAGACCATGCTGTTCTCGGCCACCATGCCCGGGCCCGTGGTCTCCATGGCTCGGCGGTTCATGACCAAGCCCACGCATATCTCCGCCGCCGACCCCTTTGACGAGGGTGTGACCAAGAAGGACATCCGCCAGGTGGTCTACCGGGCGCACTCGCTGGACAAGGACGAGATGATCGCCCGGATCCTGCAGGCAGAGGGGCGCGGCCGGACCATCATCTTCACCCGCACCAAGCGGCAGGCCGACAAACTGGCCGATGAACTGAAGACCCGCGGATTCGCCGCCGGCGCCATCCACGGCGATCTGGGCCAGGGAGCCCGCGAACAGGCCCTGCGCGCCTTCCGCAATGACAAGGTCGATGTGCTGGTGGCCACCGATGTCGCCGCCCGCGGCATCGACGTCACGGACGTCACCCACGTGATCAACTACGTCTGCCCGGAGGACGAGTCCACCTATCTGCACCGGATCGGCCGCACCGGCCGCGCCGGGCAGAAGGGCACCGCCGTGACCTTTGTGGACTGGGAGGATGTCCCGCGCTGGAGCCTGATCAATAAGGCGATCGGCCTGGACCAGCCTGAACCGGTGGAGACCTACTCATCCTCCCCCCACCTGTTTGAGGACCTCGACATCCCCAAGGGCACCAAGGGCAGGCTGCCCCGGCATAAGCGTTCCAAAGAGGGCCTGGAGGGCGAGGAGCTCGAGGAGCTCGGCGGTCCGGACCGTTCCGGCGGGCGCAATAGGCGTGAGGGCGGTTCAGGCCGGGGCCGCGATGGCAATCGTTCCGGGGGTGGCCGCGATACTGGCTGGAGCCGCAGCCGCAGCCGGCGCCGCTCCAGCGGGGAGCAGGGCGGGAACACCAACGACGCCGCCGGCTCCGCTGAGCAGCCCAAGAAGGAGGGCGGTTCCCGCTCTTCCCAGCGCCGCCGGCGCCGCCGCAAGGTCACCAAGACTGACTCCGGCTCCTCCGAGTAGCACACCACAAGTCGAGTACCGCTGTTTTCGGCTTCCGAGCCCGAAATCGGCGCTTACAGCCCGAAAACAGCGGTGCTCAAGCCGATGGAGAACCTATGAGTACGACGACGCCCGAGACCACCTCCACTGCCCAGATCCGCCCCGCACAGGAAGCGGACTTCGGCCGCATCGGTGAGCTGACCGTCGCCGCCTATCTGGAGGGCGGACACCTGGGGCCCCAGGACACCTACCTTCAGCACCTCACCGAGGTGGCCGACCGGGCAGCCAAGGCTCGGCTGCTGGTGGCCGAGGTGGACGGCGTCGTCGCCGGCTCCGCCACCGTCACCGACTTCGACGGCGCCTATGCGGAGGTCGCCCTACCCGGGGAGATGGAGTTCCGGATGCTGGCAGTGGCGCCCGAGTTCCAGGGCCGTGGAGTCGCCCGGGCACTGGTCCGCCATATCATGGCCGAAGCCCAATCCCGCCCGGAGATCCTCGGCGTGGCTCTGTGCAGCCTGCGCTCGATGACCGCCGCGCACGCCCTCTACGAGTCGGAGGGGTTCGTCCGTGACCCCCGCCGGGACTTCGTGCTGAACATCCCCCAGAAGCAGGCCACCTTCCCCTTCTTCCGCCGAGAGGTGTGACCCCCTGATGAGCGCACAGTTCACCATCCTCACCGTTTGCACCGGAAACATCTGCCGCTCGCCCGCCATGGAGCGCCTGCTGGCCCACCTGTTCCGGGACGAGCCGGGCATCGAGGTGATCTCCGGGGGCACCTACGCCCATGACGGCGAGGATATGCAGGAGCCGATGAAGCGCCGGATCGCCGAGTACGGGGCGGAGACCGCAGACTTCACAGCCGAGCAGGTCACCCCGGAGATGATCGATCGTGCGGACCTCATCCTGGCCGCCACCGGTGTCCACGTCCGGGACATGCTCGCCGAGGTCCCGCAGGCGCGCGAGAAGATCTTCACCCACATCAAGTTCGGCCATCTCCTGGAAGATGTTGGGCAGGCTGCCCAGGGCGGGAGCACCGTCGAGAAGCTCGCAGCCCTGGTCACTGTGCTGGACAGGGCACGCCGGGAGGCTGGGGCAGCTGATGAGGAGGACGTTGTCGACCCCTATATGCTGCCGGAATCAGTGTTCGACGAGTCCTTCCAGCAGATCCGTGAGCCGGTTGAGAAGCTGGCCGAGGTGCTGGGGCTTCAGGAACAGCTTTCAGAGCAGTGAGTCCAGGCCGAAGCTGGTCAGTACCAGCGGAAAGGCCAGGAACGCAGTGGCGTCGAGCAGGAAGTGCGCGATGACTAGCGGCATCACTCGCCCGTACCTCAGGTAGAGCCAGCCGAAGATCACCCCCATGACCAGGTTCCCGAAGCCGGGGCCGAAGCCCTGGTAGAGGTGATAGGCCCCGCGCAGGGCCGCTGAGGCCAGGATGAGCAGCCAGAGCGCAGCGGTGGAGGTGGCCAGCTGCGGCCAGATCCGGCGCGCCCGGTCGAAGAGGTAGGCCACCATGATGACCTCCTCCAGCAGGGAGTGCCGCAGTGCGGCCAGCAGCAGCACCGGCGCTGACCACCAGTACTCCGTGACGTCGCTCGGCACGATCTGCACAGTCAGGCCCAGTCCGCGCCCGGCGGCATAGACCACCAGGGTGCCCAGTCCGATGAGCACGAACAGCCCGGCTCCCAGTGCCCAGTCCCTGCCGGGCCGGCGGAAGTCCAGGCCCCAGCGCCGGAAAGGATTGCCTCCGTGGAGGAAGAGCAGGTAGAGGACCAGGGTCACCGGTACCAGGGCGAAGAGTGAGTCCAGCAGCTGGTAGCTGAAGTCGAAGAACTCCGCCCGGGAGCGGGAGCGCTGCACGGTGGCGCTCTGCTCGGACAGCGGGGCGATGCTCAGCCGCTCGGCCAGCTGAAGCACTGCATAGACCGCACTGCGGCCCAGGGAGAGCGCTAGCACGATGCCTACCTCCCAGGCGTAGAAGCGGCGGGAGACAGCGCCGCCGTCCGCAGAGAGATGGGAGGGCGGCGTCGTGCTGGTCACCTGTTGATTCTACGGAAACCGGATGCAGGGTTATCCACAGGTCTCGAAGATGCGAAGTGACACCACATTGCATCTAGTGCATTCTTCCACTAGAGCAGCAGGTGCTGGACCAACGGCGCAATGCGGCCTTCGAAGCGCAAGGGTGGACTGTGGTCCTGGTCAACAGTGTCCATGCCAGGAGCCGCTTCGCAGGGGTCATCGCCCGACTGCGCCGGCTACTGGAGAAGCGCTGATCACCGCCGTTTTTGGCGTAAACGGGGAGTTTTGGCGCTCAGAAGCCGAAAACAGCGGGGGTCACCACCTTGGAGATGAGTGAGGCCCTGGTCCCGCTGCCGGAACCAGGGCCTTAGCTCTGAGGGGAATCAGACTGGGATCAGTCGTCTTCGGGCGTGTCCTTCTTCTCGACCACAAGGGTCTCGGTGGTCAGGACCAGTGCGGCGATGGAGGCCGCGTTCTGCAGGGCAGAGCGGGTCACCTTCACCGGGTCGATCACGCCGTCGTTGATCAGGTCGCCGTAGACGCCGGTCTTGGCGTTGAAGCCGTGGTTGGGCTCCAGCTCCGCGACCTTGGAGGCGACCACGAAGCCGTCCTCGCCGGCGTTCTGGGCGATCCAGCGCAGCGGCTGGACCAGGGCGCGCTTGACGATGCCTACTGCAGCAGCGGCGTCGCCGGTCAGGGCCTGGACCTCAGAGTCCTCGTCCAGCACGGACAGCGCGTTGATCAGCGCGGTGCCGCCGCCGGCCACGATGCCCTCTTCGAGAGCAGCGCGGGTGGAGGAGACGGCATCCTCGATGCGGTGCTTGCGCTCCTTGAGCTCCACCTCAGTGGCAGCGCCCACGCGGATCACAGCAACGCCGCCGGCCAGCTTGGCCAGCCGCTCCTGCAGCTTCTCGCGGTCCCACTCGGAGTCGGTGGTCTCGATCTGAGCCTTGATCTGAGCGACCCGGCCCTCCACGTCCTCCTTGGCACCGGCTCCGTCCACAATGGTGGTCTCGTCCTTGGTGACGGTCACCCGGCGGGCGGTGCCCAGATCGTCCAGGCTGACCTGGTCCAGCTTCAGGCCCAGGTCCTGGGTGATCACGGTGGCGCCAGTCAGGGTGGCGATGTCCTCCAGCATGGCCTTGCGGCGGTCGCCGAAGCCGGGGGCCTTCACGGCCACGGCGTTCAGCGTGCCGCGCAGCTTGTTCACCACCAGGGTGGACAGCGCCTCGCCCTCCACATCCTCAGCGATGATGAACAGCGGCTTCTTGGCCTGCAGCACCTTCTCCAGCACCGGCAGGAACTCCTGCATATTGGAGATCTTGCCCTGGTGGATCAGGATCAGCGGGTCCTCCAGCACGGCCTCCTGACGCTCAGCGTCAGTGACGAAGTGCGGGGAGAGGAAGCCCTTATCGAACTGCATACCCTCGGTGACATCCAGCTCAGTGGAGGTGGTGGAACCCTCCTCAATGGTGATCACACCATCCTTGCCCACAGTCTCGAAGGCGCGGGCCAGCAGTTCGCCGACCTCATCGTTCTGAGCAGAGATGGCACCGACATAGGCGACCTCCTGTTGCCCGGAGATTTCGCGGGCGTTCTCGCGCAGACGGCGGGTGACCGCGTCCACGGAGACCTCGATGCCGCGCTTGATCTCGCTGGGGGCAGCACCGGCTGCCACATTGCGCAGACCCTCTTTGACCAGGGCCTGAGCGAGCACGGTGGCGGTGGTGGTGCCGTCGCCGGCGACGTCATTGGTCTTGGTGGCGACCTCCTTGGCCAGCTGGGCGCCGAGGTTCTCGTAGGCGTCCTCAACCTCCACCTCGCGGGCGATGGTCACGCCGTCGTTGGTGATGGTGGGCGCACCCCAGGACTTGTCGAGCACCACATTGCGGCCCTTGGGGCCCAAGGTGACCTTGACGGTGTCGGCGAGCTTATTGATGCCGGCCTCAAGTGCTTTGCGGGCGGCATCATCGTACAGAAGCTCTTTAGCCATAGGTTTTTACTCCTTAGATCGAGTAGATAAGTGGTTTACTTCTCGACCTTGGCCAGGACGTCGCGGGCGTTGAGCACCAGGTACTCCTCGCCGCCGACCTTGACCTCAGTGCCGCCGAACTTGGAGTAGATGACCACATCGCCCTCGGCGACGTCTACGGGCAGGCGCTCACCGGAGTCGGAGACCTTGCCGGGGCCTACGGCCACGACCTCGCCCTCCTGGGGCTTCTCCTTGGCGGTGTCCGGAATGACCAGGCCGGAAGCGGTGGTCTGCTCGGCCTCCAGGGGGCGGACAACAATTCGATCCTCGAGGGGCTTGATGGAGACTGACACGTCAGCTCTCTCCTTTGCTGAAGTTGATCTTCTCTTGGCTTGCACCGAGCACGACGACGCCGCACCCGGCTTTTCTTGTTGCTCGCCTGTGGAGTGACCAACCGTCGTCGCGGGAGCCGGAGGTCTCCGTCAGGCTTTCACACTCAGGCGGTTGACGGCCGCCGGAGAGTTAGCACCCGGTGACGCCGAGTGCTAATAGAACTATAGAACGCCCGTTAGCACTCAATCAAGCAGAGTGCTAAAAACACCAGGTGCGGCTCGGCGGTGCAGTCCGAGGCGGAAGCTGAGTCCGGCGGCCGCTACGACGGCGGCCCCGAAGACCCAGCCGGAGAGCGCGAAAGCATGGGTGCCGGAGAGCAGCACGCCGATAGTGCAGCCCAGCCCGATCATGGCCCCCCAGCCCAGCAGCACCCCGCCCAGCAGAGCAGTGATCGAGTTGAAGGCGGTGGTCTTCTCCAACCGGACCCGGCGCCCCGGCAGGGCAGCGGCCAGTGAGGCCAGCACGATGCCGATGACCAGCCAGCCGTTGGTGGTGATGGTGTGCACCACCACTGCCACGCAGCCGGCCAGCCGCTCATCGAGGCCCGGCATGAAGTGCGGCAGCATACCGGCCTCGGTCATCCCGGTGCGGGTCAGCGAGGAGATCTGGCTGGTCACCCCCAGCGGAACATCCTTGTAGTAGGCCAGAATGGCCAGCAGCCCCACGGCGGCACCGGTCATCAGTGCGGGCCAGCGCTTGAAGAACACCAGGCGGCGGACCTCGGTGGCGTCCACCACCCGGTCCCCGCGCCCCTGCACAGGTGGGTTCCAGCGCAGCAGCCACCATCCCAGGCCCACCAGCACCCCCAGCTGCACCAGCACTGCCATGGTGTAACCGTTGCCTGCGGGCAACCAGGGCACCGGGGCACCGATGATGAAGCTGGAGTACATAAAGTCCCAGCTGAGGAATCCGGCACCGAAGCCCAGGACGACGCCGCCCAGGGCGGGCAGGGAGCGCAGATGCCCCTCGGGGAGCCGGTACAGGTGCCCGGCGATGCAGCCTCCGGAGATCACCATGCCCAGGCCGAAGGCCAGGCCGGCGATGACCAGGGCTATGGAGACCGGGGCGATATGGGCGTCGGATGGGGTGTTGTCACCAGTGGGGGTGGGGATCCGGGTGGAGAAGATCACCGCGTAGCCGATCATCCCTACTGCAATGGAGACAAGGATGGCGTACATCCCCCGGCTGTTCCTCTTCTCGAACAGATCGCGGAAGACGCAGAAGAAGCAGTACCGGCCGCGCTCGAACAGGATGCCCAGCCCAGCTCCGACCAGCAGCATCAGAGCAGCATTGGAACCGCCCAGGCCCTCCCCGTCGGTTGCCGTCAGGAACCAGGCGGTGCCCAGCAGCAGTGCGGCTACGGCCGCTGCGATCGAGGTGCGGAGGGTGTCACCCCGGGACCAGCCGAGTTCACGGTCGGCTTTCACTTCTATAGTCATATCTTCCTCGTATTGGACGCGCCGGAACCGGGCTGAGGATGACCTGAGCCCGGTTCCGCTTTAGGTGTGAAGGCCGCGGCCGCTGCAGGCGGCCGAGAGCCGAGCGCGGTGGACGCGTCGGCAGGATCAGCACGGTTCAGTCTCCGGACTGGCCCCAGAGTCCGGCGCGCTGACCGGAGTTATTGGCCACCGGGACACCCACAGAGTTGCCCCATTCCGACCAGGAGCCGTCGTAGACCTTCACCTGCTCGCCCAGGATCTGGCTGAGTGCGTACCAGGTGTGCGAGGCGCGCTCACCGATCCGGCAGTAGGCGATGATCGGCTTGCTGAAATCGACTCCGGCCTCTTCGTAGATGGCGCGGATCTCCTCGGCGGGCAGGAACTCGCCCGTCTCGGGGTCCACGATCTGGGTCCAGGTGACGTTCACGGAGCCGGGGATGTGCCCCCAGATGGATGCGCCCTCGCCCTGGAAGATCTCCGGGTCCACGCCTACCTCGCCGTTGTGCTCCTCGGCGGATCGGATGTCAACCAGATTCACATCAGCAGCGGCCTCACCACCTGCGGCGGCATTGACTTCGGCGATCTCCAGCACCTCTGGCTGGAAGGCGCGGATGTCATGGTTCTGCGGCTTGGCCTCGAGGCTGCCCTCGGGCACGGAGGGTACTTCCTCAGTCAGTTCACGGCCGTCGTAGATCTCCCATTTGTGCAGGCCGCCGTCGAGCAGCTTCACGTCCTGAACCCCGTAGAGGTTGAAGACCCAGGCGGCATAGGCAGCGAACCAGTTGTTGTTGTCCCCATAGAGCACCACGGTGGTGTCGTCGTTGATTCCCAGGGACTGGGCGAGTTCGGTGAACTCCTCGGCGGAGATGAACTCGCGGGTGTTCGGCTGGGTGAACGCTGAAGACCATTCCACGTACTGCGCCTGCGGGATATGCGCCTCGGAGTAGGGGGTCAGCTCCGAGGTGGGCAGGTCCTCGGAGACGTCCAGGAGCACGATGCCCTGCTCGTAGAGGTCACCCTCATCCAGGCGTTCGGCCAGCCAGTCAGTGTCCACCAGAGGCTCGTCAGTGTGAACCTCCTCGTAGCCGCGGTTCTCGCCGGGGATGTCCACGGCAGTCACGGTAGCGGCAGCTTCGCCGGCAGTGGCGCCCTCACCCTGGGCCGTGGGGCCGCCGCCGGTCACCTCCGAGCCGCCGGTGGAGTTGGCCACGGCAAAGCCTGCCGTGCCGGCCAGGGCGGCCACGGCCACTATAGCGATGCCGGTCTTCAACCCAGAGGTGGATTTGGCCGGGGTCTGGGTGCCCTCAGCCGGAGTGCTGTCTTCGCTGCTCATCAGGTACGCCTTTCGCAATCGGTGCAGTGCACTCACCACTATGCGCCAATATCTTCAATCCCCGCCGAGATAAGTTCACACAAGGTCATACTCCGGTGCGCTCCTGCGGAACCAGCACGGGAATTGTGCCCCCCAGTAGACTTGTTGACGATTGTCTGACCCGTCACCGCAACTGTTCTGAGAGGCACCCGCATTGAGCCACACCCATGACGAGGGGCATGACCCATTCGCCCTGGTCGGTCTGACCTACGATGATGTCCTGCTGCTGCCGGGGGAGACTGATGTCATTCCTTCAGAGGCGGATACAGCCACACAGCTGACCCGAAATATCCGTCTGAACGCACCGGTGGTCTCCGCGGCCATGGACACCGTCACCGAGGCGCCGATGGCGATCGGCCTGGCCCGGCTGGGCGGGATCGGGATCATCCACCGCAACCTCTCCATCGAGGAACAGGCCAAACAGGTGGATCAGGTCAAGCGCTCCGAATCGGGCATGATCACTGATCCGGTGACCATCGGCCCCGGGGCCACTATTGCTGAGCTGGACGAGATCTGCGCGCACTACCGGATCTCCGGGCTGCCGGTGGTCGATGAGTCCGGCACACTGCTGGGCATCATCACCAACCGGGATATCCGCTTTATCCCGGACGCCGAGTACACCACCACCACAGTGGCCGAGAAGATGACCCGTGCCCCGCTGATCACCGCTAAGGAAGGCATCCCCAACGCCGAGGTGCTGAGGATCTTCAGCGAGCACCGCGTGGAGAAGCTGCCCCTGGTGGATGAGTCCGGCAAGCTCACCGGGCTGATCACCATCAAAGACTTCGACAAGGCCGATAAGTACCCCCAGGCCACCAAGGACGATGAGGGCCGGTTGCGGGTGGGAGCCGCCGTCGGGTTCTTCGGAGACGGCTATCAGCGGGCCATGAGCCTCATTGAGGCCGGCGTGGACGTGCTAGTGGTGGACACCGCCAATGGGCACACCCGGGGGGTGCTGGAGATGATCGCCAAGCTCAAGGCTGATCCTGCCGCCGAAGGCGTAGATGTCATCGGCGGTCAGGCCGCCACCCGTCAGGGGGCACAGGCACTGGTGGAGGCCGGTGCCGACGCTGTCAAGGTCGGCGTCGGGCCCGGTTCCATCTGCACGACTCGTGTGGTGGCTGGGGTGGGCGTGCCCCAGGTGACTGCGATCTATGAGGCGGCCAAGGCTGCTATCCCGGCCGGGGTGCCGGTGATCGCCGACGGCGGTCTGCAGCACCCCGGGGACATCGGCAAGGCCTTGGTGGCCGGGGCTGACGCTGTAATGCTGGGCTCCCTGCTCGCCGGAGCCGCAGAGTCTCCCGGCGATCTGGTCTTCTACAACGGCAAACAGTTCAAGGCCTACCGCGGTATGGGCTCCCTGGGTGCCATGCAGACCCGTGGAAAGAACACCAGCTACTCCAAGGACCGCTACTTCCAGGCAGATGTGCCCAGCGACGAGAAGCTCATCCCGGAAGGCATCGAGGGCCAGGTGCCCTACCGCGGACCGCTCTCGGCGGTGTTGCACCAGCTCACCGGGGGGCTGCGCCAGACCATGTTCTACGTGGGTGCGCACACCATCGAGGAGCTCAAGGCAAAAGGCAAGTTCGTGCGGATCACCTCGGCGGGGCTGAAAGAGTCACATCCGCATGACGTGATGATGACCGTCGAATCCCCCAACTACCGCGGCCGCTGAGGAGCCCCACATGACTGAGATCCAGATCGGACTCGCTAAGACCGGACGCCGCGCCTGGGCATTGGACGATGTCAACATCACACCCTCCCGGCGTACCCGCAGCCCGCAGGACGTCTCCCTGGACTGGCAGATCGATGCCTATACCTTCTCCATGCCGGTGCTCGGTGCACCAATGGACTCGGTGATGTCCCCGGAGACTGCGATCGCTCTGGGCAGACTCGGTGGTTTGGGTGTGCTCAACCTGGAGGGCCTCTGGACCCGGTACGAGAACCCGGAGCCGGTCTTCGAGGAGATCGCCCACCTGGAGAGCCAGGAGATCTCGCCGACCAACACCCGCCGGATGCAGCAGCTCTACGCCGAGCCGATCAAGGCTGAGCTGATCACCCAGCGGCTGGCTGAGATCCGGGAGGCCGGGGTGGTGGTCTCCGGATCGCTGACTCCGCAGAACACCCAGGAGTTCTACCAGACAGTGCTCGACGCCGGGGTGGACATGTTTGTCATTCGCGGCACCACAGTCTCCGCTGAGCATGTTTCAGAAACAGTGGACCCACTGAACCTCAAGGAGTTCATCTACGAACTCGATGTGCCGGTGATAGTCGGCGGGGCTGCCGGCTACACCCCCGCGCTGCATCTGATGCGCACCGGTGCCGCCGGCGTGCTGGTCGGCTTCGGCGGAGGCAGCGCAACCACTACGCATCGGGCACTGGGCATTCGGGTGCCGATGGCCACTGCGATCAGTGATATCGCTGCCGCCCGGCGCGACTATCTGGATGAGTCCGGCGGACGCTATGTCCATGTGATCGCCGACGGCGGACTGGGCTCCTCAGGCGATATCGTCAAGGCCCTGGCCATGGGGGCCGACGCCGTGATGCTCGGCGCCACCTTGGCCCGGGCTGAGGAAGCACCGGGTCAGGGATGGCACTGGGGCCTGGAGGCGGTGCACCCGAACTTCCCACGAGGCCACCGTACCCGGGTGGGCACTGTGGCCTCGCTGGAAGAGGTGCTGCTGGGGCCGGGCCACCACACTGATGGCTCCTCCAACCTGATGGGCGGCCTCCGGCATGCGATGGCCTCCTGTGGCTATGTGGACCTGAAGTCATTCCAGCGGGTGGACGCCACCGTCTCACCGAGCTCCAAGCATTAAACGACTGAGGCCGAACCCCCGTGAGGGTCCGGCCTCAGCAGCCCTTAGCGTTCAGAGTCAGCTGATGCTGGAGGCCTGACGGCGGCGGATCATCAGCAGCAACACGCCGAGCACCAGCAGCGCCAGTGCGATCGCGGCCACAGCGGTGAGGGTCGCACCGGTCTGCGCCAGTGCGCTCTTCTCATCGGTGTCGCCGGCCGGCTCGGCAGAGGGGTCCTCCTCCTCAGCAGGGGCCTCTTCGTCCTCCTCCACAGGGGCGGGGTCCTCATCGGCCGGGTCCTCCTCATCGGGCTCCTCAGCCACGGCCGAGTCCACGGTGACCATCAGAGTCAGTTCCAGACCGGTCTGCGGCTCCGTGATGGTCAGTGGGACCTCAGCCTCGTCGCCTGCCCAGGCTCCGGCGCTGAAGCCGGGGGAGAAGCTGCCCGCCGAAGTCACCAGGGCGGGAACCTCCACCCGGACCTCGGCAGTGCCGCGAAGATCGTTGTCCTCGCAGATCTCCGGCCAGGAGGTATCTACCTGCGCTGTACCCACTGAGACATCACCCAAGGTGATCTCCAGAGCCTCCGGCTCCGGCAGGCCCGGGGTGTTCCAGGACAGGCCGGCCAGGTCCACGGCGATCTCCTCGCCGGGGGAGTAGACAGCCTCTGGATCAGAGACCCAGGTCAGCGCCAAGGACCGCTTAGCAAGATTCGGTCCGATCTCCAGCTGACCCTCACGGCCCTGCTGGAAGAAGGCGATGAACCCATCCATGTCCACCTGCCCGGTAGTTCCGCGGTTGCCCGCTGCGAAGGGGGTGAAGCCATCGCCACCCTCGGCCAGGAAGGAGTTGGCGGCCAGCAGGTAGGTGGCGTCGAGGTCCAGCTCCTCCCCGTTGAGCCACATGCCGGTGATCCGGTCGCCGTAGTCACGGGTCGGGTCGTAGGTGTAGGTGAATTCACTGGAGGTGCCCAGCATCAGGTCGCGGCCCTCACGCCACTGCAGCTCCAGCACCGCCTTGATCCCGTGGCCGTCGATCTCCACGGAGTTGATCAGGTTGCCGAAGGGCTGGATGGTGGCCAGGTCACGGAAGGTGACCTCGCCGCCGGCGCCCTCAGTTCCCGGGGGCAGGTCAGCGCGTACACCGCCGGGATTCATCACAGCGAAGTCGACGTCATTGGCGGACTGGCGTGCAGCCCAGGCTTGGGCGTCAGCGATCACATCGGACATGGTGGAGCGGGCCGAGCGGTTCTCGCTGCCGTCCTGGTTCTGGGCGCGGGCGAAGCCGGGGTCGGCCTGGCCGATCACCTGGTTGCCGACCTCCTCGGCGGTTTCCACAGCATCGGCTACCAGGGCTGCTACATCGGGACGGTCGCCCGAGTTGCAGTAGACCGGGTTCCAGCCCTCGTCGAATTCGCTCATCAGCGGCAGGTTCTCGTAGCTGGAGTCCACCACCTCGCGGGTCTCCAGGTCGAACTGGATGGTGTACTGGCCGATATTGCGGATGTACTCGCCGGTTTGGGTGACCCAGGTGCCGGCCTCGGTGCGCTGGGCGTAGGTCTGGTGGGTGTGCCCGGAGACGATGGCGAAGATGTCCTCGTGCGCGTTCTCCGTCAGCTCTGCGAAGCCGGGCTGGCCGAGACCTTCGTGGACCAGGACCATGGTGAGGTCGGCGTCCTCGTTCTCCGCGATATGCTCTGCCCAGTAGTTCGCGGTGGCCGACAGGTCGGTCCACTCGATGCCCTCGACACCGCCGGGGGAGACCAGGTTCGGCATGTTCATAGTGTTCAGGCCGATGAACGCGATGCTGGCCCCGCCCACCTCATGAATCTCGTAGGGGTCCAGGATCGGCTCCCCGGTGTTCTCATCGACCACATTGGCGCCCAGCCAGGTGAACTCGCTCAGCGGCATGAACCGGTCACGGAAGTCCGCCCAGCCGGTGTCGAACTCGTGATTGCCCACAGTGCTGACATCCATGCCCCAGAGGTTCAAGGACTCGATAGCCACTTCGTCGTTGGTGGCCCAGGAGGTGAAAGTGGAGGCACCGATATGGTCGCCTGCGCCCACCAGCAGGGTATTGGGGTTCTCACCGCGGAAGTGGTCCACAGTGCAGGCGAAGATTTCAGCCCCAGCGATGTTCCCATCGCGCTCCACGCGGCCATGAAAGTCGTTGGTGGTCAGAATCTGGAGATCGACGACGGCGCCTGCCTCCTCTGTGCCCTCATCTTCCCCATCAGCGAAGAGCTCAGCTGTCTCCTCGGTCTGCTCATCTGATTCATCCTCGGAGGAGACAGCCTCATCCGGGTCCTCATCCTGCTCGGATGCGCCCAGAGTGCCCTCATCTTCTTGCTGGCCGTCATCCTCGGATGCCTCGGATGCTTCCTGGCCCGCCTCGGGGTCTTCGCCCTCGGGGTCTGTTTCGGCGGCGCTGTCCTGGTCCAGGGAGGTGGTGCTCTGAGTCTCGGTGTTGGAATCCTCAGTGCTGGAATCGGCCTGGTTCTCCAGGGACTCCTCGGTGGTGGCGGAGGCTGCGGCGGTGCCGGTCAGCAGTACGGCAGTCAGTCCCACAGCGGTGAGCCGGCGGCTCCAGCGCGTGGGCTCGTCGGCATAAGGCGATTGGGTCATTGAAAGTCCTCGTCATCAGTGCGGATCGGAGCAGCGCAACCATAATCGGCGCGCTGCTCCGATCTGACCAATCGTGGATGAACGCTGCGGAACGTTCAGAGGAACATTTCCCCGCTCTTTGGTGACAAGGCCCACAGCTGTCCAGTGGGCGCTGCTGGCGGCGAGTCAGCCTCAGGAGCTTCTCCGACGATTGCCGATGAGGTAGGCAATCCCGGCGGCGATCAGGGCCCCGCCGGCGATCGCCAGCACCACCACCCAGACATTGACCCCGTTGTCCCCAGAGGTCTGTTCGGTCTGCGCCGGATCAGTCTCATCTGTGCCCTCCGGCTGCTGGTCCTCGGTGGGCTCTTCAGTGGGTGCTTCCGTAGTCTCGTCCTCCGGCTGCTCGGCCTGCTCGTCCTCCTCGGCACCTTCCTCTTCGGGCCCGGGCACGGAGTCCGGCACTGGCCAAATGCTGCGGTCGGCGTAACCGTCCGCGGAGTCATGGACCCCCGGCAGGCCCGCGTCCAAGGACTCGCCCTCCAGAGTGATGCCGAAGGGAGCCCAGCCCAGCACCTCGCTCCCGGAAACGTAGATCAGGCCGTAGATCCCGGTGTAGTCCACCTCTTCGCTGCTGATCTGGGTGGCCCACTGGATGGTCTCCTCGGTGGAGTCGGTCACCCGAGCCGGTAAGAACACCGCCTCTTCACCGCCGGGGGGTAGCAGCCAGAGATCGGCGTAGGTATCGGCCTGAACATCTACCGTGATCTCCTCGTCCAACGGCAGAATCGCCTCATTCTGATGGATGCTCACCAGCCCGTAGGTCTCCTCAGTGAGCACCTCCAGAGTGGGCGGGGTGCTGCTGGGGCTGGTGCGGTCCTGGGGGTCGGGCACGGGCCAAGTTTGCTGGAGACTATCATCGTCGAAGCTGTGATCATCGCCTTCGAGCAGCACTGGATAGACCTGCCAGGTCACCAGATCTCCGCTGTCCCCATCCACAGCGGCGAACGCGTACCAGTCGGAGCCGGCGATCTCCGAGCTGGGCAGCTCGACCTCGATGAGCTCCACCGCCGCCTCAGGGTAGGTGGGTGAGCCTGGGTTCTGGTAGCTGCTGGACTCGGTAGCCCCAGAACCGATCAGGATTTCATCGCCCTGCGGGGAGAGTGCCCAGATTTCTAACGACTCTGGGATATCGAAGTCCTCGGAGAGCAGCATCAGCTCAAAAGCGGAGTCCAGGGGGAATGTTCCCACCCCCTCGCCCAGGGAGAGACCACCGTAGTTCTCCTCCGAGAGGGCTCCGTGCTCCGGTGCCTCGGCATATGCTGCGGCCGGGCTCATCAGGGTCAGTGCCCCAGCCGCAACCAGTGCCGGGAGACGTCGATTATGTGTCATAGCAAGTTGGTCCTCTCCTGGCGCGTGGCTTAGACGCTGGGGCTATTATCCCGGCTGCGCAGGGCGAAGAAAATGCCCAGCGTCAGCAGCCCGGCTGCCACCAGGCCCAGGGTGAGAACCCCGAATCCCGTGTCTGCCAGGCGCTCGTTGCTGCTCGCGGGCTCGGATTCGGGGGTTTCGCTGGGCAGTGCAGACGGTGATGCAGACTCGCTGGGCTGATCCGTGGGGGCAGAAGGCTCCTGAGGCTCCTGGCTCTGTGAAGGTTCCTCAGCAGAGCTCTCGCAGAGGTGACCGTGGTCGGGATCGGCACAGAAGATGTTCAACAAGTCCTCGCCCTCCCCGGCCTCGGCCAGAGCAGTGAGGCTCGCGTGAAGCTCCTTGGGGCTGCGGGTCTTCTGATCACCCTGGTACTCCAGGATCTCGGAGAGGTCCTCCTGGCCCAGCTGCAAGCTCTGCCAGCCCGCCGCCTCACCACCGCTGGTGTAGGCGACCAACCAGTACTGACCGGGGTTGAAAGACTCATCGACCCGAACCTGAGCCACATGGTTCACTGCCACATTCTCCTGGTGGATATTGATGGTGTAGTGCTCCTCCACCGCGTCGGTTCCCAGATCGATGATCCCGCTCTCGGTCTCCTCCTGCGGCAGTAGGTAGAAATCCAGTTCCTCGCCGAGGAGACCCTCTGCGTGCACCAGGGACTCCACACCACGCGCCGCGGGCCCACCTTCGATGGAGATGTAGATGAGGTACTCCTGTTCGGCGGTGAAGTCCTCGAAGCTGATTTCCGCCTCATCCAGGGTGCCCTCGGTGCCGAAGTCCCGGTGCGGCTGGTCCGCACCTGCTGCGGAGACGGCTGCGGGGGCGGCAAGGACCAGTCCGGCCGCGATGGTCAGTGCGCTCAGCGTGCGCACCGGAGTGCGGCGCAGCGCAGGATAGGGGGATGTGGTGGGGGTTGGGGCTGTGCCGTTCATGATCCTCGCTCCTTGCGTCGGTGGGGTCGGCGGTGACTTCCGATACCCGTGCGGGGCATCTGACTAAGACGCTAGACCCTTTGCGAACGCAATTCAAGGCAAATGCATGCAAATAATGTAACGATCGTCGTTATGGTGTCACAATCGCGTTAACCCTGGTGGTTCAGCGATGCCGTAGGATCGAGCTGACCGCGAGGATTCGCGGAGTTTGCTTCTGGGAATTAATCTGTTCATTGGCACCTCCCTTCCTCGCCGATCAGGCGGGCCACTTCATCGGTCTTCTCGGTCATGCGGGACTCACAGGGCGGTGAGGGCAGGTCAGGCCGATCTGGTGGCGGGCGCTCGCCACTCAGGCCTCTCTTGGGACAGCAGATAGCAACTGTCAGCCTGTGCGGGAAGGATATCCGGGATCAGACTGAAGAATCCCCGCCTGGATCAGAAACAACCTGATCAGACGGGGATTCGCTCGGCGGAGACGGAGGGATTTGAACCCTCGGCAGAGAATTAACCCTGCACCACCATTCCAGGGTGGCTCCTTCGGCCGCTCGGTCACGTCTCCAAAGCTGCCCTCATATGAGGACCGATACATCCTAGCTGAAAACTAGGTAGTTAAGCACATCGGCTAATCGACGAGCTTGGAGTGCAGCCCCTCGGCGAGCTCATCCGGATCGGTCTGCTGCTTCAAAAGGTCCAGAATCCCGCCCGAACCGCCCAGTTCAGTGAGCATCGAGTCCATGGAGTCGGGGGTGGCGGCGAGCAGCGGGTGGTTCGAGGAGAAGAACTCTCGAGCCCGGGCGGCGTCCTCATCGTCGGGATCCTGGGCCCGGGTATAGGCGGCGTGCCGGAGCCGTTCGAAGATCTGATTCAGGTTCTCCTGGGTGCGGGCATAGTCGGCTACAATCTCGCTGCGGTCAGCTCCCAGTAGGGTCAGCACTACCCCGGCAAGAATCCCGGTGCGGTCCTTCCCGGCCGCGCAGTGGAACAGGACTCCGCCCTCGGTATGGCCGATCACCTGCAGCCCTTCGGCTACCTCGTGGATATGGCTGCGTACCAGGCCTGCGTACCAGTGGCCCACATCCGCAGGGGAACGCACGGCCGGGGCGGCCTCCACAAGCGCCAGAGGATGCACCGCGGTTTCGGCCAACGGCAGATGGTGGGCACGCACGCCGAGTTCACCGCTGAATCGGTGCGGAGAAAGCTCAGCCTCCGGGGTGGAGCGCAGGTCCAGCACGGCGGTGAGTCCCTGCGATGCCAGCTCAGAGAGCTCCGCGCGCGGGGAGATGGTCGGATCATCGGAGCGCCACAGCGCACCGGACTTCACTCGCCCGCCCTCCACCTGGATCCCGCCCAGATCGCGCAGGTTCACCAGTGGGAGGGTCTGAGCTGCGGTGCTGGTCTCGATGCTCATGCAAACCTCCGCTGGACCCGCCGCAGGGACTCTCTGATGCTCTCCGCGTTGGCCGCAAACACCCTGGCCAGCTTCAGCACAGCCCGGGCCGGCGGAAACTGCTGTGCGGTGTCAAAGGACTCCGTCACCAGTGTGCGGGGTGTCGCGGCGTCGTTGTCCTCCAGGCACTCGAACTCCCAGCGCCAGCGATGCCCGGTGGGCTGGCGCCACTCGATCACACCAGGGGATCCAGGTGCAGGCCGGCGGGCCCGAGTGACCCGCAGCGGTAGATGGTAGGGCAGCCGGTACTTGCGCATGTGGACGGTGAACCGAGCCCCCTCGGTGAGCTCATGCGGGCCCATCGCCCGGGACTGGACGGTCTCCGAGCCGTCAATCTCGTGGTGGCGGTGCGGATCGGCCACCAGGGCATAGATCTCATCCGCAGGGGCGCTGACCGTGATCGAATAGCTCACCGTATCCGGCCCAGCCTCGCGGCGCACCGGCTCATTCTGTGCAAAACTCACCATGCCAGCCTACCGGCCACTGCCGGCG
Source organism: Nesterenkonia alkaliphila (assembly GCF_009758175.1). GTDB lineage: Bacteria > Actinomycetota > Actinomycetes > Actinomycetales > Micrococcaceae > Nesterenkonia > Nesterenkonia alkaliphila. The sequence goes on from NZ_WRPM01000038.1 coordinate 49,485, forward strand.
CAGTTGGCCCGGGGGGCGGGAGTCGCGGTAGGATGAAATCTGGCCCCACGCGTGGTGTCATCCTGCTGAACTCCCCCAGGACCTGACGGTAGCAAGGGTAGGCGGGCTCTGGCAGGTGCGCGTGGGGTTTCTAATACCCAGTTCTTCTACGTGGCGTAGAAACCAACGGTACACTGGCGGAGAGAACCGTTCCGCGCCGCAAATTCTCAAGGAGAGCTCCGATGGCTGAGACCTACACCAATTCCCCGATGCCCAAGCTGACCTTCATCACCGGCGGCCTGCTGGTGCTGGTGGGCGGTGGAGGGTACCTCTACTCGCTGACCAATGACACCGACCACTGGACTGCCCTCATCCCGGCGATTATCGGCGTGCTGCTGCTGATCAGCGGTGGCATCGCCCTGAAGAACCTGATGGCAGGCATCCACATCGCACTGCTCTTTGCGCTGATCGGTACGCTGGGCATGATCATGCCGCTGAGCGGCACCGCCGACCTGCTGGCCGGAGACCATGAGCGCCCGGCCGCAGTGGTCACCGCCTTCATCTCCCTGGTGATCTTGGTGGTCTACCTCTTCCTGGGAGTGCGCAGCTTCATCGCTGCCCGCCGGTGGAAGAAGGAGAACGCCTAAGTCCTGGTGCGGCCGGGAGCCTCGTGCCCCGGCCGTGGTCAGATCCGATGGCCGCGGTGAGGCGGCCGCCACTAGCACAGGGAGAACAGACCGAGGCCCTCTGCTTCTGCCTGGGCCCAGGCCTCCTCGATCACCTCGAGGTAGCGGTCATTGGGGGCGAAATACACCGGCTCCGCCCATCCCTGCCGCGCCAGCTCCTCATTGATGAACAGCTCCTCGGCGAAGACCCCGGCCAGCAGCCGGTCATAGCGGTCCCGTAGCTCCTCATCAAACTCCAGTACGACGACGTCCCCTGGGCTCAACAGCCCATTGATCGCCTCGGTGGCCTCCGGGCCCCCGCACTCCACCGGCTGATGCGGGTGCACCGTCTCTGGAGCGTCGATGTTCAGCAGCCGCACCCGCTCCTGTTCGCCGTGGAGTTCCACGATGATGGTGTCTGCGTCCACGATCCGCACCACCTCGGCCGCGGAGGCCTCATCGGAGAATCCCTCCGGCAGCTCAGGCGGCCGGGACTGCCACCAGCCCAGCACGGCTGCGGCTAGGACAGCCACCAGAATTATGCCTGCCCAGACCCAGATGCCGCGGGAGAGTGGTTGCCGGCCAGGGCGCTGTGGTGGTGGGTTCATGATGAGGAGCCTATCGGCGTCGTCGTTCTCTGGATGGTGCGATGCAGGCAGGCACTGAACGGGTGCCAGTTCCACTGAATCTTCGATAATGCGAAGAATTGCAGATCTTCACCTCACATGAGCTGGCGGAGGGGTTGCAAAGTGCCGAAAACTGGGGAATGTCAGCGATGACAACCACGAATCAAAGGAGATTCCCCATGACCATCACCACCGAGGAAACAACCGCCGCCACCGGATCGGCCGGTACGCCCCAGCCGGAGACCCGCGATGTGTTTGAGGAGAAGGCCCAGGCTCTGCAGCGCGACTGGGACACGAATCCCCGTTGGCAGACCACCACCCGCGACTACTCCGCCGAAGAGGTCGTCAAGCTCCAAGGCAGAGTTCAGGAGGAGTTCACCCTGGCAAAGCGCGGCTCCCAGGAGCTCTGGGACCAGCTCACCGCCGAGCATGCTGCCGGCACATTCACCAATTCTCTGGGCGCCCTCACCGGCAATATGGCGGTGCAGCAGGTCAAGGCCGGGCTGCGCGCCATCTACCTCTCCGGCTGGCAGGTGGCCGGGGACGCCAACCTCTCCGGGCAGACCTATCCCGATCAGTCGCTCTACCCGGCCAACTCGGTGCCCGCTGTGGTGCGCCGGATCAACAATGCCCTGCTGCGTGCCGACCAGATCGAATACCTCGAGGGCAAACGCACCGTGGAGGACTGGCTGGTGCCGATCGTGGCCGACGCCGAGGCCGGCTTCGGAGGCCCCCTGAACGCCTATGAGCTGATGAAGCAGATGATCGCCGCTGGAGCCTCCGGGGTGCACTGGGAGGACCAGCTGGCCTCCGAGAAGAAGTGCGGCCATCTGGGCGGCAAGGTGCTGGTGCCCACCGGTCAGCACATCCGTACCCTGCAGGCAGCGCGGCTGGCCGCCGATGTGTCCAAGACCCCCAGCGTGATCATCGCCCGCACCGACGCTGAGGCCGCCACTCTGATCACTTCTGACGTGGACGAGCGCGATGCCGCCTTCATCACCGGCGAACGCACCGCTGAGGGCTTCTACAAAGTGCGCAACGGGATCGATCCCTGCATCGCCCGCGCCAAGGCCTACGCCCCCTACTCGGATCTGATCTGGATGGAGACCGGCACCCCGGACCTCGAGGTGGCCAAACGGTTCGCAGAGGCGGTCAAGGCCGAGCACCCCGACCAGATGCTGGCCTATAACTGCAGCCCATCTTTCAACTGGAAGAAGCACCTCGACGATGCCACTATCGCTAAGTTCCAGCGCGAGCTGGGCGCCATGGGCTACACCTTCCAGTTCATCACCCTGGCCGGGTTCCACGCCCTGAACTACTCGATGTTTGAACTGGCCCAGGGCTACAACGCCGAGCAGATGAAGGCCTATGTGGAGCTGCAGGAGAAGGAATTCGCTGCCGAGGCGGCGGGATACACCGCCACAAAGCACCAGCGGGAGGTCGGCACCGGCTACTTCGACGCGGTCTCCACGACCCTGAACCCCGAATCCTCCACAGTGGCCCTGCGCGGCTCCACCGAAGAGGGTCAGTTCCACTGAGCTGGAAAGGGGCAGGGGTCTGCGGCAAGCAGATCAGCACGTGGCAGTAGAGACGACTGTGCCCCCGGGAGTGTTTCGAGGTCCTCCTGGGGGCACAGTTCTGGTACGCCCGGCATGGGCATTGGCTTGAGGGTGTGAGTCCCTTGGAGGAGAAGGTGGTTTAACTTCTAGCCGAAGGCAACTGCTTCATCGTGAGGTGGGGTGGGGAGGAAGCTGGTGGCAAAGCCTGGTTCTGAGGTACACGAATCGCATATGAGGCGTCCCGGTTGGGGTAAGCCAGCCAGAGATGGTGATGCCCGTTCCACCAAGAACGGCTGGGGTGTAAATGCGGCGGGGCCAGGTGAAAGTCAATGTTCTTATCCGGGGAGGCCTGCCCCGTGCCCACCGTTGGTGGGGGTTTTGGGTCGAGAGGTCCAGGGTCAGGTGGGGTAGGAGTCAGCAGAGGTCGTAGTACTTGTACGGGTTTTCCGGGGACACATCTCCTCGTTATTTGAAAGTGCAGGGAAGGGCTGAACGCTGTTGTTTGGTCATCACTGGCTGTGTTGCTGGTGAGCATCATGATGATCGCAGATGCCCTGTTGGGGTCAGAGTGGATGGAGGAGTATCGGTGCATCCGAGAAGTGCCCCACCTGAGCGCAGTGATGTTCTAGCGCCCGTAGCAGGTGGTGCCAAGGGCCAGCAGGGGCTGTGGGAGGAGGTTTTCTCTCGGGAGAATCTGTTGGCCGCGTTGAAGCGGGTTGAGCGTAATGCCGGTGCCCCAGGGGGTGATGGGATGAGTGCCGCACAGTTGCGGGATTGGTGTCGTGATCACTGGGATCAGACCCGGGATGCGCTTGATTCAGGGGCTTATAGGCCTGCACCTGTTCGTCAGGTTTCGATTCCCAAACCTGATGGTGGGGTGCGGGTGTTAGGGGTCCCGACCGTGTTGGAGCGGTTGATCCAGCAGGCTATTGCCCAGGTGCTGAGCCCGATCTTCGAGGAAGGTTTCTCGGAGTTTTCTTTCGGGTTCCGGCCGGGGCGTTCTGCCCATGATGCTGTGCGCACAGCGCAGACTTTTGTGGAGCAGGGGTACCGGTGGGTGATCGAGGTTGATCTGGATTCGTTCTTTGACCGGGTCCATCACGATAAGCTCATGCACCGAGTAGCCCGTGTAGTGAAGGATAAGCGGGTGTTGCGCCTGATCCGGCGGTATCTGACTGCTGGTGTCATGGCTGATGGTATCCGGCAGACGGTGGCCGAGGGCACCCCGCAGGGGAGTCCTCTTTCGCCGTTGCTGAGCAATATCATGCTCCACGACTTCGACCAGGTGCTCGAAGACCGGGGACATCGGTTCGTCAGGTATGCCGATGATATCCGCATCTTTGTGAGGTCGAAGCGTGCTGCAGAACGTGTCCTTTCCCAGGCCACTAAGGTGCTGGAAGGGCGGTTGAAACTGCGGGTGAACCAGCAGAAGTCCACGATCAACCCAGCGACTGTAGCCACGTTGCTGGGGTTCGGGTTCTTCTTTCTTGCTGGCGGGAAGGTCGGTATTCGGGTTGGGCCGAAGTCTCTGAAAAGACTCAAGCAGCGAATCCGTGAGCTGACCTCGCGCCGGTGGAGTATCAGTATGGGTGAGCGCATCACCAGGTTGAACCGGTTCGTTCGGGGCTGGATGGGCTATTTCGGCGTCGCTGCCACGCCAAGGGTCTTTAGGGCCTTGGATGAATGGTTTCGTCGTCGGATGCGTCAGATCCGGTGGAAGGAATGGAAACGGCCCGGCACCAGGCGGCGGAACTTACGTCGTCTTGGTGTGGCCCCCTCTCAGGCCTATCAGTGGAGTTATTCCAGCCGTGGGTACTGGCGGGTGGCTGGCTCTCCTATCCTTTCCCGGGCGTTGCCTAATGAGTACTGGTCAGAGCTGGGTCTGTGGTTCTTCACTGCTGCTTGGTACCGCTTCAACGCTTCAGCGAACCGCCGTATGCGAAGCTCCGCACGTACGGTGGTGTGAGAGGCGGGCCGGGCAACCGGCCCGCCTACTCGATTGTTCAGCTGTTCAGCGGGCCTGAAGCTCAGCCGATCAGCTCGTCAATGACATCCTGGTTGTTCTCAGCCCACTCGACAGCGCCCTCGGGACCGTCGTCGTACTCGTTGACCACCAGATCTTCGAGCTCGGCGTACTGATCGTCAGTCAGCTCGAAGCTGCTCATCCACTCGGCCACCTCGGGGAACTCGGAGGAGAACTCGGCGTTGGCCACCAAGTTCAGGGTCTCCTCCTCACCCAGCAGGCCCTCGGGGTCCTCCAGATCCTTCATGTCCCAGCTGCCGTAGGCCCAGAAGGGACGCCACAGGGTGACCACGATGTCCTCCTCGGCGGAGATGGCGTTGTCCAGCTCCGCGAGCATCGCGGCGGTGGAGGACTCCACCAGGTCGAACTCCTCATCCAGGCCGTAGCCGGGGAAGACAGTGTCTCCGGTGACCGCCATATGGCCGGCCCCGGCCTCGATGCCGACCACGCGGTTGTCGAAGGCCTCCGGGTCGTCCAGCAGCTCGGGGATGGAGTCGATGTCGGTGTACTCCGGCACGGCCAGGGTCAGCACTGCGCCCTCATAGTAGGCACCGAGGTCCTCCAGGTTGTCGCCGTGCTGGTCCAAATAGGCCTCGTGGGTCACCGGCAGCCAGGCGGAGGGGTAGACGTCGATGTCGCCGTCGGCCAGGCCCTGGTAGACCGGTGCGGCGTCGCCGAGGGCCATGACCTCCACCTCATAGCCCTGCTCCTCGAGGATGTGCTGCCACAGGAAGGTCAGCGAGGAGCCGTCGGTCCAGCCCTCGATATAGCCCAGGGTGATGGTTCCGCCGTCACCGGCGGCCTCGGCGGCGTCGTCGTCCTCCTCCTCGTCAACGGCGTCGTCACCGGTGTCGGTGTCCTCGACGTCGGCGTCGTCAGGCTCCTCGCCGTTCTCGCCGTTGTCATCGCCGCAGGCGGCCAGGCTCAGGCCCAGCACGGACAGTACAGCGGCCGATTTCAGAAATGTTGATGAGGGCTTCATAGTGTGCCACTTCCTTTCGTTATGGTACGAACTCTTCTTCTACAGTTCCCGCCGCCTTGGGCGGGCAGATCATGGGGTCAGGTGACCGCAAGAGGCTGCGGAGCCTGCCGCCGGCGGCGCAGCAGCCGGCTCAGCATGCGGCCGTCCTCGGCGCTGAGCGAGGCGGTGACCCGGTCCAGGAACACGGCGAGCATCACCACGCAGAGCCCGGCCTCCAGGCCGCGGGCCAGGTCCAGCCGGTTGATAGCCCCGACCACGACGCCGCCCAGGCCGCCGCCGCCCACAAAGCCGGCGAAGACAGCCATGGACAGGGCCAGCATGATCACCTGGTTGACGCCGGCCATGATGGTCTTGACCGCCAGCGGCAACTGGATCCGGAAGAGGATCTGCAGGCCAGTGGAGCCGAAGGCGTGCCCGGCCTCGACCACCTCGGAGTCCACCTGCCGGATGGCCAGCTCGGTGAGCCGGACCCCCGGCGGCAACGCGAAGATGATGGTGGCCAGGATGCCGGCGGGCATGCCGAGGCCGAACATGAACAGGGTCGGGATGAGCCAGACCAGCGCCGGCATGGTCTGCATCAGGTCCAGCACCGGTCTGACCCCCCGGGAGACGGTCTGGCTCTTGGCCGCCAGGACGCCCAGCGGGATGGCGATCAGCAGCGCGACCACCACCGCCACTGCGACCATCGCCAGGGTCTGAAGCGACTGCTCCCAGAGGTCCACGCTGACGATGAACAGCATCAGCGGCACGGTCAGCGCCGCCAGCTTCCAGTCCTTGGCCAGCCAGGCGATCAGGGCGAGGATCGCGGTGAGGATCAGTGCATCCGGGCCGGCGAGCAGCTCGGCCAGCCCCTCCGCGGAGGTCTCGAAGGCGATGTCCGCCCAGTCGATCAGCCGGCTGAAGGTGTCCTGGAACCAGTCGAACCCGGTCTCCAGCCATTCGCCGACCGGCAGCCGCGGGATGCCGGTGCCCTCGGTCTCCTCCGCAGCCAGCGGCAGGGTGCTCAGGCTCATGCCGCCACCTCCTCGGGAACAGTGGTGAAGGGCCCCGAGCTGGGGTCGGCCAGAGCGCTGAGCAGGGTGACCCGGGGGATCACGCCCTGCAGCCGCCCGCTGCCGTCGACCACGGCCAGCCCGGCCGCATGCTCGGCGGCGGCGTTGAGCAGCTCGGCGAGCACCGTCTCCGGCGCGGTGGTGGGCATGGGCCGGATGAGGCCGTCCAGGGTGTCCCTGCCGATAGCGACCCCTTCGGCGGCGTCGTGCTCGTAGATCACACCCAGCAGCTGCTTGGACTGGTCCACCACGCACAGCGCGGTGGTCTGGTGCTCACGCATCAGCCGGTGGGCGGCGCGGGGGCCCTGCTCGGCCCCCAGCAGGGCGACCGGCGGCTCCTTGACGTCTCCTGCGGTGAGCACCCGGGTGCGGTCCACGTCCTGGATGAACTGGGCCACGTAGTCGTTGGCAGGGTCGTTGAGGATCTGCTCGGTGGTGCCGTTCTGCACAATCCGGCCGTCGCGCATCACGGCGATCCGGTTGCCCAGACGCATCGCCTCGTTGAGGTCGTGGGTGATGAAGACGATGGTCTTGCCCAGTTCCTGCTGCAGCTCCAGCAGCTGGTCCTGCATCTCCTTACGGATCAGCGGGTCCAGGGCGCTGAAGGCCTCGTCCATGAGCATCAGCTCGGTCTCGGCGGCCAGTGCGCGGGCCAGGCCCACCCGCTGCTGCATCCCGCCGGAGAGCTCATGCGGGCGCATATGCCCGTAGCCGCCCAGACCCACCAGGCGCAGCGCCTCCTCGGCCCGGCGCTCCCGCTCGGCCCGGTTGATCCCGCGCACCTCCAGTGCGTAGGCGGCGTTCTGGCCTACTGTGCGGTGCGGCATCAGCGCAAAGTGCTGGAAGACCATCGCCATCTTCTCCCGGCGGATGCGGCGCAGCTGCCGGGGGCCCGCGGCAGTGATGTCCTCGCCGAAGATCTCCACCGTCCCGTCGGTGGGCGGCTGGATGCCGTTGAGGGTGCGGATCAGCGTGGACTTCCCGGAGCCGGAAAGGCCCATCACCACAAAGATCTCCCCGGGGGCCACCTCAAAGCTGGCGTCGATGACGGCAGCTGTGCCCAGGGGCTTGACGTCCTCGCGGCTGGCTCCCTCCTTGAGCCTGCGCACAATGGTTTCGGGCCGTCTGCCGAATGCTTTGTACACATTCCGCACACTGACCGCAGCGTCGGATCTATTCGTATTTTCTGGCAAGTCTATGGACTCCTCATGCGTGTGATCTCATCTGCCAAGCTATCAAACTCACTTTGTGTGATATGGGTCACTCCTTTACCCGGGCCTCCGGGAGCGGATCTGGCCTACACTTGGCCCATGCGCGCACCGGAGCTCACAGGGGACGACGCCGCCCTGGACCTGATTGCCCTGGGCCGCCGGGTGCGGCACCTGCGCAAGAAGCAGGGCATGACCCTGGATGATCTGGGAGAGGCCGTGGGCACTGCACCCAGCCAGCTGTCCCTGCTGGAGAACGGACGGCGCGAGCCCAAACTCTCACAGCTTCACCAGCTGGCACGGGTCCTGGGTGTCAGCACCGAGGACCTGCTTGGGGCCGAACCCCCCTCCAAGCGCGCGGCCCTGGAGATTGAGCTGGAGAAGACCCAGCGTGGCCCGCTCTACGCGGCTCTGGGGCTGCCCACCGTGCGGATCTCCAACCGGCTGCCCATGGATGTGCTGGAGTCCCTGGTGGCCCTGCAGCGTGAGGTCGCCCGGCGCCTCGAGGAGCAGGCCGCCACCCCGGAGGAGGCCCGCCGAGCCAATACCGAGCTGCGCGAGGAGATGCGCGCGCGCAACAACTACTATCCGGAGATCGAGGCTCAGGCCGCTGAGCTTCTGGAGAGCGTGGGCTACAGCTCCGGGCCTCTGGGGCATCATATCGCCGCTCGGATCGCCGAACATCTGGGCTTCTCCATCCGGTTCGTGCCCAATCTGCCCAACTCCACCCGCTCGGTCACCGACCGGAAAAACCGCATCATCTACCTCACCCAGGGCCGTTCCCGGGACTGGGACGCCCGCTCGGTGCTGCTGCAAGCCCTGGGCCACCATGTGCTGGGCCACACTGAGCCGCGGGACTACTCCGAGTTCCTCAGCCAGCGGGTCTACACCAACTACTTCGCTGCAGCACTGCTGATGCCTGAGCGCACTGCGGTGGAGCATCTGACCGAGGCCAAGGGCGCCAAGCAGCTGGCCATCGAGGATCTCCGCGACGCCTTCGCCGTCAGCTACGAGTCCGCCGCCCACCGGTTCACCAATCTGGCCACTGAGCACCTGGGCATCACCTGCCACTTCCAGAAGGTGCACGAGTCCGGCATCATTCACAAAGCCTATGAGAACGACGGCGTGAGCTTCCCCACCGACCACACTGGGGCCATTGAGGGGCAGACCGTCTGCCGGCGCTGGACTTCACGGGAGGTCTTCGAGGTAGAGGACAAGTTCCGCTCCTTCAACCAGTACACCGACACTCCGGCCGGGACCTACTGGTGCACCGCCCGCACCGAAGGGCACTCCTCGGGGATGTACTCGCTGTCCATCGGAGTGCCTTTCGAGCACGCCAAGTGGTTCCGCGGCAAGGACACGCAGGCCCGCTCGTCCTCCGGCTGCCCGGATGACCCCAGCTGCTGCCGCACGCCCCCGCCCGAGTTGGCCGAGCTATGGGCCGGCGCAGCCTGGCCGGCCACCCGGGCCAATACCCACCTGCTGGCCGCAATGCCGCAGGGCGCCTTCCCTGGGGTGGACACCACTGAGGTCTATCAGTTCCTGCAGCGCCATTCCTAGACCCGGGGCAGCACTCCGGTGGCATCGTTGACCCAGCCACGGGTACGACGCCGCGCCACCCCCTGCCGTACCGAGAACTTCCCGTGCACCAGCCAGTACAGACCCAGGGTGAGCACCACCACAGCCGCGCAGCCGGCGTACATCACGTGGTAGCCGAAGGCCTCCACCACCGGTCCCAGGGCCAGCGGGGCGAAGCCGAAACCCATATCCATCATGATGAAGAAGGTGGAGATCCCGATGCTGATCCGATGGGTGCGCAGCTTGGAGGCGATGACCGCCTGGATCGCCGGCAGCAGGGCCCCGAACCCGAACCCGGCCAGCACCCCGGCAGCGATCATCACGCCCTGATGGGGAGACCAGGCCAGCAGGCCCATTGAGACGATGAACCCGCCCAGGGCCGGCATGATCACCACATTGTCTCCATAACGGTCCTGAATCCGGCCCATGAACAGCCGGGCCACCAGCATGGTGGCCGCATAGACCACAAAGTAGATGCTGGCTGCGTCCGTCATCCCCAGGGACTGGGCGTAGCCGTTGAGGAAAGTCATCACCGAGGCGAAGGTGAGGCCCAGCAGCATCGCCACCACGGCGATCGGGAAGACCCGGGGCTCAATCACATCAGAGGGGCCCAGCCGCAGCCGCTCCCGCAGCGGAGTTCCGGGCTGCTTCACCTCCGGGGTGCGGATGAGGCAGGCGAAGAGGAAGGACAGGGCCGAGATCAGCGAGACCGCCGTGAACATTCCGGTGTAGCCGTAGACCGCCGTGAGCTGGATGGCTGCCAGTGGGCCCAGGGCCGGTGGCAGCGAGTTGGCCAGCAGATAGTAGCCGGAGCCCTCCCCGCGCCGGGAGCGGGGGATGATGTCGAAGACCGCTGAGGTCAGGGCAGTCTGGCCGAAGCCCAGTGCGATGCCGTGGAACAGGCGCAGTGCGATCAGCCAGCCGTAGGAGTCGATGACCGGATAGGCCACCCCGGCCAGGGTGAAGATCAGCAGGCAGATCACCAGAATAGGTTTGCGGCCCAGGGTGTTGACGTACTTGCCGGCGAAGAACCGGGCGCCGAGGGCACCCACCACAAAGGCGCTGGCGGCGAAGCCCGCCGCCGTCTCGCCGGCACCGAACTCAGTGGCCGCATAGACGGCCATCGCGGTGACCAGGATGAAGAAGACGGTGGTGATGCAGAGGTTGATGAGGATCGCCAGCGCGAAGTTCCAGCTGAACAGTTTTTCTTTCGTATCCTGATCCTTGGCATCCTGACTCACACACTGATTCTTTCATGAAGGGGCTCACCGTGGCCGCCCAGCCCAGCATTGACCTCAACGCCGACCTCGGCGAGAGTTTCGGATCCTGGCAGATGGGCCAGGACACCGCCATGCTGAGCCTGGTCTCCAGCGCCAATATCGCCTGTGGCTTCCACGCCGGTGACCCTGTGACGCTGCGACGGACCACCCAGGCCGCCGCCGAGGCCTCCGTGACGGTGGGTGCCCACCCCGCCTATCGGGACCTGGCCGGATTCGGCCGCAGATTTGTGGACGCGGCGGCCGAGGAGCTCACCGCCGATGTGTTGTATCAGCTCTGCGCCCTGGACGGCATTGCCGCCGCTGCCGGAACCGGGGTCCGCTACCTCAAGCCCCATGGTGCCCTCTACCACGCATGCCACAGCCACCCGGGCCACGCACGGGCTGTGGTGGAGGCGCTCACCGCCTTTGCTGAAGCCACCGGCCGGGCGCTGCCGCTGCTGCTGGCCCCCGGCGCTCTGGCTCACCGGCTGGCCGCGGAACGGGGTCTTCCCACCCCGCAGGAGATCTTTGCTGACCGGGCCTACCAACCGGACGGTACGCTGGTCTCCCGGCGCGCACCAGGTGCCGTGGTCACCGATATCCCTGCGGTGGCCGAGACAGTCCAGCGTTATGCAGAGGAGGGCACCATCATCGCTGCCGACGGCACCAGCCTGCAGATCCAGGCCCAGAGCATCTGCCTGCACGGGGATACCCCCGGTGCGGTGGCCATAGCAGAGGCGGTGCGCGGGGCACTCTCCGGCGCTGGGGTCGTCGTCGAGAGCTTCGTCTGATGGAAACCCTGCTCCGCGTGGGCCAGCGGGCCCTGCTGGCCGAGTTCGGCTCTGCTGCCGAAGTGCTGGCCTTTCACCGCCACCTGTCAGCTAAACCGCTGACTGGGCAGCTTGAGGCGATCCCCGCAGCCAGGACTGTTCTGCTGAGCTTCCGTACCCGGCTGCAGGCCCAGGAGGCCCAGCGGCAGCTGCGCCGTATCCGGCTCCGACCCGGGGCTCCGGAGGAGGGCCGGGAGGTGGAGCTCCGTGTCCACTACGACGGTGCGGACCTCGAGACCGCCGCCCAGCATCTGGGACGCAGCGTCCAGGGACTCATCGACTGGCACAGCAGCACCCGCTGGATGGGCGCCTTCGGCGGCTTCGCCCCCGGATTCACCTACTGTCTGCCGGAGCAACTGGTGGCAAAGCGCCGGCTGCGAAAATCTGATCTCGCCGCCGCCGTACCGCGGCTGCAGACCCCTCGCACCGAAGTGCCGGCAGGGGCAGTGGGGCTGGCCGGGGAGTTTTCCGCCGCCTACCCGCGCAGCAGCCCGGGAGGCTGGCAGCTGATCGGCACTACTGACGCCCCTCTCTGGGACATCAACCGAGCCGAGCCGGCCCTGATCCGCCCAGGGGACACGGTGCGCTACCGTCCGGTCCCCGAACGGATCACCGTGAGCTCTGGGACACAGACAGGCCTGCCTGCAGTACCAGCCAGCGATGTGGTGCTGGAAGTGCTGACACCTGGTCCGCAGACTCTGCTGCAGGATCTGGGCAGGCCCGGCCACGGCGAGCTCGGCGTCCCGCGCTCTGGGGCGGCCGATCTGCAGGCCCTGCGCCAGGCCAACCAATTGGTCGGCAACCCGGAGGAGGCAGTCGGCTTCGAGACCCTCTACGGTGGACTCGAACTGGCGGTGCAGCAGACCTCGATACTGTCCGTCACCGGCGCCGAAACCAGCCTGACGATCATTACCCCGGCAGCGCCGGCGACCTCCAATATGGCTTCCGGCAGCACCGGCCAGCCCGAACAGACCCGGGAGGTCCCGCTGCGGGCGCCCTTCCTGATCTACGCCGGGGAGCGGCTGCGACTGAGCACCCCGAGCCGTGGACTGCGCAACTATGTGGCCGTTTCCGGGGGAGTGGCGGCGCCGGCAGTGCTGGGCAGCGCGGCCACAGATCTGCTCTCCGGTCTCGGACCGAAGCCGGTCTCCGCCGGTCAGCGCTTCGCCCTGGTCGGAGCCCCTTCAGGATTCGTAGGAATCGCCGATGTTGCTCGAACTGCGCTCCCGGAGCCCGGGGTCCCGGCCACCCTGCGGTTCGTCCCGGGCCCGCGGGATGAATGGTTCGCCGCCAAGCACGGAAATCCGGGGCTGGAAGCCCTGCAGTCGCTGACCTGGGAGGTCTCTGCAGACTCGAACCGGATCGGACTGCGCTGTACTGGTCCCGGCGGCGGGCAGGATTCGGCCGCCGCCCCCGGGGTCGCTGCTGGCAGCAGTTCGGGGACCGTCACGGAGCCTCCTATAATGCGCACTCAGGAGGGGGAGCTGCCCAGCGAGCCGGTGGTGCGCGGGGCCATCCAGGTCCCGCCCTCAGGCCAGCCGGTGGTGTTCCTGGCAGACCACCCGGTGACCGGCGGCTACCCGGTGATCGGCGTCGTCGTCAGTGAAGACCTCGGCCTGGCCGCCCAACTGCCCCCCGGGACCGAACTCCGCTTCCGTGCCGTGGATCCCCTTACCCTCGACGCCCTGTAGGCTTCCCCCGTGAAGGACAAGAACGACCACACCCCGGCCCAGCAGCAGTACCGGCGGACATCCATCGGCGGCAATGTGATTCGCGGCGGACTGATCGGCATCGTAGAGACCGTACCGGGGGTCTCCGGCGGCACCGTGGCCCTGGTGGTGGGCATCTACGGCCAGCTCATCGACTCCGCCTCGGCCATCGTCTCCGCGGTCCGCAGCCTGATCACCGGCCCAGACCGGGCGCAGAGCTTCCGCACCCAGATGTCACTGGTGCACTGGTCGGTGGTGATCCCGGTGATTCTCGGAATGCTGCTGGGCCTGTTCACCGCAGTGCAGTTCATCGGCGGCTGGGTGGAGAGTCATCCCGAGCTGACCCGCGCCGCCTTCTTCGGCATGGTGCTGGTCTCCTTGGCAGTGCCGTTCCGGATGGCCCGCGGCTCTGCCGGAGGGCGTCTGGCCGCAAGGCACTGGCTCACCGGACTTGTGGCTGCCGCAGTGACATTCGTGCTGGTCTCCCTGCCCCCCGGGCAGGTGGAGCCGCGCTGGTGGATCGTGCTGCCAGCGGCGGCAGTAGCTGTCTCCGCACTGCTGCTGCCCGGACTCTCCGGGTCCTTCCTGCTGCTGACCTTCGGGCTCTATCAGTCCACCATCGCCGCCGCCCGGGACCTGGACCTCAGCTACCTGGCGGTGTTCTTCGCCGGGATGATGATCGGGCTGGTGAGCATCGTCAAAGGGCTCAAATGGCTCCTTGACTACCACCACACCGTGACCATGGTGGTGCTGGCCGGGGTGATGCTCGGGGCGCTGCGCACCCTCTGGCCCTGGCAGACTGAGGACCGCGGACTGCTGGCACCGGATGAGCTGCTGGCACCTGCGGCTGGGTTGGCAGCTGCCGGGGCGGGCGTCGTCGCCCTCCTGCTTCTGGTGGACTGGCGGCTGGGCCGCCGCACTACCGCCTGAGCCGGGCTTCGATATGGCTGCGGATCTCAGTGTGGACCGCCGCCACTGACTGCCTGGCATCCAGTACCAGGTAGCGCTCCGGGGCGCCTGCCGCCCGATCCAGGAATGCCTGACGCAGTGCAGCGTGGAAGGCAATATCCGCTGACTCAATCCGGTCCCCGGCTGCCCCGCCGTCGCGGCCGGCGCGCCGCTGAGCCGAGAGCGTAGGGTCCAGGTCCAACAGCACCGTGACATCAGGCTGCAGGCCCTGGGTGGCCCAGGCGTTGATCTCGGCCACCTCCGCGACGCCCAGTCCGCGGCCGGCCCCCTGGTAGGCGAGCGAGGAATCGATGTACCGGTCGCAGAGCACCACTGTTCCCGCCTCCAGGGCAGGGGCAATCTTCTGCGTCACATGTGCGGCACGGGAAGCAGCGAACAGCAGGGCCTCAGTCCGCGCATCCACCTCGCCCTGACCGTGCTCCAGCAATAGGGTCCGGATCCGCTCTCCGATCTCGGTGCCCCCCGGTTCGCGGGTACGCAGCACCGGGGTGCCGGTGCCGCTCAGCCATTCCTCCAGCAGCCGAAGCTGCGTGGTCTTGCCCGCGCCCTCGCCGCCCTCGAAGACCACAAACAGGCCTTTGCTCTCCTCAGTCACGGACCACAGCCTATCGGCAGCACGCGCCGGCCGCGGCTGCGATAGCATTGGGGCATGTCACAGCTCTGGGTCCTCGCGTTCCTCGCCGACTACTACATTCAGCTGGCATTCATTGTGGTCTGCGTGATCCTGGCCCTCCTCGCGCTGCTGCGCTGCCTGCCCAAGAGCTCAGACATGTTCTTCGTCCAGGGCAAGCGGACCAAGGGCTTCTGGCTGGGCATGACCGGCGCCGCGCTGGCCCTGAGCGTGCTAGGCCTGTTCTCCCATCTCTCCCCACCTGGGGCATTCAGCCTGCTCTTCCCGGTGATCGGCGCCTGCATGGCCTCGGTGTACCTAGCGGATGTGGACCCGGCGGTCAGCAGCCAGTAACAACCTCTCGCGCAGGGTTGAGTAGGCCCGGCGGGCAGCCGAATCCCGATAGAGTGGTGACCGGAGACAACGGCGTCGTGACCTCACAACCTCAACCACATGGGAGCACCGGCAATGAGCTATGACCTGATCCTGCTGCGGCACGGCCAGAGCGACTGGAACCAGAAGAATCTGTTCACCGGCTGGGTGGATGTGCCGCTGACCGAGACCGGCCGGGCCGAGGCTGCCCGCGGCGGTGAACTGCTCAAGGAGCACAACTTGCTTCCCGATGTGGTGCACACCTCACTGCTGCAGCGGGCCATTTCCACTGCGCACCTCTCCCTGGAGGCCGCCGAGCGGTTGTGGATCCCGGTCAAGCGTGACTGGCGGCTGAACGAACGTCACTACGGCGCACTGCAGGGCAAGGACAAGACTCAGATCCGGGACCAGTACGGCGAGGAGCAGTTCATGATCTGGCGGCGCTCCTACGACACCCCGCCCCCGGAGATCGATGCGGAGGATCCCTACAGCCAGGCCGGTGACCCGCGCTACGCCGACCTGGGCGACGCCGCCCCCAGGACTGAGTGCCTCAAGGACGTGGTGGAGCGGTTCATCCCCTACTACGAGTCCGAGGTGATCGGCGATCTCACGGCGGGCAAGACTGTGCTGCTGGCCGCCCACGGCAACTCTCTGCGCGCCCTGGTCAAGCACCTGGACGGGATTTCTGACGAGGACATCGCTGGGCTGAACATCCCCACCGGCATCCCGCTGCACTACCAGCTGGATGAGAACTTTGCCCCGCTCAACCCCGGGGGTCAGTACCTCGACCCCGAGGCTGCGGCAGAGGCGATCCAGGCCGTGGCCAACCAGGGGAAGAAGTAGACGGCGCCCTGCTCCGAATCATGTAGCGAAACTGTGGAAACTGAGGTCGAGAACGGCCGGGTACCCACAGTTTTGCTCCGTCATCTGCCGGTTGCCGGCGCTGCAGGTTTGGGCACGGCCTCAGTCCAGGAGCGCTGTCACCACGATCCTCCGAGTTATCCACAGGGTTGTGGAATTCTCCGGCGCGACTGTGGAGGTCCGGCAAGACTGGAGGCATGAGACCGCCCTCGCCGCTCCCCGCTGAACTGATCGGACAAGTGTTCACCCGAGGTGAGGCCGTGGCCCTCGGCGTCTCCGATCTCAGACTCAGGGCTCGGGACATCAGGAGAATCGCGCGGGGGATCTATCAGCATCTTCCCCGGCGATTGTCCGCACCGCCCGGCGATTCCACCGTCGAAGGCGCAGCTGAGCTGCATGCCCCGGCGATGCTGCACGCGCTGTGCCGCCGCACGGGCAAGGTTCGGGTCAGTCACATCAGCGCGGCGAGGCTCTATGGGCTTCCCATCCCTCAACGTTTCCACGATGAGGACACGGTGTACCTCGCCGGAAGCGGGCCCTCGCACGGCGGTGCAGAGGACCCCCAGGTGATTCTGCACCGCAGGCAGCAGGTGCCTGACTGCTCCCATCTGTTTCAGGGGGTGCCGGTCACGCCGCCGGCAGAGCTGTTCGCTGAGCTGGGCCGGTATCTGCATGTGCCCGAACTTGTTGTGGTGGGGGATCAGCTCGTTCGGATCCCTCGAGCGCGGTTTGAAGGGCGGGACCAGCCGTGGTGCACAGTTGAGGACCTGGGGGCAGGGGCCAGAGCCGGGAGGTTCCGAACCGGAGTTCTGCGTGCCCGGAAGGCACAGGACATGGTCCGCGTGGGGTCCGATTCTCCGGCAGAGACGTATATGCGACTGGCGATCGTCCATGCCGGACTGCCCGAGCCTGAGCTTCAGATAAGGCTGCATCCGCAGGACAGGTACTCACCTGTGGGGGACGCCGGCTATCGGAAGGCGAAGATCGTACTGCAGTACGAGGGTGCCCACCACTACACCGCTGCGCAGCAGGCCCGGGATCAGCGGCGCAATGCGGCGTTTGAGGCCGCCGGGTGGAGAGTGATCCTGATGAACTGCGTGGATTATCAGGAGGGGTTCCGCGCGGTGACCCGGAGGCTGTACCGGCTGCTCAACGGGTGAGTGAAAAATCCTGTAGAGAAACTGTGGGAACTGAGGCCGAAAGCGGCTGAGTTCCCACAGTTTCTCTACGTAATTCTGGAAGACGGGTTCTGCGACCCAGCTCAGGCGGTGGGCGCGGCTTCCCACTCCCCGGTGACCAGGTACTGGATCTTCCGGGCCACTGAGACCCCGTGGTCCCCGAAGCGCTCAAAGTAGCGGCTGGCCAGGGTCACATCGGCAGTGGTGGCCGCGGAGGCATCCCACTCGGGGCGGGCGATGGTGATGAATATCCCGGCATGCAGATCATTGATCTGCTCGTTAAGTGCGTTGATCTGAGGCACCAGATCCAGCTGGCGGGTCACCATCAGCTCCACCAGCTTCTTGGCGATGGCCACATCTTTCTCAGCCATCTCGCGGTAGACCTCCACCAGCGGGGCAGGGGCCACCGTATCCGGGTAGCGCAGCCGGGTCAGCTGGGCGATGTGCCGGGCAAGATCGCCCATCCGCTCCAGAGAGGTGGACATCCGCAGCGCACCCACGATCAGTCGCAGATCCGAGGCCACCGGGCCCTGCAGAGCCAGCAGCTCGATCGCCTTCTCATCCAGGTCGTTCTGCTTGGCATCGATGCGGGCATCGGCAGCGATGACTTCCTCGGCCAACTGCACATCCGCCGTCTCGAACGAGCGGTAGGCCTTCTCCATGGCTTCGGCCACCAGAACGGCGATATCACTGAGCTGGTCGCCCAGATTGTGGAGTTCTTCCTGGAAGAGCTTGCGCATAGTGTGATAGGTCCTTTCCTCATGCGAGTGCGCCATCATCTTCGCCCCGCCGGATGAACGACGCCCCGCCAACAAGGCAACCAGAAGGTGAACAGACCGTGAACTGTTGACCATAGGGCCACTCCGGGGCAACGTCCTGGTGAATTTTCCGCCTAAGCTGGTGGACTGTGGATTCCCTGCTGATCGCTGTGCTCGCCGGCGTCGTCGGCCTCGCCATAGGCGTGGTGGGCATGCATGCCTTCCGAGTCAGCGAGCGCCAGCGGGCCGAGGGCATCGATGTGGACGAACCGGCTATGCCGGAGGGTGCCACTGAGGTGCTGGCCTCGTTGGGACTGGCCTACATTGTGGTGGACACCGTGGACGGGGTGCTGCGGGCCAATCCGGCCGCCTATGCCTTCGGCTTGGTGCGCGGCCACACTGTGGTCCACCAGGAGGTGCTGGGCCTGACCGCCAGGGTCCGCGGCGACGGAGTGATCATTGAGGAGCAGCTGGAGCTGCCGCGGGGGCTGCAGGGCGAAACCTCCATTGTGGTCAGCCTGCGGGTGGCCCCTTTGGGCGATGAATACATCCTGGTGCTGGCCGATGACCGCACCGAGGTCTCCCGCACCGAGGCGGTCCGCAACGACTTCGTGGCCAATGTCTCCCACGAGCTGAAGACCCCGGTCGGAGCGATCAGCCTGCTGGCCGAGACCATCGAGGACGCCGCTGACGACCCCGATGCGGTCCAACGCTTCTCCAAGCGGCTGCACAAGGAGTCCAACCGGCTGGCCGTACTGGTCCAGGACATCATTGAGCTCTCCCGGGTCCAGGGTAAGAACGTGGTGCACGCCGGGGTCCCGGTGGACCTCAACGAGGTGCTCGCCGATGCCGTGGACCGTTCCAGGCTGCCGGCCGAGGCCAAGCAGATCGAGCTGCGGGTGGGCGGGACCCTGCCCCGGCGGGTGCACGGGGACCCGGACCAGCTCACTATGGCCTTTCGGAACCTCATCGACAATGCCGTGCGCTATTCGCCCGAGGAGACCCGGGTGGGCATCGGTCTCTCCTCTCGCGACGGCATCGCCCAGGTCACCATCACCGATCAGGGCATCGGCATTGCACCGGAGAACCAGGAACGCATCTTTGAACGGTTCTACCGGGTCGACGCCGCCCGCGCCCGCTCCACCGGCGGCACCGGCCTCGGGCTGAGCATCGTCAAACACGTCATCGGCAATCACGGCGGCGAGGTGGCCCTGTGGTCCCAGCCCGGGCGCGGCTCCACCTTCACTGTGCGCCTGCCTGAGCTTGAGGAGGGACTGGACAGTCTCAGCGGGCTGGGTGAGGACGACGACGCCGCAGTCGGCGATCTCGCCGGAACGTTCAGCCGCGAGCCCGGGGAAGCCTCCCAGGGCTCCAGCACCTACACCGCGAAGAAGCAGCCGCCGGCCGAATAGGCGGCACTAAGAAGAGGAGTGAACTTGACCAGGATTCTCATTGTCGAAGACGAGGCTTCATTCTCCGAGGCACTGTCCTACACCCTGCAGAAGGAGGGCTACGACGTGGTCGTGGCCGAGGACGGCACTGAAGCCATCGAAGTCTTTGACAGAGAAGGCGCCGATCTGGTGCTGCTGGACCTGATGCTGCCCGGCCAGCCCGGCACCGAGGTCTGCCGCCAGATCCGGCTGCGCTCGGCGGTGCCGGTGATCATGCTCACTGCTAAGGACTCCGAGATCGACAAGGTCGTGGGACTGGAGCTCGGTGCCGACGACTACGTGACCAAGCCCTACTCTTCACGGGAGCTGTTGGCCCGAGTCCGGGCTGTGCTGCGCCGACATGTGGACACTGAGCTGGATGACTCCTCCACTATCGTTGCCGGGCCGGTGAGGATGGACATCGAGCGGCATATCGTGGAGGTGGCCGGGCGCAGCGTGAACCTGCCGCTGAAGGAGTTCGAGCTGCTGGAGATCCTCATCCGCAATGCCGGCAGAGTGCTGACCCGCGGCCAGATCATTGACCGGGTGTGGGGCTCTGACTATGTGGGCGACACCAAAACTCTGGATGTCCACGTCAAGCGGCTGCGCTCCAAGATCGAGGCCGATCCGGCCAAGCCCCGGTTGCTGGTCACCGTCAGAGGACTCGGCTATAAGTTTGATGCTTAGCATCCAGTGCAGGTCCGGACGGCAACAGGCTCGAGGCGTAGGATCAGGACTATGACGACGACGCTGCCGCTGAACTCAGGTGCCCAGATCCCCCAGATAGGCTTCGGAACCTCCCAGGCCGCCGATGCCGCCAGTTCGGTGGCCGAGGCGCTGCGCGCCGGCTACCGGCATATCGACACCGCTCAGATGTACGGCAACGAAGCCGGTGTAGGCGAAGGGGTCCGTGCCTCGGGCGTGCCGCGCGAGGAGGTCTTCGTCACCACCAAGCTCAACAATGGGCACCATGCCCCGGCTGACGTACACCGCACCTTCGAGGAGTCTCTGAACCGGCTCGGCTTCGACTATGTGGACCTGTTCCTGATCCACTGGCCGCTGCCCTTCCTGGAGACCGACTATGTGGAGACCTGGAAAGCGATGCTTGAGCTCCAGGACAGCGGCCGTGCCCGCGCGGTGGGTGTCTCCAACTTCCAGCCGGAGCACCTGGAGCGGGTCATTGAGGCCACCGGGGTCACGCCCGCGGTCAACCAGATCGAGGTTCATCCTTATTTCGCCAACGATGAGCTGCGCGCCTTCTGCCGGGAACGGGGCATTGTGGTGGCGGCATGGAGCCCGCTGGGCAAGGGCGCGGAGCTCAGCGATCCGGTGATCACCCAGCTGGCCGAGAAGCACGGGCGCACCGCCGCCCAGGTGATCCTGGGCTGGCATCTGCAGCGGGGCGACGTCGTAATCCCCAAATCCGATAACCCGGAACGTATCCGGGCTAATCGGGACCTGGCCGGTTTTGAGCTCCCGGCCGAGGACCTCGCTGCGATCACTGCCCTGGACAAGGGCGAGGCCGGCCGGCGCAGCCCCCATCCCAATGAGTTCGGCAAATAGCGCCCGGTCAGCAGATCTTTGACGCAGTCCGGCGCCAGTGCGACCGGTAGACTTGCCTCTGGCCCAGAACGGAGAGGTGTGAAGGAGCAGATATGACCAGCACGCAAGGATTCCAGCCGATCAGGCGGGCGCTCATCTCCGTATTCGACAAGACTGGACTGGCCGATCTTGCCGCGGGGCTGCACGCCGCGGGCGTGGAGATCGTCTCCACCGGCTCCACCGCGGACCGCATTGCCGAATCCGGCATCCCAGTCACCCCGGTGGAGCAGGTCACCGAGTTCCCCGAGATGCTCGACGGGCGGGTCAAGACCCTGCACCCCAGGATTCACGGCGGGATCCTGGCAGACCGGCAGAACCCGGAACATGTCAAGACCCTCCAGGCCCAGGGCATCGCCGGCTTTGATCTGGTGGTGGTCAACCTCTATCCCTTTGTGGACACGGTGGCCTCCGGGGCCTCAGAGGCTGAGATTGTGGAGAAGATCGATATAGGCGGGCCCTCCATGGTGCGTGCTGCCGCAAAGAACCACGCCTCGGTGGCCGTGGTGGTTGACCCGCTGCGCTACGGAGAAGCAGTGGCCGCAGCCCAGGGGAGCGGGTTCAGTCTGGCCGCCCGCAAACGCCTCGCCGCCCTGGCCTTCGCACACACCGCCGCCTATGACACGGCGGTGGCCCGCTGGACCGCCGCGGAGTTCAACGACGATCTCGATGCTGCTGACATCCCCGCCCCGGCCACACTGGGTCAGGGCCGGAAGGTCGAGTTCCCGCCGTTCGCTGGACTCGCCCTGGAGCGGGTCGCCACGCTGCGCTACGGGGAGAACTCCCACCAGCCGGCAGCCCTCTATGCCGAGCACGACGGCGCCCCCGGGCTGGCGCAGGCCACTGTGCTGCACGGCAAGGAGATGAGCTACAACAATTATGTTGACGCTGATGCCGCCGTGCGCACCGCCTATGACTTCGAGGCGCCGGCGGTAGCGATCATCAAACACGCCAACCCCTGCGGCGTCGCGGTGGGCGAGACCATCACCGAGGCGCATCGTGCCGCCCACGCCTGCGATCCGCTCTCCGCCTTCGGCGGGGTGATCGCGGCCAACCGTGAAATCACCGCTGAGATGGCTGAAACTGTGGCAGGGATCTTCACCGAAGTGGTGGTGGCCCCCTCCTTCGAGGCCGAGGCCCTGGAGATCCTCAGGCGGAAGAAGAACATCCGGCTGATCCAGCTCACCGCCGAGCACAGCAGGGACGCGGTGGAGTACAAGCAGATCTCCGGTGGGATGCTGCTCCAGGCCGCTGACACCTTCCAGGCCGCCGGTGACGATCCCGCCCGGTGGGAGCTGGCCGCCGGCCCCGCCGCGGACAACGCCCAGCTTGAGGACCTGGCTTTCGCCTGGCGGGCGATCCGATCGGTGAAGTCGAATGCGATTCTGTTGGCCAAGAACCAGGCCACTGTGGGCATCGGCATGGGCCAGGTCAACCGTCTGGACTCCTGCCGGCTCGCGGTGCAGCGGGCCAATACACTCGGCGGCGAGGGGGTGGAGCGAGCCCAGGGTTCAGTAGCCGCCTCAGACGCGTTCTTCCCCTTCGCTGATGGGTTGCAGTCGCTCATCGCCGCGGGGGTCACGGCCGTGGTTCAGCCCGGCGGCTCCCAGCGCGATGCTGAAGTTGTCGCTGCCGCCGAGGAGGCCGGCTTGACCATGTACCTCACCGGCGCCCGGCACTTCTTCCACTGATCATGGCCGAGCAGATCGGGGAGCTCGAAGGCCTCATCCGCGATGAGCGGCTGCGGGATCTGCGCATCGCCCTGGACCAGCTCAACACCGGGGATATCGTCGACTTCCTGGAGCGCCTGGGGGTCAAGGACCGTGCCGTGACATTCCGGCTGCTGCCCAAGGACACCGCCGTCGAGGTCTTCGACATGCTGGACCAGTCGCTGCAGCACGAGATCATCGAGGGCCTCAAGGACGGCGATGTAGCCCACTTCTTCGAGTCCCTGGACCCCGATGACCGGGTCCGGCTGATGGATGAGATGCCGGCCTCGGTGGCCCGGAAGATGATGCGCCATCTGGACCCGCGTGAGCGCAGCCTGACCAATATCGTGCTGGGTTACCCGGACGGCACCATCGGGCGTCAGATGTCCCCGGAGTTCGTGGCCATCCCCGAGCACTGGAGCGTCAAACAGGCCCTTGAGAAGATCCGGCGGGTCGGGGCAGATGCCGAGACCGTGTACACCCTGCCGGTGGTGGATCGGGCCCGGCTGCTCAAAGGGGTGGTGAGTCTGCGCCAGCTGATGGTCACCGGGGAGGAGACCGTCATCAGCTCGATCATGTCGGAGGCCGACTCCGTAGATGCTGACCACGAGGCCGAGGATGCCGCCCGCCGCTGCGCCGACCGCAAGCACCTTGCAATGCCGGTCACAGATAAGGAGCACCGGGTGGTGGGTATCTTCACCGTCGACGACGCCCTAGACATCTTGGAGCGCGCCGAGAGCGAGGACGCGGCCCGCCACGGCGGTGCCGAGCCGCTGCACCGGCCCTACCTGTCCACTCCGGTGCTGCAGATCATGCGCTCACGCATCGTCTGGCTGTTCGTGCTGGCCCTGGGCGCCACCCTGACTGTGCAGGTGCTCGACACCTTCGAGGAGACCCTGGAGCAGGCAGTGGTGCTCGCGCTGTTCGTGCCGCTGCTGATCGGCACCGGGGGCAATGTGGGCAACCAGGCGGCCACCACCATCACCCGAGCGCTGGCATTGGGCGATGTCACCACCCGCGACGCCTTCAAAGTGCTGTGGTCAGAGGCACGCGTGGGCATTACTCTGGGGGCGACTCTGGGCGTACTGGGCTTCGTGGTGGCTGGGCTGGCCTATGACTGGGAGACCAGTGCGGTGATCGGCCTCACGCTGCTGTCAATCTGCACCCTGGCGGCTTCCACGGGCGGGCTGATGCCGCTGCTGGCCAAGAAGCTGGGAGCTGATCCGGCCGTGTTCGCCAACCCGTTCATCACCACCTTTGTGGACGCCACCGGACTCATCGTGTACTTCATGATCGCCATGGCGGTTCTGGGGCTGTGAGCCGGCTCCGCCGGCGCGCGCTGGAACGGACAACATTGATAGATTGAACCTGATACGTCTGCACGTTCCGACCTCGAGGGAGCTGCCGCTCTATGGCAAAGATCATCTACACCAACACCGACGAAGCACCCATGCTGGCCACCTACTCGCTGAAGCCGATCGTGGAAGCCTTCGCCTCCACCGCCGGTGTGGAGATCGAGACTCGAGACATCTCGCTGGCCGGGCGCATCATCTCCCAGTTCCCCGACTATGTCGGCGAGGACAAGGCCGAGGCTGACGCGTTGGCTGAGCTGGGCGAGCTGGCCAAGACCCCTGAGGCCAATATCATCAAGCTGCCCAATATCTCTGCCTCCGTCCCCCAGCTCAAAGCCGCCGTGGCCGAGCTGCAGGCCGCCGGCTATCGGCTCCCTGACTACCCGGAGTCCCCCCAGACCGACGAGGAGAAGGACATCCGGGCCCGCTACGACAAGGTCAAGGGCTCCGCCGTCAACCCGGTGCTGCGCGAGGGCAACTCCGACCGCCGGGCCCCGGCCTCCATCAAGGAGTATGTGCGCTCCAACCCGCACCGCATGGGCCAGTGGAGCGCTGACTCCAAGACCGAGGTCGCCACGATGGGCGAGAAGGACTTTGCCTCCAATGAGCAGTCAGTGGTCATCGACTCCGCCGACACCCTCACCATCCAGCACGTCGGCGCAGACGGCACCGCGACTCCGCTAAAGGAGGGCCTGGCCGTGCAGGCCGGTGAAGTGGTAGACGGCACCTTCATCTCCGCCAAGGCCCTGGATGCATTTCTCGCAGAGCAGGTGGCCAAAGCCAAAGAGCAGGACGTGCTCTTCTCCGCTCACCTGAAGGCCACCATGATGAAGGTCTCCGACCCGATCATCTTCGGCCATATCGTCAAGGCTTTCGTGCCCAGCATCTTCGAGAAGTACGGTGATGAGTTGGCCGCCGCGGGGCTTTCCGCCAATGACGGACTGGCCTCCATCCTCAGCGGTGCCGAGAAGCTCGGCGAGACCGGTGCCGCCATCAAGGCCGAATACCAGAAAGCCCTGGAGGCTGGCCCCCGGATCTCCATGGTCGACGACCGCAAGGGCATCACCAACCTGCATGTGCCCTCCGATGTGATCGTGGACGCCTCCATGCCGGCCATGATCCGCAACGGCGGCAAGGTCTGGGGCCCCACCGGCGAGACCGATGACACTCTGGCCGTTATCCCGGACTCCAGCTACGCCGGGGTCTACCAGGCCGTCATCGAGGACTGCAAGGCCAACGGCGCCTACGATCCCACCACGATGGGCACTGTGCCCAATGTGGGGCTGATGGCGCAGAAAGCCGAGGAGTACGGCTCCCATGACAAGACCTTCGAGATCGAGACTGCCGGCACCGTCCAGGTGGTCAACGCTGCCGGTGATGTGCTCATCGAACACCAGGTGGAGCCCGGCGATATCTGGCGGGCCTGCCAGACCAAGGACGCTCCCATCGCCGACTGGGTCAAGCTAGCAGTCAACCGGGCCCGGGAGACCGGCTGGCCGGCCGTGTTCTGGCTGGACGTGAACCGCGCCCACGATGCCAACCTGATCTCTAAGGTCAAGACCTACCTGGCTGAGCATGACACTGAAGGCCTGACCATCGAGATCCTGGATCCGGTGGCCGCCACCAAGTACTCCCTGGAGCGGATCCGCCGCGGCGAGAACACCATCAGCGTCACCGGCAATGTGTTGCGCGACTATCTCACCGATCTCTTCCCCATTCTGGAACTGGGCACCTCCGCAAAGATGCTCTCCATCGTGCCCCTGATGGCCGGCGGCGGCCTGTTCGAGACCGGCGCCGGGGGCTCCGCGCCCAAGCACGTCCAGCAGCTCACCGAGGAGAACTACCTGCGCTGGGACTCCCTGGGCGAGTTCTTCGCCCTGGTGCCCTCCCTGCAGAAGTACGCCGAGCAGGCTGATGCCCCCAAGGCCAAGGTGCTGGCCGCCGCCCTGGACAAGGCCACCACCACCTTCCTGATGGAGAACCGCAGCCCCGGCCGCAAACTGGGCACCATCGACAACCGCGGCAGCCACTTCTACCTGGCCCAGTACTGGGCCCAGGAGTTGGCAGCACAGAACGACGACGCCGCCCTGGCTGACACCTTCAAGCCGGTGGCAGATGCCCTGGTCGAGAAGGAGGAGCAGATCCTCTCCGAGCTCAGCAGCGTACAGGGAAGCCCGGCCGATATCGGCGGCTACTACCGTCCTGATGAGGCCAAGGCCTTCAAAGTGATGCGGCCCTCCGCAACTCTCAACGAGATCATCGACGGGCTCAAGTAAGCCGATAAGCTGCACTCAGCGATCACCCAGGTAAGTGTCGGTAAGCTCTCTGACAAGGGAGTATGTACTGACTACTTATCTGGGTGATTGTTTATGACTATCTACGGATTCCACGCATCGCAGGAACAGATCTCACCGGCCCAGCTGCTGCGGGATGTCCAGCAGGCTGAGGCCGCCGGCTTCGATGCTGCGATGAGCTCGGACCACTTCTTCCCCTGGTCCCAGCGGCAGGGCCACTCCGGGTTCACCTTCTCCTGGCTCGGCGCGGCCCTGGCCAGCACCAGCTTCCCCATCGGCTCAGTCTGCGCGCCCGGGCAGCGCTACCACCCCGCGCTGGCCGCCCAGGCCACTGCCACCCTGGGTCAGATGTTCCCGGGCCGCTACTGGGTAGCCCTGGGGGCGGGCCAGGCGATGAATGAGCATGTCACCGGTGAAAAATGGCTGGACCAGGAATCCCGCAGGGCGCGCTTAGAGGAGTCGGCAGAGCTCATCCGGCGGCTGCACCGTGGTGAATGGGTCAGCAACCACCACGGTCTGGTGACGGTTGAGGACGCCTACCTCTACGACCGGCCGGAGACCGATGAGCACCCGGAGAACACAGTTCCGCTCTACGCGGCCTGTGTCACCCCGGAGTCCGCCCAGCGGGCAGCCCGCTGGGCCGAGGGCCTTATCACCCTCAACCAGCCCGGCGGCGCCCAGGATCAGGTGCTTGAGGCCTACCGTGAGGCCGGCGGCAAGGGAACGGTTATGCTGCAGATCCACCTCAGCTGGGCCGAGACCGACCAGAAAGCCGCCGAGATCGCCCACGACCAGTGGCGCACCAATGTGTTCGGCCCGCCGCTGGACCAGGACCTGCCCACCCCGGCTCATTTTGACGCCGCGGCGGCAGAGGTGAGCTTCGAGACGGTGACCGAGGCGGTATGGACGTCGTCGTCCCTTGATGCCCATGCCGAGTGGGCTGCTCAGGCCGGCGAGAAGTTCGAAGCGATCTATCTGCACCACGTGGGCCAGGAGCAGGCCCCCTTCCTGGACGCATTCGGGGAACACGTGCTGCCCGCACTGAAAGGAGATGCCTGATGCGCATCACTGAGACTGCAGACCTCTGGTACAAGAACGCGATCATCTACTGCATCGATGTGGAGACCTATCTGGACTCCAACGGCGACGGCACCGGGGATCTGCACGGAATCACCCAGCGGATCGACTATCTGGCCGAGATCGGCGTCAACTGCCTCTGGCTGATGCCGTTCTATCCCTCCCCGCGAAGGGACAACGGCTACGATATCGCCGATATGTACGGAGTGGACTCCCGCTACGGGGACCACGGCGACCTGGTGGAGCTGATCCGGGTGGCCCATGACCGCGGCATCCGGGTGATCGCCGATCTGGTGATCAACCACACCAGTGATCAGCATCCCTGGTTCAAGGCGGCCCGCCGGTCCAAGAACAGCCCCTACCGGGACTACTACGTGTGGCGTGCCGATGATCCCGGCGACACCTCTGACCAGACGATGTTTCCCGACGTCGAGGACGGGATCTGGACGTATGACGAGCGTACCGAGGAGTGGTATCTGCACCATTTCCTGCATACCCAGCCGGACCTCAACACGGCCAACCGGCAGGTGCGCGATGAGATCGCCAAGATGATGGGATTCTGGCTTCAGCTGGGCGTAGACGGGTTCCGGGTGGATGCCGTGCCCTTCGCCATCAACCAGGAGACCCTGGTGGGCCATGATGAGCACGAGTTCGCCGAGCCCCATGACTACCTGCGCACGCTGCGCAGCTTCCTGCAGCGCCGGGCCTCCGGACAGGGCTCAGCCATTATGCTCGGCGAGGTCAACCTCCCCCATGAGGAGCAGCTGGCCTTCTTCGGCGGTGAGGACGGCGACCAGCTGACCATGCAGTTCGACTTCTTCACCAACCAGCGACTCTTCCTGGCCATGGCTCGGCAGCAGGCCGCGCCGCTGGCAGAGGCACTGCGCTCCCGGCCCACCCTGGGCGCAGAGCCCCAATACGCGAACTTCCTGCGCAACCACGATGAGCTGACCCTGGACCTGCTGAGCGACCAGGAGCGCAATGAGGTGCTCGATGCCTTCGCCCCGGAGGAGGAGATGCGCTTCGCCGGGCGAGGCCTGCGCCGCAGACTGCCCGGGATGTTCGCCGGGGACCCCCGCCGGCTGAAGATGGCCTACTCCCTGCTGTTCGCCCTGCCCGGCACCCCCGTGCTGTTCTACGGGGAGGAGATCGGTATGGGGGAGAACCTGGAGGTCCCCGGCCGGGAGGCGGTACGCACCCCCATGCAGTGGACCTCCGGGAAGAACGCCGGGTTCTCCACTGCCAAGCCCTCTGCCCTGGGCCGGGCGGTGACCCAAGGAGCATTCGGCCCGGAGCACGTCAATGCCGCGGATGCCCGCCGGGACCAGGACTCGCTGCTGCACCACATCACCCGGCTGGCCAAGCGCTACCGGGAGTCCCCGGAGCTGGGCTGGGGACAGTGCCAGATCATCGAGACCGGCGTGCCGGAGGTGCTGGCCCACCAGCTCAGCTGGGAGGGCAAGACAATGGTGCTGCTGCACAACCTGGGCTCCGAACCTGCGGTGGTCGAGTTCGTCCTGGAGGATCAGGAGCCGGGCACTGTGCTGATGGACCTGCTCAGCGAGGAGTCCTGCAAACTCGGTGCCGACCGGGACGCCCGGATGCCCCTGGACGGCTACGGCTACCGCTGGCTGCGCCTAGTGCGGGAGGGTGACCACCGACTGGTGTGAACTGCCTATCCGGCGTGGCTCAAGGGCGCGTTCAGTTTAGGCCACTATATTTCGGGAGAATGTTCCTTAGGAGGCACACAGTGAGGCGAGTAACCTTCCCCATCGCCGCCGCTGCGGCTCTCAGTCTGGCCGCCTGCGGCAATCCCTTTGACTACACCGGAGAAACCCCGGCCCAACCGGACCCCGACCGCGATTCGCCGCAGGCCGAGGAGATCCCGGCCTTCGGCGAGATCCGTGAGGAGGTCTTCACCTCGATGCTGGCCGCCGAGTCCGTGACGATCACCGGCGATGTAGAAGCTGGGGACGCCGAGCTGGACGAGCAGTTCGAGGGCCTTGACGATGACACCACCGGCCGGCTGGCCATCTCCGGAGCCCTGGACGGCACCGACTCGGAGATGAGCTTCTCCTCCGGCGGCTCCAGCTTCACCCAGCGTGCCGTGGACGGGCAGGAGTACTTCCACGGGGAGGACTTTGCCGCGCTGCTGGTCAGCGAGCTCGATGATGAGGTCGCCGAGTTGGTGGATCAAGAGTTCATGGAGGAGACCATCGGTGACTCCTGGGTGCTGTTTGAAGACGCCGAAGGGGCGGTGTTCTCTGCCGAAGAGTTCATCACCACCTGGCAGAACGAGCTGACCGGGGAAGATGTAGATGCCATGCAGGCCGAGTCTGGGCAGCGCGACGGCCAGGAGGTATGGATCTACACTGCCGACGGCGGAGCCAGCGAATTTATCGTGGCGGCCGAGGGTGAACCCTATCTGTTGTCCATCACTGATGAGGATTCACACTTCGAGTTCACCGAGTGGAATGCTTCCCCGGCTCCGGAGGTGCCGGAGAACGTGATCACCTTGGACGAGATCGTTCTGGCCATCGCGGCAGAGCAGGGCTGGAACCCTGAGGATCTGGACTTGGACAATGACGAGGACACGGAGGATGACACCGATGACTAGGACCACTGCCGCAAAGGCCAGGCTCTGGCGGAGCACCGGGATCTTCGGCGTCGCAGTGCTGGCGCTGACCGCCTGCGGGGACGATCCGGAGCAGACCACTGTTGGCGATGAGAATCCTGATGACACCGCACAGGAGAATGTGGACCCCGACGGCGCTGAGGACCAGGGCGATACCCCGGGGGAGATCGCTGATGAGGACGATGAGGAGCCGGACCCGGATGAAGCGGACGACGACGCCGCCGCCGGAGATGCCCCCGAGCTGGCAGATATTGAGGAGGAGCTCTGGGAGAACTCCGCCAGCCAGGATTCGGTGACCATCACCGCAGATGTGCCCGCCGAGCTCTTCGGTCTGGAGGACCTGGAGAACGCCGAGGAGGAGGATCTCACCGCAGAGGAGACCGAGGAATCGGACCCGGAGGCAGAACAGCCTGTCGGGGAGCCGATCCAGATCACAGTGGGTGGAGACATGGCGGGCGACGGTTCGGTCTGGGAGCTCGAGGGCCTCTCGGAGTATCTGCTCTACGACAACGGAGAGACCGTCTACCAGTCGGTGGCCTCCTTCATTGCCGAGTACCGCGCCCTGCAGCCTGATGATGCAGCCGGGCCCGATGCTGATGAGCTGGAGACCGCCCTGCAGGACGAGGGCACCTGGATCGATATGACCCTCACCCGGGGTGGAGAGATCGAGACACCGCAGCAGTTCGTGGAGGACCTCCGTTCCGAGATGCTGGGCACTGCCGGGTTGAACTCCTTGGGAGAGCTGGGAATCCAGGGCGAGGCTGAGAACCGCGATGGCCAGGAGGTCTGGGTCTACCTGCAGCAGGACGGCGAGGAGTTTGTGGAGTTTGTGATCCTTGCCGATGCGGACCAGCCCCTGCTGCACAGCATCAGCATGGATGTTGACGAGGTCCAGATGGAGATCAGCTTCACCGACTGGAACGAGTCCGAGGACCTGGCCGAAGAGGAGCCCGAAGAAGATGAGACCATCACTGATGAGGAGCTGAACTCCATCGGTGAGTCCCTTATGTAGGACGGGGCCGGACAGCCGCTGACGGTGGTCTGCCGCCGCGACGCAGGGTAATTGTGAATTACTCATAATTTGCGGCAAGATAGTTGTCATGACCACTGCGCAGCACCCCTGGCCCGAGACGCTCCGGGACTGCGGACTGCGCGTGACCCGGCAGCGCCTGGCCGTGCTCGATGCTGTGGCGGAGCGCCCGCACCAGCCTGCTGAGGCTATCCACGCCGAGGTAGCCCGCCGGCTCCCTGAGATCACCGTGCAGTCGGTCTACACCGTGCTGCACGATCTCACGGCGCACCAGCTGCTGCGCCGCTTTGACCCGCCCGGTTCCGCGGCCCGCTACGAGACGCGCACCCAGGACAACCACCACCATGCCATCTGCACCCGCTGCGGCCGGATCGAGGATGTTGACTGCGTGCACGGGGCCGCCCCCTGCCTGGAAGCCCCTGCCGGTCTGGGCATGGAGGTGGAGGTGGCAGACGTGGTCTTCCGTGGCATCTGCCGCGATTGCGCGGCCCAAGCCGGCGCTGAACCCGCCTCAGCTGCGCCCCAGCCGCTGCCAGACTCCTGAGCACTCCTGACCCTGTCCACCTGATGAGTCCTGATCCACCCAAGAGAGGAACCTGATGACCGAGAATCCCAACGGCTGCCCCGTGGTGCACAATGAAGGCACCGGGACCGCGCCCACCGCTGAGAAGCCGGCCGGCCCTCCGCACCCCACCATGGGCGGCGGCAACCGGTACTGGTGGCCGCATCAGCTCAACCTGAAGATTCTGGCCAAGAACACCCCCACCATCGATCCCTACAGCAACGATGACTTCGACTACGCCGCAGAGTTCCTCAAGTTGGACCTGGCCCAGGTGAAGAAGGACATCGAGGAGACCCTTACCACCTCCCAGGACTGGTGGCCGGCTGACTTCGGGCACTACGGCCCGCTGATCATCCGGATGGCCTGGCACTCCGCCGGCACCTACCGCGCAGTGGACGGCCGCGGCGGCGGCGGTACCTGCCAGCAGCGCTTCGCCCCCCTGAACTCCTGGCCCGACAACGTCGGTCTGGACAAAGCCCGGCGCATTCTGTGGCCGATCAAGAAGAAGTACGGCCGCCAGCTCTCCTGGGCCGACCTGATGATCCTCTCCGGCAACGTGGCTCTGGAGTCCATGGGCTTCAAGACCTTCGGCTTCGCCGGTGGCCGCGCCGATGTCTGGGAGCCCGAGGACGATGTGTACTGGGGTGCAGAGGAAGAGTGGCTGGGCAGCGAGAAGCGCTTCGCAGAGGGTGACGAGCGGGATCTCAACAAGCCGCTGGGTGCTACCCACCTGGGCCTGATCTACGTCAACCCGGAGGGCCCCGAGGGCGAACCTGACCCGGTCAAGGCTGCCCACGATATTCGAGTGACCTTCGCGCGGATGGGCATGAACGATGAGGAGACAGTGGCCCTGATTGCCGGCGGTCATACCTTCGGCAAGGCACACGGAGCCAACACGGACGACCATGTGGGCCCCGACCCCGAGGGCGCCGGACTGGAGGAGCAGGGCCTGGGCTGGCGCAACTCCAACGGCACCGGAAAGGGCGACGACCAGATCACCTCCGGCTTGGAGGTCACCTGGACCTACCACCCCACCCGCTGGGACAACGAGTTCTTCCACATCCTCTACGCCTACGAGTGGGAGGTCTACAAGGGCCCCGGCGGGGCCTGGCAGTGGCGGCCCACCAATGGGGAGGGAGACGGCCTGGTCCCGGAGGCCCACGGCGAGGGCAAGCGCGAACCGCGTATGCTCACCACCGACCTCTCGCTGCGCTTCGACCCGGAGTATGACAAGATCTCCCGGCGCTTCCACCAGAACCCGGAGGCTTTCCAGGAGGCCTTCTCCCGGGCATGGTTCAAGCTCACCCACCGTGATATGGGCCCCAAGGCCCGCTACCTGGGCCCAGAGGTCCCCGAAGAGGACCTCATCTGGCAGGATCCACTTCCTGCGGTGGACCACGAGCTGATCGACGCCGCCGATGTTGCCGCCCTGAAGCAGCAGGTGCTCGACTCGGGGCTCAGCGTCTCGGAGCTGGTCTCCACTGCCTGGGCCTCGGCCTCCACCTTCCGGCATCCGGATAAGCGCGGCGGCGCCAACGGCGCCCGCATCCGGCTGGCCCCGCAGAAGGACTGGGAGGTCAACAACCCTGAGCAGCTGGCCAAGGTACTCGGCGTCCTGGAGACCATCAAGGAGCGCTTCGACTCCTCCAACGTCGGCAAGAAGGTCAGCCTGGCTGACCTGATCGTGCTGGCCGGAAACGCCGCGGTGGAGAAGGCAGCCGCCGATGCCGGGGTGAGCATCGAGGTGCCCTTCCACCCGGGCCGCACCGATGCCACCCAGGAACAGACCGATGAGAACTCCTTCGCCTACCTGGAGCCGGTCACCGATGGCTTCCGCAACTACGTGGGGCCGGACAACTCCCTGCCCGCCGAGCACGCCCTGATCGACAAGGCCAACCTGCTCTCCCTCTCCGCTCCGGAGATGACCGTGCTGCTGGGCGGCATGAGGGTGCTGGGCACCAACTGGGACGGCTCTCAGTACGGGGTCTTCACCGACCGGGTAGGTGTGCTGAGCAACGACTTCTTCGTCAACCTGCTCGATCTCGGCAAGACCTGGAAGGCCCTCGACAAGGGTCAGCACGCCTTCGAGGCCACCCTGGACGCCACTGGGGAGACCTTCGGACGCGGCACCCGGGTGGACCTGGTCTTCGGCTCAAACTCCGAGCTGCGGGCGCTCGCTGAGGTCTACGCCTCCGACGACGCCCAGGAGAAGTTCGTCAAGGACTTCGTCGCCGCCTGGTACAAGGTCACCGAGCTGGACCGCTTCGACCTGCGCAAGCCGGCCGGAAAGACCGCAAATGCCTGATCGGAGCTGAGCGTCTCCCGGCATACCGCCACGGCGTTCACACCGCGACCTGAGGCCCCCAGCGGAGTTCCCGCTGGGGGCCTCAGCCTCTCTGCATCACCTTCTAGAC
The DNA here is from genome assembly GCF_009758175.1 of Nesterenkonia alkaliphila. Lineage (GTDB taxonomy): Bacteria > Actinomycetota > Actinomycetes > Actinomycetales > Micrococcaceae > Nesterenkonia > Nesterenkonia alkaliphila. The sequence goes on from NZ_WRPM01000038.1 coordinate 83,805, forward strand.
CTGGAAAGAGGCTGAGCGAATCGAGCCTGTGATGCGGGTTACCTGGGCGGTGCCTTAGAGTCCTCCCATAGTTCTCCCAAAACCTCCTGTTTGGGCTTTTCTTCGCTGCAGCGTTGTGGTCATGATGGAGACAGTTCACCTCGGGATGTGCTTCACAGACCAGGTGCATGGCGGAAAGCCCGCCCAGCATCAGACCAGATGCAGTGTTTACGGAGGTAACTAGCTATGGCTGCTACCGATAACAAGCTTCGCTCCATCGCAGGGATTCTCGGCATCGGATCCATTGCTCTCGTGGGCATCACCGCCTGCGATGACGGTGGCGACACTGAGGACCCGGCCGACAACGGCGGCGTCGAAGAGCCGGCCCCCGAGGAGGATCCCGCTGAGGAGGATCCGATGGAGGAGGACACTGAGGGCGAAGGCTGATCCCTCAGCCCCCAAGCCGGAGCGCCTCAGGCGCTCAGCTTTTACGAACCCCCTTTCGGCACCGCCGGGAGGGGGTTCCCCAATGAAGCAGCAGAACTCCATACAGACTGAACATCACCTATCTCAGAACTGACCACATTAGGAGGTCACTTCCGATGACAGACATCACCACCACCAGCAAGCTCCGCACCGCAGCCGGAATCCTCGGCGTGGGCAGCCTGGCGCTCTTCGGCGCCACTGCCTGCGATGACAACGCTGAGCCGGAGGACAACGGCAACGGCGATGTTGTTGATGACAACACTCCGGAGGAGAACGGTGGTCCGGAGGATGATGCCGGCACCGAACCCGAGGACAACGGTGAAGCCGATGACAGTGCCCCCGGGGTCGGTGAGGATGAGGATGATGACCTCAACCTCGACGATGGCATGGACGACCAGGATGGCGAGGATGCCGGCAACGGCGGCGTCGAAGAGGATGAGGACCAGGAGGGCGACCTCTGAGCTGAGGCAGGCCTGAAAGCACGCGGAATCCCCGGCAGGAGAAGAAGTCCTGCCGGGGATTTCCCCTGTGTAGGCTCAGTGCGTCAACTCGAGCGCGCTCTGGGCCAGAACCCAGTATTCCGCCTCGTGCAGCGCTATCTGCTCCGGGTCACCCATGATCTGCAGCACCACAGTGCGGGCGGTCCCGGCTTCATCAGCTGCCCGCCAGGATCCGGCCAGCACCCCGGGGGATGCCCCGCCCTTGAAGGCCAGCTCATCCCACCACTGACGTTCCGGCTGGATCCCGGGATTGGCCCCGAGGATCTGGCGCAGCTGCGGGTGCTCAGCTGCCTGGGCCTCCAGCAGCTCGTGCACCGCTGCGATGTCCTCCCCGGTGCCGAACCACTCCAGGCCGCGCTCCGCGCCGTCATCAGGCACCAGATCTGTCTCTGAGAGCTCCAACTCCCCGCCAGGGATGTCCTCCAAAAGCAGTGCGCGCTGCTGCGGATTAGCGGCCGAGAACTCTGCGCCGAGTTCAGGATCGGCCCAACGCAGATAGAACAGTTCGCGGGTGGTCAGGAATGGAGACATCAGGCTCGGGTCATGGTGCTCGGCGGCAACAACGATCTCCTCTACCGCCTGCCTGCCCACCAGGTCGATGAGCAGATCAGTGGCGGTATTGTCGCTGACCTCAATCATCCCCTGGGCGGCCTGCTCCACGGTGATCTCATCACCGGGCTGAGCATCTGCCAGCCGCAGGGAGGAGGGCACCAGATGCTCCTCCTCCAGGGTCAGGGTCTCATCCCAGGTGACCTCACCCTCCTGCACGGCCTCCACCACTGCTGCCAGCACCCAGAGTTTGAAGACTGAGCCCATGGCGGCGGGCTCAGCATCCCCCACCCGCAACAGCTGCTCACCGTCCTCGAGCACCAGCAGCCGAGCCTCACCTGGAAGTTCCGGAAGACGCTCCTCAATCTCCTCAAGGGAGTCTGCCGGCTCCGGCGGCTCCTGTGCGGGCAGGAACAACAGCTGGAGCAGCTCCTGCTCCGAGTTGACCTCCAGCTGCAGGTCAAGGGCACCCTGCGCCCCCTCGATGCGGGTGCTGGAGAGTGTCTCCGAGCCCTGGTGGCCGGTGGCTGTCCAGGGGGAGCCGGGTCGAAGCTGTTGGTTGATGAACTCAGCCACGTCCGCCTCATCCAGCTCTTGCCGGAAAGAGTCGCTGAGCCGGCCCTGCCAGTCCTCGGCGGTGGAATCCTGCTCCGCGTTGATCACCTCAAGCACATACTCGGCGGTCTGCCCTGCCGCAGTGTCAGGAAGCTCTGCCGGCACCGGCTCCTCGGCGGCGTCCTCAGCTGCCTCCTCATCCGGGTCCTCGGCGGAGGTCTCCACGGTCTCCGGCTCCCCGGACTCCTCCTGATCCTGCCCAGCGCAGGCAGAAAGCAGGAGCGAGAGCGCGGTGGCAGAGGTCAGTGCGGCAATGCTGAGACTGCGGGCTGCTGAATCACTCATGTCCAGGATGATGTCCCAGCGCCTCAGCTGAGATACTCGGCGAGGATCTGTTCCATCTCGGAATCGGAGATGACCTCGCCCTCCGGCCCTTCAGGCACATCAGTGCCTGACCAGTCGGTGAACTGCATCTCGAAGCGTTCACCACCCTCCTCACCGATCAGATAGGCCAACAGCGGCTCGGTCTCATCGGCCAGAACGGCAATCTCGATACCGTCCTCTGCATAGATCCACACCTCCTGGCCCTCGTACTCGGTGAGCTCCCCCTCGGGGAGCGGCGGGCCGGTGGTCAGATCCACGTCGATCTCGTCGAGCAGGGAATCGATATGCAACCCTGGGTCCATAAAGTCATCCGATTCGATCCACGCATCGCCATAGTCGGCGTCATACCGGGACGTGTCAAAGCTCATCCCCATGGACTCCGCCTGGGCCTCAAAGACGCGGCTGAAGAAGTCGCCGGAGACGAATCCGGCGTCCTCGAGGATCAGCATCTGGACGTTGTGGCCACCCAAGTCCATGGTCCACAGAGTTCGCTGCGCGCCGAGGGCGCCCTCCAGGATGAAGGTGGCCTCATCCTCCATATCCTCGAACCCCGGGCCCAGGGCATCTGCCATGCCCATCCCGGAGCCAGTGCCCTGCATCGTGACGCTGTCCTGGGCGCGCATTGCGCCCATCATGTCCTGGTAGATGTCCTCCATGGCGGGAACCTCCCCGGAGGCCTCGGGCTGGTCATCCTCCTCGGACGGCTCAGGGTCCTGGCCCTGGTCGTCTTCCTGAGCTCCGTCCTCTTCCTGGGCGGCGTCCTCCTCGGGCTCGGAGACCTCACCGAGACCCTCAGCAGGCGGGGCCGGATCGCCGCTATCGCTGCCGCAGGCAGTCAGTGCCAGCAGGGCAGCCAGACTAAGGCCGGTTGCCTTGGCCAGAGAGCCGGCTGTGATGGTCATGATGAGAGTCCTCTCGTAGGTTCAGGCGGCTTCAGGTGTCTTCCAGCCCAGGGGCTTTGCCACATGCTCCACAATGGATTCTAGGAGATGGGCGTTGTAGTCGACCCCGAGCTGGTTGGGCACGGTCACCAGTACGGTGTCAGCCTCCTGAATCGCGGTGTCCTTGGCCAGCTCCTCAACCAGCTCATCGGGCTCGGCGGTGTAGGAACGGCCGAAGACGGCACGGGTTTTCTCATCAATCATGCCGAAGGTGTCCGAGGAGTCCCGCTGTCCCAGGAAGTAGGCACGGTCCTGGTCGGAGACCACCGGAATGATGGAGCGGGACACTGAAACCCTGGGTTCGAACCCGTGGCCGTGCCCTGCCTCGTTCTGACGGGCCCACTCCTCCCTGAAGATCCGGATCTGCTCGGCCTGCTGGATATGCAGCGGCTGGCCCGACTCATCATCCTTCAGGGTGGAGCTCATCAGGTTCATGCCCTTCTGCGCAGCCCAGCGGGCCGTGGCATTTGAGCCAGCACCCCACCAGATCCGCTGGCGCAGTCCCTCCGCATACGGCTCCAGCCGCAGCAACCCTGGCGGATTGGGGAACATCGGCCGTGGATTCGGTTCGGCGAAGCCCTGCCCCTGGAGCATCTGCAGGGCGACCTCAGCATGTCTGCGGCCCATCTCCGCATCGCTCTCACCTTCAGCAGGGTGGTAGCCGAAGTACCGGTAGCCCTCGATCACCTGCTCTGGGGAACCCCGGGAGATGCCCAGCTGCAGTCGCCCCCCGGCAATCAGGTCGGCCGCCCCGGCGTCCTCGGTGAAATAGCCGGGGTTCTCGTACCGCATATCAATGACTCCGGTACCGATCTCAATCCGCTGCGTCTTAGCGCCGATGGCAGCCAGCAGCGGGAAGGGGCTGGCCAGCTGCCGGGCAAAATGGTGCACCCGGAAGTAGGCCCCGTCCACCCCCAGCTCTTCAGCAGCCACTGCCAATTCGATGCTCTGGAGCAGTGTGTCCCTGGCCGACCGGGTCCGGGAGTGCGGGGAGGGAGTCCAGTGGCCGAAGCTGAGGAATCCGATCTTCTTCTCGCTCATGCTCACCACAACCTGTGCGCTGGCCACGGCATTCCGCCCTGTGACCTGTCCGGCTGGGTGCCCTGGTCCACGGGGTGTCTCAGTCCGCGGCTGCCCGCTCGGCGCTGAGCACAACATTCTGCAGCAGCTCGACCCGGGTCATCGGGCCCACCCCTCCCGGGTTCGGGGAGTACCAGCTGGCCTTGGCCTCGATACCGGGGCCGAAGTCCCCATAGGTGATGAACTTGCCGGGCCGTTCCGGGTTCGGCTCCCGGGTCACTCCCACATCGAGGGCGATCACTCCGTCCTTCAGATCCGCCGGGTCGATCATGTGCTTGACACCGGCTGCACCCACGACGACGTCTGCCTCACCCAGGTGCCGGGCCAGATCCTCAGTGCCGGTATGGCAGAGAGTCACTGTGGCGTTGACCGCACGCCGGGTCAGCAGCAGGCCGATGGGGCGGCCGATGGTCACTCCGCGGCCCACCACCACCACATGCTTGCCCTTCAGATCGATCCCGTAGTGGGCCAGCAGGTCCACGCAGCCTTTGGGGGTGCAGGGTAGGGGAGAGGTCAGCTCCTCATTGACCCCTGCCACCAGCCGCCCCAGGTTCATCGGGTGCAGACCGTCGGCATCCTTGTCCGGGTCGATGGCCTCCAACACCTTCTGCTGGTCCAGGTGGGCAGGCAGCGGGAGCTGGACGATATAGCCGGTGCAGGCGTCGTCGTTGTTGAGCCGCTGCAGCTCAGCCAGCAGCTCTTCCTCTGAGACGTCCTCGGGCAGCTCCACCTGGATGGACTCGATACCCACCTGCTTGCAGTCCCGGTGCTTGCCGGCCACATAGGACTGGCTGGCCGGATCCGAGCCCACCAGCACAGTGCCCAGGCCAGGCGTGATTCCCCGGGAGCGCAGGGCTGCCACTCGTTCGGCGAGATCGGTTTTGATGGCCTTGGCCGTGGCCCGGCCGTCAAGGATCTGTGCGGTGCTGTGCTGTGTGGTGCTGTGCTGAGCAGTATCGTTCTGTGCAGGCATGAGGCTCCGGCTCACCAGCTCTCGAGACCCTCGTACAGCGGGAAGCCTTCAGCCAGGGTGGCCACCCGGGTCTTCAGCGACTCGGTATCGGCACCGGGCTTGAGCGCCTCCGCGATGATGTCGGCCACCTCGCGGAACTCGGCCTCACCGAAGCCTCGGGAGGCCAGGGCAGGGGTGCCGATGCGCAGCCCCGAGGTGACCATGGGCGGGCGCGGATCATCGGGGACCGCATTGCGGTTGACCGTGATGCCCACCTCGTGCAGCAGGTCCTCGGCCTGTTTGCCGTCCAGTTCGGAGTTGCGCAGATCCACCAGCACCAGGTGCACATCTGTGCCCCCGGTCAGCACCGAGACTCCGGCCTCGGCGACGTCGGCGGCCACCAGGCGCTCTGCCAGAATCTTGGCGCCCTCCACTGTGCGCTGCTGCTTGAGCCTGAAGTCCTCACCGGCGGCGATCTTGAACGCCACCGCCTTGGCCGCAATCACATGCATCAGGGGGCCGCCCTGCTGGCCGGGGAAGACCGCAGAATTGATCTTCTTCTTATGCTCCTCCTTGCACAGGATGATCCCTGAGCGCGGACCGGCCAAGGTCTTGTGCACAGTGGAGGTCACCACATCGGCGTAGGGCACCGGGTTGGGGTGCAGGCCCGCCGCCACCAGCCCGGCGAAGTGTGCCATATCCACCCAGAAGATAGCTCCGACCTCATCGGCAATCTCCCGGAAGGCGGCGAAGTCCAGCTGCCGGGGATAGGCGGACCACCCGGCCACAATCATCTGCGGCTTCTCCGCGAGAGCCTGCTCGCGGACCTGGTCCATATCGATCACCCCGGTCTCCGGGTCCACCCCGTAGGCGGCGATCTCATAGAACTTGCCCGAGTGGTTCAGCTTCATGCCGTGGGTCAGGTGACCGCCGTGGGCCAGCGAGAGGCCCATCAGCTTGTCCCCGGGCTTGAGGAAAGCGGTCATCACCGCCACATTCGCCTGCGCCCCGGCATGGGGCTGCACGTTTGCGTGGTCTGCGCCGAAGAGCGCTTTGGCCCGCTCGATGGCCAGGTTCTCGGCGACATCCACAAACTCGCAGCCGCCGTAGTAGCGCCGGCCGGGGTAGCCCTCAGCGTACTTGTTGGTCAGCACCGAGCCTTGGGCCTCAAGCACTGCCCGCGGCACAAAGTTCTCACTGGCGATCATCTCCAGGGTGCCCCGCTGGCGGCCAAGTTCATCAGCCACCGCCTGGGCGATCTCTGGATCCACCTCGGACAGCGGAAGAGCATTGATATCGGTCAAGAGAGCCTCCTGTGGTGCGGTGCTGATGTCATCAGATATGCCTCAGTGCAGTCTATCCCCCAGTAGGCGGTCGTCAGTGGCCATGCCGGGCACCCTGGCACAGCGGCGTCCAGAGGCGTTAGTCTCATCGGTTGTGACCGACTCCCGCCGGCTTCCTGCCGCTGCTGCGCTGACTCTGCTTGTCCTGACCTCCTGTGCAGAGGACGGCCCCCAGCGAGGGAACCAGTTCCTGCCCCTGGAGGGGGATTCGGCAGACTCCGGTCCGCTGGACGGGGGAACCCAGAACGACGACGCCGCGGCAGAGGGTGCCGAGGAGGACATCCTGGAACCGGCAGCGGGCTTCGAGGAGATCGCCCAGCGGCTGGAAGCCCTGCCCGGAGAGGTGGAGGCACTGGTGTTGGAGGATGAGCAGGCGCTGCTGCAGCTGGGACGTCAGGAGGCTGCGCCGCTGGCCTCAGTGGCCAAGCTCTATGTGCTGGCTGCCCTGGTGGATGCCGTGGACTCCGGCGAGGTGGGATGGCAGGACACCATGACCCTTGCCGAGGAGCACCGCAGTCTGCCTGCTGGGACGCTGCAGGACCAGGCTGAGGGCTACACCACCAGTGTGCACGATGTGGCGATCCGCACCATCTCAATCAGTGACAATACTGGCACCGATATGCTCCTGGACCTGCTGGGACGCGCGAGGGTGGAGCAGGCGGCGGCCGACTACGGGCACCACGAGCCTCAGCTGCTGCAGCCGTTCCTCAGCACCCGGGAGATGTTTCAGCTGCGCTGGGGCTATCCCGAGCTCGGTGCGGGCTGGGAGCAGCTCCAGGAGGCGGAGCGCCGCGAGGTCCTGGAGGAGGTGGCTGAGCGGCCGCTGGAGCTGGATCCACTGGATCCCACCGGAGAGGATCTGGACTTCGGCATCGACTGGTACGCCTCCGCGCAGGACATTGCCCAGCTGCACCAGGCGCTGGCAGCCCGCGAGCAGGACCACCCCGAGCTGCGCGCGGTGCTGACAACGAGTCCGGGCCTGCCTGAGCCGGTGGAGGATCCCTGGTGGGACTGGCTCTCCTTCAAGGGCGGCGGACTCCCCGGGGTGGCAACCGCTACCTGGCACGCTATGGGACCCGAGGGTGCCGAGCGGACGGTGGTCCTGCTGCTGCGCACCGAGGACACGGAGAACATCGCCGAGCACCGCGCCGAGCTGCGCTCCCTGGGCCTGGACGCCCTGATCACCGGCACCGACACCCAACGCCAGGAGAACGAGGACAGTGGGTGAGGTCGGGAGCTTGGTGATCCGGCCGACTTCAGGCGCGAAAGCCGGCGCCGCTGCAGCCGGTCGGGACCAGCTCAGCGCAGGAAGAGGGCTTTCATGCGATAAGCGGCCAGAGTGCCGCCGGCGATCACCATCACCAGGAAGTAGCTGATGTGCACCAGGGTCAGGCTGCTGAAGTTCCAGAACGCAATATCGCGCATCAGCTCCACCCCGTGCCACAGCGGCAGCGCCTGAATCACCCACTGGACCCCGGTGGGGTAGACATCGATGGGGAACAGCGTGGCGGAGAACAGGAACATCGGGACCAGTACCATCATCATCCAGTCCATCTGCTGGAATCGCTTCATGAAGCTGGTGAGGGCCATTCCTATGCAGGCGAAGCCAAGAGCGATGAACATCGCAGTGATCCACATCAGCACCGCCGAGAGCGGGCTGACCAGTCCTGCCGCCATCAGCACACCCAGGAACCCGAGTGCATAAATACCGCCGCGGAACAGGGCCAAGCAGATCTCGCCGATGGCCACATCCACCGGTCCCAACGAAGTCTGCATCATGGTCTGGTACAGCTTGGTGATCTTCAGCTTGAAGAATACGTTCCAGGTGGAGTCGAACACCGCGCCGTTCATCGCCGAGACCGCCAGCAGGGCCGGGGCGATGAACGCCGCGTAGCTGATCGTGTCCTGACCGGCCAGACCCGCCTGCTCAGCCTCGATCCCTGAGATCATGGGGGAGACTCCGAGCCCGAAGCTGGTCAGGAACAGCACCGGCTCCAGGAAACCAGAGATGAAGATGATGCCCCGGTTGTTCCGAATCGCGGAGAGTCCGCGGGTGAACACCGCGCGGATATTGCCGGAGTAGTAGTTGGCGCCCAGCCCGCGGCGGAAGTTCACCAGGGGCACACCCTCGCTGCGCTGGTAGCTGCCGGCTGCTGACTCCCGTGCGTCCTGTTTGCTTTGCCTGCGCTTATCAGCCTTCAGCCCCGGGACGCGGCCCCGCCACTCGTCATAGCCCAGCCTGCGGATGAAGACCCGCCGCACCGCAAGCCAGGCGATGACCACCACAGTGCACAGGTAGCCGATATGCACCAGCAGCAGCCACAGCGGGGTGGGCTGGCCGAACGCGACTACCCGGCCCAGCTCGTTGGCATGCCAGATCGGTGAGATCCAGCCGATGACCTGCAGGAACTGCGGGAGGTTGGTCAGCGGGTAGAAGGTCCCGGAGAACAGGAACAGCGGCATGATCACGAACCGCTGGATGATGGCAGCATGACCCTTCTCATCGCGCAGAGTGGAGATATAGGCCATGATCGGCAGACCAATGGCCAGTCCGCCCAGCACGGCGGCAAAGAGCATCAGCACCGCTGTTGGCGAGCTCAATGCTCCGAAGGCAAAGAGCACTGCGGTAAAGATCAGGGCATGCACCGCGAACCGGCAGCTCACCCCGAGGATATGGCCCAGTGCAATCTGCTGCGGAGTCAGCGAGGTGGCTTGAGCTCCGTAGTATTTGCGCCGCCACTTGAAGCCCTCCATGACCGGGAAGGTGAACTCAATGCCGGCGGTCATCGCCACTGTGGAGGCCAGGATGGCCGGGGCGATGTACATCAGGTAGCTCTCGGCACCGTAGGCGGAGAAGTCGGTCTCCGCGCCCACCAGCACGCCCAGTCCCAGCCCCATGGCCAGGACGTACATGATCGGCTGGAAGGTGGAGGAGAACAGGATCACCCCGCCGTAGGCGCGCATCGAGCGCAGTGTGGCCTCTGCTTGGTAGAACGCGCCCCACCGTTTGGTGCGCGCCACCAGCGCCCCTTTATCGGCGGCCGGGGAGGGCCGCGGCGTCGTCGTCTGTGTACTAGTCAATGAGGGATCGTCCTGTCAGTCTCAGGAAGACATCCTCCAGGGAGGAGCGGCGGACCAGCGAGGTCATCGGCCGGTGGCCGGCGGCATGGATCTTCTCCATGGCTGCTTCGGCCTGCTCGGCGTAGACCAGCAGCCGGTCAGGCAGTACCTCAATATGGCTGAAGCCCACTTCCCCAGTGCCGGTGGGAACCGCGACATCAGGGACCCGTGCGGAGCCGTAAGGGTCCGTGCGGGCCATGTCACGGCCGGTGTTGGTCAGCAGCTCCTCGAGGGTTTTGGCCTGCTCCGCGTTGCGGTCCATGCCGAAGCGCAGCTCCAGCACCTCGCGGGTGGAGTGCTCGCGGATCAGCCCGGCCGGGGAGCCCTCGGCCATGATGGTGCCGTGGTCGACCACCACCAGCCGGTCGCAGAGCTGCTCGGCCTCGTCCATATGGTGGGTGGTCAGCACTAGCGTGGTGCCGGACTCCTTGAGCCGGAACAACCGGTCCCAGAGCACGTGCCGGGCCTGCGGGTCCAGCCCAGTGGTGGGTTCGTCCAGCAGCAGTACCTCCGGCTCATTGACCAGTGCGCGGGCGATGGTCAGCCGCCGCTTCATGCCCCCGGAGAGGTCCTCCACCCTGGAGTTGGCCTTATGCTCCAGCTGGGCGAAGGTCAGCAGCTCATCAGCCTTGGCCAGCAGGTAGCGCCGCGGCAGGCCGAAGTAGCGGCCGTACATAATGATGTTCTCCCGGACGGTGAGTTCCTCGTCCAAGTTGTCCTGCTGCGGGATCACGCCGAGTCTGGCCCGGACCTCCGGTCCCTGCTGCTCAGGGTCCAGGCCGGCCACCAGCATCTGCCCGGAGGTCCGCGAGGCTACTGCGGCAATCATCCGCATAGTGGTGGATTTGCCGGCCCCGTTGGGGCCCAGCAGGCCGAAAGACTCGCCACGGGTCACACTGAAGCTGATGCCGTCCACCGCGGTGAAGTCGCCGTACTTCTTGACCAGATCCTGGGCATGGATAGCTGCGGCTGAGACAGTCTCGGAGGGCGCACTGGAGGCCAGTGCAGTCGTAATGGGCATGCCGAACAGTTTACACCTACAACTAGCTATGTTGCTAGCAAACTAATGAAATCACCCTAAGGGTGACCCTGGTTCATCCCTGAACCTCTCCGGATTCATCCTTAGGAGCGATGTGCCTGCGCCCATCATCCGTAAGACTGAGAACATCATCCGATTCCACGAAAGAGGGAGATATGAGCACCCCCGTTTTAGAGACGGAGAACCTGGTCAAGGTCTACGGCCGCGGTCCCGCGGCCTTCCACGCGCTCAAGGGGCTGACCTTTGAGATAAACCGCGGTGAATCCGTGGCGATCGTGGGTAAGTCCGGCTCCGGAAAGTCCACCCTGATGCATCTGCTGGCGCTGCTGGATGAACCCACCTCCGGTGTGGTGGCCCTAGACGGCAAGCCGGTCACCAAACTCAAGCCCAAGGTGGTCTCCGGACTGCGCAACGCCACTTTCGGGTTTGTGTTCCAGCAGTTCTTCCTCAACCCCAACCAGACGGTGCTGGAGAATGTCACCCTGCCGCTGAAGATCGCCGGGGTCTCCAAATCCGAGCGCAATGAGCGCGGCATGGCCGCCCTGGAGCAGCTGGAGATGGCCGATAAGGCCAAGAACAAGGCCACCGACCTCTCCGGGGGACAGAAGCAGCGGGTGTGCATCGCCCGGGCCCTGATCAACAATCCCGAGGTGCTCTTTGCCGATGAGCCCACCGGTAACCTGGACACCGCCACCTCCGAGACGGTGGAGGACATCCTCTTCGGGCTGCACCGCGACCACGGGATCACCCTGGTGGTGGTCACCCATGATGAGGACCTGGCAGCCAAGTGCCAGCGCCGCCTGATCATGCAGGACGGCCAGATCGTGGAGGAGCAGACCGGAGCAAGCACGGCCCCTCCCACGGCTGCCCAGGCTCCTGCCGCCTCCGGTGAGCCGTCGCAGCCGAAGCCAGCCACTCGTCGTCGTCTTATGAAGTTCGGAAAGGGCGGTGCCCGATGAGGTCACTCGATGTCACCAAAACAGCTTTCAGCAACACTCTGCGCTCCAAGATGCGCACTTTCCTCACCGTCATTGCGATATTCATCGGCGCCTTCGCCCTGACCCTGACCTCCGGGTTGGGTGCCGGGATCAACCAGACCGTGGACCGGATCTTCGGCGGGTTCGGTGAGGATGACGTCATCTACGTGGTACCCCAGATAGAGGCCGACGCCACTGACCAGGACGGCCCACCGGAGTACGATCCGGATGCAGCCGCGAATATGGACTCCGGCTTCGGCACTGGCATGCTTACTGCCGAGGACATTGAGACCATCGAGAACACTGAGCACATCACCAGCGTCAGTGCCGAGGTGGCCGCCCAGATCGAGTACGTGGAGACCGCCGAGGGCGGGCAGTACCAGGCACAGTTCGACTTTGCGCTCAACGATGCCCTGGCCGAGGTGGCCGCCGGTGCCACCCCCGACCGCGGTGCCATGGAGATCGCAGTGCCCGAGGACTGGGCAAGCATCTACGACACTGATGATCCCGAGGATCTGGTTGGGGAGAGCCTGACCATCGCCGCGCCGAATGCCGTGGGTCAGCTCACCGAGATCGAGGTGGAGATCAGCGGTGTGCTGCACGGGACGCTGGCCGGTGTGGGCTTCCAGCCCATCCCCTCCGTAGCATTGGCCGAGGAAGTGGCCGAGATCAACCTTGAGGGTTACGAGGGTCAGGTCTCCGAGGGCTACATCATGGCTGCTGCAGAGGTGGAGAACCTTGAGGAGAACGAGGAGGCCGTCAAGGCTGCGCTGACCGATGAGGGCTTCTGGCCGATGACCTTGGAGGACCAGATCGGCATGTTCGAGACGCTGATCGATGCGATCACCTGGATCCTCTCCGGGTTCGCCCTGATCGCCCTGCTGGCGGCCAGCTTCGGCATCGTCAACACCCTGCTGATGAGCGTGCAGGAGCGCACTCGAGAGATCGGGCTGATGAAGGCCCTGGGCATGTCCAGCGGCAAAGTGTTCGGACTCTTCTCCATGGAGGCAGTGCTGATCGGGGTGATGGGCTCCCTGCTGGGCATCGGCCTGGGCCTGGCCACGGGATTCGTAGCCGACGCATTCCTCACCGCGGAGGACGGGCCGCTGGGCGGCTTCGCTGAGCTCAGCCTCTTCGGGCTGAACCCCCTGGCCATCGGAGGGATCTTCCTGCTGATCGTGCTCATCGCCTTCCTGGCCGGCACGCTGCCGGCCGCCCGGGCGGCGAAGAAGGATCCGATCGAGGCTCTCCGCTATGAATAAGATGCTCAGGGCAGCGCACAGCGAACGTCCAGCCTTCGCTGGGAATCTAGTGACGAGCACCCGAACCCAGAAGAGAGAGGACGAAGGAGCACCATGAGCACCCCACCGAATGACGGCAGCCCCCAGTGGGGCAGCCCCGCAGAGGGACACAACGACGCCGCGGCCAACCCCTATCCCGCCACCCCGGGCGGCAAATACGGCACCGATGCCTATAACCCCAACGCCTACGGCGGCCCTGTGCAGGAGCCGGCGAAGTACGGCAAGCTCAAGCAGTTCACCCTGCTCTCCTTTGGGCTCTACGTGCTCAGCGCGATCATTTCCCTGGTGCCGATGTTCACCGGCGAGGCCGAGGAGGTTGCCCGCGAGCAGCTGGCCAACCAGGACCTCGGCGGGATGAGCGTCGATGAGGTGCTCTCCGTCAGCATGGCTGTCGCCTGGGCTATCATCCTGGTGCCGCTGGTGATCGCCATCGGGCTCTACCTGCTGGTCTACTTCGGGCTTAAGAACAATAAGAACTGGGCCCGTGTGCTGGGCATCGTGATGGCCATCATCGGCATCCTGCTCACCGCTGGGACCCTGCTCTTCAACCTCGGAGCCTTGGCCACCGTGTTCGGTCTGGTCACTCTGGTGGTCACCGTGGCCTGGCTGGCCGTCACCGTGTACTGGCTGGTGCTGGCCTTCAACGACGAGAACGTGCAGTACCTGCAGCAGTTCAACCGGAGCGCCTGATCCTGAACTGGTAAAAGGGGGGTTCGTTGCATCAGGCAACGGACCCCCCTTTTCGGTATAGAGTGCCTTAAGTGACCAGCAGCGATGCGGCCCGCAGCGAAGCGGCCGAGCCGAGTTCAGGCGGGACGGTGGACGGAACTCAGCCAGAAGCCGAGCCCGGAATGCGCGCGCCGGGGCAACCAACACGCCGGGTGATGTTCGCGCTGCTGCTGCCGCTCTTCGCCGCCCTGCTGAGCATCTCCTCGGTGATCGTGGCCGCCCCGGTGATCGTGGCGGGCATCGGTGCCTCCGAGTCCGACCTGCAGTGGATCCTGACCGGCTACGCCCTGGCCTTCGGCATGGGCCTGGTCCCCGCCGGACGGGCCGGAGACCTATGGGGCCGCCGCGGCATGTTCCTGGCCGGTACTGGGTTCTTCGGCCTGACCTCCGCGGCCGCGGCCCTGGCCCCCAGCCCTGAGCTGCTGATAGTGGCCCGGGTGCTGATGGGCCTGGCCTCTTCTATGCTGCTGCCGCGGATCATCGGTGTCATCCAGCAGCTGTTCACCGGTGCGGCACGCGGACAGGCCTACGGGCTGATGGCCACGGTGATCGGGCTCGGGGTGGCCCTAGGGCCCTTGGTGGGCGGCCTGCTGGTGGAGCTGGCCCCGGAGGAGTATTCCTGGCGACTGGTCTTCGGCATCAATGTGCCCATCGGTCTGCTCGGGGTGGTGCTCGGGGTGCTCTGGCTGCCGCGTCGGAGGGCACCCCGCGCCCGCGCCTCCGGAAACCTACGGCAGCTGGACCCGATTGGTGTGCTGCTGCTGACCGCAGCCATCGTGCTGATCATGCTGCCGTTCATCCAGCTGCGCGGCGGATGGGGCGTCGTGGCAGCCGCTGCCGGGGTGCTGCTGGCCGCTGGGTGGGTGCTCTGGGAGCGGCGATTGGGGCGGCGTCGTCCCGAGGACCCCATGGTGGACCTCAGGCTCTTCACATTGCCCAGCTACACCTGGAACTCAGCAATCCTGGTGCTCTATTTCCTGGGTATGCCGGCTATGTGGGCGGTGATTCCCATCTACTTGCAGGACGGACTGGGGCACAGCGCGCTTACTGCCGGAATCGTCAGCCTGCCCAGCGGGCTGATGGTGCTTCTGCTGGCCTCTGGAGTAGGCAAACGGGTACCACGGTGGGGGACCCGGATGCTGGTACTGGGTTCATGCACGGCGGTGCTTGCAGTACTGATGCTGGCTGGCGCCGTGCACTTGATGGGATCCGACTACGGTTCGCTGTGGTGGATTGCGGTGGCCATCGGGGTCAGCGGGTTCTCCCAGGCGCTGCTGATCCCATCTGCGCAGACCCTGTCCATGCAGGACGTGCCCGAACAGATGGCCGGGGCCTCCGGCGGGGTCCAGCAGACGGTGCAGCGGATCTTCACCGCCATGGGCATGGCGGTGGCCACCGGCGTCTACTTCCTGGTGGCTCAGGACCATGGCCACCAGCAGGCGATGGTGATCTCCGCGCTGCTGATTGCCGCTGCCATGTCCACCAGTGTGCTCGCAGCCGTGGGCGCCGCCCGCGCCGCCAAGCGCACTCGGTGAGCTGCGCGGATTTCGGCGTATCAGGCAGTGCCGGACCCGTTTGCCCCGAAAACAGCGGTGCTCAAGCTCGTGTGCGGTGGCTCAGCGGAGCTGGGTGACTTCCCGCAGATCCTTGGCGGTGACGTACTTGGGAGTGCCGGCGAAGATCTCGGCCCGCTCCTGGGACTCCTCCCATTCCCGCTCGGCGGCGGCGAACTCCTCAGCAGTTCCAGCCCGGGAGACAAACCAGGTCAGCTGGGACTTATCCTCATCAAGCCAGATCGACTCCACAGTGAACCCGCGCCCCTCCCGGGCGGGGATCACCTGTTTGGTGAGGAACTCCACGAACCCATCGGCCAGTGCCGGATCCAGCGTGTAGCGGCGCATCCAGGTGGTGCGCTGGGCGGCGGGGGCGGTGGTCTGCGGCAGGTCGGTCACTACTGGCTCCTTCTGGTGCGGTGCGGTGGACGGTTCGATCCTATGCGCAGGGTCTGAAAGAATGGTCAACTGTGACTCAATCCCTTCCTTCTCCGCAGCAGGCCCTGCAGAACGCCGGCCGCCGCGGCACCGGGATCGCCTTCGCGGTGATGATCACGGTGCTGCTGGTTGCACTGATCTTCGCCGCCAACCAGAACGAGATCATCGGCTGGATCCTGGTGGTGATCGCCGGCGGCTGGCTGCTGCTGGCCGCGGTCCTGGTCCTCACCTTCCGCCGTGGCGCTCGCAAGCTCGGCGCCGCGGTGGACTCCGCCCGGGCTGATGCCGCAGCTCAGCGTTCCACCGCCTCGGGCGGCACCGCCGTGGTGGACGAGGACACCCATACCCGCAACCTCAAGCTGGACCACTCGTTCAAGATCGTCCAGGTCCAGACCCGGGTGGTTACTCAGGAGCTGGCAAAAGGCGCCGAGGCTGATACCGAGATGGTCGAACGAGCCCTGGAGACCATTGAGATCACCGTCCACAACGGCCGGGATATGCTCGCCGAGCACGTTGGCCGGAAGAAGAAGGACGACGGCGAAGGCGAGGGCGGCACAATCAAGGGTGACGTGGTCCGTTGAGTAAGTATGTGTAGGGCTTTGCACAAAAGGGGTATCCATTTGAGTGCCAACGGGACCGGGTAGGCTGATCGGGATGTAAGTGCCCCC
>NZ_WRPM01000004.1 GCF_009758175.1 Nesterenkonia alkaliphila
ACACCGCAGCCGGCGGGGCCCCGCGACTGGGCTGCTGCCCAGGCGTCTGAGTCATCGCCGTCACTCCTCCAGCTCCTCGAGCATCTCCTGCCCCCGCTGGTGGGCTTCTTCGGCAGCATCAAGCAGCTCGTTCATCCCACGAGACTCCAGCTCAGCCACATAGGAGTCCCAGTCGTCGAAGGAGCGCTGTCCAATGATGAACTGTGCAGTGGCCTGATTGACGTAATCAGTCAATGCAGTCTGCCAGAGCGAAACCTGCTCCAGCTCCAGCTCAGTGAACGGGACATTCGGCTGCAGCGGAAGCTCCTCCTTATCGGCCATCTGCTCCTGCAGCTCCACGACTTCCTCGCTCATCAGGGAGAGGAACAGCTCCGTGTCGGAGCCGAAGTTGTGCGTGAAGACTCCGTTGTAGAAGCCGTAGTCCACGGAGAGATGCGTTTCCGCACCGGGATTGAAGTCCTTAATGCCCACGTGCTCAAGCAACTGTCGCTCACCGTCGGCGCCCACCTCATAGGTCTCGCTCTCCACACCCCAGATGGCAAACTCCAGTCCGGAATCGGAGTAGTAGAGCCAGTCGATGAACTGCAGCAGTGCCAGGAAGTCCTCTCGGTCGGCAGCGGCTGAGGAAATGACCAATCCGACGTCGAAACGGCCTCCGCCCTCGACCACGTTTCCGGCCGGACCGGCAGGAACTGGGATCATCCTTACCTCGGCGTCGGATCCGGCCTCCCCGATGGCCTCCCAGTACCCCTGCATCTCCTCCTCGTTGGTGGAGATGGCAGCTGATTGGCCAGAAGCAAACTTCTGGGTGGCCACCTCGTCGTCCTGGGTCAGGGACTCGGGGTCCAGCAGGTCAGCCTCGACCAGGGAGGCGAAGTACTCCAGCATCTCGCGGTACTCATCGCTGGCCCCGATATATATGAATTCCTCGGCATCATGGTCATAGCGGAGGCCGTTGCCGTAGCCCCATCCGCCTGCCGTGTTGAAGCTGGGCCCTACAAGATTCAGCGTTGCGTTCATCTGCCAACGATCAGACCACGGGATCATGTCCGGGTACTCATCTCTGATCACTTCAAGCTGCTCACGGAACTCGTCCCAAGTCTCGGGATCCTCCAGCCCCTGCTCCTGCCATATATCGGCGCGGATCGCGATGGTCCACTGGTGATAGGGGTCCTCACGGAGTCCGGGCAGGATGTAGGCCTTCCCGTCCTCCTTGCGGAGATTGTCAAACTCCTCCCAGAGGTCCCATGTGTCCAGCTTGTCGGTGAAATTGGGCATGTAGTCCAGGTAGTCGCTGACCGGCAGCAGGGAACCGCCAGCGATGAACGGGTCCTCGTGCCCAGGCCAGATCACCGGCATGAAGTCCGGGGCCTGACCCGAGCCGATCAGCACCCCGCGCCGGTCCTCGTAGTCGCTCAGCGGGGCAACGACCGGGTCCAGGGAGACCCCATGCTCCTCCTCCAGATGCTGCAGGATCAGCCAGTCCTCCTGCAGCGGATAGTTGGGATGGTCCCGGTAGAGCAGGGAGAAGCTCAAAGGTTCAGTCGCCACGAAGGTATCGCCGGCTTCGAAGTTCTCCATGGCCCCGTAGCCGTAGTCATCCTCGTTAAGCTCGGCACCTTCCTCTGCGCTGCCGCCGCAGGCACTCAGCAGTAGTGCGGCGAGGACAGTGGCTGTAACTGCTGAATGAAGGTGCATACGCTCAGTCACCGGTACCCTCCCCGACCTCTTCGAGCATTTCCAGATTGCGCTGGTGTGCCTCTTCCGCAGCCTCCAGCATCTGGTTCATGCCCTGACCTTCAAGCTCAGCCACGTAGTCATCCCATTCATCGAGGTCCCGTTGGCCGATGATGAACTGTGCTGTGGCCTGGTTGACGGTGTCGGACAGTGCGTTCTGCCACAGGGAGACCTGCTCCAGCTCTAGATCAGTGAAAGGAACATTCGGCTGCAGCGGCAGCTCCTCCTTATGGAGCATGGCCTCCTGCCACTCGATAACATGCGGACGGAAGGAGGCGTGCACGTACTCAGTGAGTGACCCGTTAGCATGCATGAAGGGCTGGTTGTAGAACCCATAGTCCCGCAGCAGATGCTCGTCGGCCTCCGGATTGATCTCATTGATGTCGATATGGTCGACCAGCTGGATCTCGCCGTCCTCGGTGCGCTCGAAAGTCTCTCCTTCCACGCCCCAGGTGGCGAACTCCAGCCCGTTGTCGGAGTAGTAGAGCCAGTCGATGAATTGCAACAGCGCCAAGAAATCATCCCGCTCAGCAGTACTGGCCGAGATCATCAACCCGCTGTCGAACCGGGAGCCGCTGTGCAGAAAATCGCCGTTCCGGCCCCCTGGGATGGGGATCAGCCGAGCTTCAGCTCCTTCTGTTCCCAGCTCGTCGAATCCGCGGTGGTATATCTGGGTCGATTCATCGTTGCCGCCGATGACGAAGGACTCCCCTGCGGCGAACTTCTGCTCAGCCAGCTGGTCGTCCTGCGTCAGCGATTCGGGGTCCATCAGGCCCTCTTCGACAAGTCCCGCGAAGAACTCGACCATCTCGCGGTACTCGTCTGATGCCCCGGCATAGATGAACTCCTCGGCATCGTGGTCGTAGTACAGGCCCTGGCCGTAGCCCCACCCGGCCACCGTGTTGAAGTTCGGAGAGGCAATATTCAGTGTGCTCTGCAGTTCCCAGCGGTCGGAGTAAGGGATGACCTCGGGATACGCCTCCTTTACGGTACGCAGCTGATCGGCGAGCTCGTCCCAGGTGGCGGGAGCCTCCAGCCCGAGCTCGTCCCATATGTCGCCTCGAACGACAATGCTGAACTGCAGGAAGGGGTCCTCCAGGAGCCCAGGCAACATATAGACCTTGCCGTCCTCCTGGCGCAGGCGGTCGAACTCATCCCAGAGATCCCACTGATCAAGCTTGTCAGTGAAGTTGGGCAGATAGTCCAGATAGTCACTGACCGGCAGCAGCCCGCCGCCTGCGATGTAGGGCACTTCCTGGCCTGGATAGGTGATCGGGACGAAGTCGGGCATATCCCCTGCTCCGATCATCAGTGACCGCCGCTCCTCGAAATCGCTCAAGGGTGCGTTGATGATGTTGAGGGAAACGTTGTGCTCCTCCTCAAGGTGTTCGAAGAACAGCCAGTCCTCATCAAGACCGTGGTCGGGATTATTGCGATAAAGCAGGGAGAAGCTCACCGGTTCGGTAGCCTCGAAGACGTCATCGACACCGAAGCTCTCCATCGCGCCTGTCCCGACGTCCTCAGTGTCGAGCTCGATGCCGTTCTCGGCCTCAGCTGAACCGCTGCAGGCGCTCAGTGCAAGTGCGCTGATCCCAAGCGCGGCTGCAGCCGATAGCCAGCGGGAGTCCTTTCTCATCAACGGGCTAGTCATGATCAGTTCCTCTCTGTGCGACGACGCGGACAGCCCAGCAGCCACTGCGTCTATGTGATAGAAATCACTGTAATGTTAACGTTCACATTCTGCAACCCTTCGAAAGGTGATCAATGTCCCGCTCAGACCTCCACGGCTACCTGCTGGTCCACTTCGTGGAAAGCAGCACCGAGCACACTGAGAAGATCTACTACTCGCTGTCCTGCGGAGACGACCCCACCACCTGGGAGAGGCTCAACAACGGCCAGCCGGTGCTGGAATCCGCGCTGGGCACCACTGGGGTGCGAGACCCCCACCTGATACGCCATGCCGAGGGCACCGGTTTCACTCTGATCGCTACTGACCTGCGAGTATGGGCGAAGGGGCACCACACTCCAGAGATGTGGGACGAGTGGACCCGCCGCGGGAGCCGCTCTGTGCTCCTGTGGCGCAGTAGGGACCTGGTGCACTGGTCCGCCCCGCAGCTGAAGCCGCTGGCCCCGGCTGAGGCCGGTATGGCATGGGCACTCAAAACACTCTATGACCCCAGCTCCAGCCAGTATGAGCTCTTCTGGTCCTCGCATCTCTATGCGGAGGAAGACCGCTGGCACACAGCCCCCAGCTACAGCAGGATTCTCACTTCCCGCAGCTCAGACTTCACCACTTTCACCAGCCCAAAGGTGTACTTGGACACCGGCTCCTCAGTGATTGACCTGTACGCGGTTAGAGCGGGTGGTGCCGTGCACAGGTTCTTCAAGGAGGACTCCTCCGGAACCGGATCTCCTGGAATCTGCCATGAAGTCGGCGGCAGCATTCACGGTGACTTCGAACGACTCGCACAGAATATCGGCAATGATCGATACCGCCAGTTGGAAGGACCAGCAGCTTTTCCAGACAATCGTCATCCTAGACGCTGGTACCTCTTCCTGGATCAGTATCTCGATTCACCACAAGGATATGTCGGGCTCTACAGCGATGACATTGCCTCAGGACAATGGAAATGGGTCAAGAACTTCAGTATGCCGCCAAACACCAAGCATGGCACCGTACTTCCGCTCCACCGGGGCGAATGGGAGCGTCTCCGCGCCGCCTATCCGTGACTCACCGTGCCCGGGTGGATGAACGAACCCTGAGCTCGGGCACGATGAAGTCCATCCCGGGATGCTCACCGGCCGCAGTCCTCAGAAGCACGTCAATGGCTGACCGCCCCGCTGCCTCAAAGGGCTGCCGCACAGTGGTCAGTGCCGGAGCGAAGTATGCCGCTGCGTCCACATCGTCGAACCCGACCACGGAGATATCCTCAGGCACCCGTAATCCAGCGTCCTCCATCGCCCGTACGGCCCCCAGGGCCATGTAGTCATTGGAGACGAACACCGCATCCAGCGCCGCGTCCTGGTCCAGTAGCTGCTGAGCAGCTTGATAGCCGTGCTCGGCCCCCCATCCTGGACTACTGACCCGCAAGGTGGGGTCGAGTCCCGACTCGATGAGCACCTCCTGCCAGCCTGCTATACGCCCCCGAGCGTCGTACCAGTCCCCTGGGCCGGCGAGATGCGCGATCCGACGGTGTCCAAGTTCCACCAGATGCTGGACAGCGAGCCTGGCCCCCATCTGCTGGTCGATTCCCACCACGTTCTGCTCCTCGGCCGGGCTCAAACCTGAGGTCACCATCACCACTGGCATTCTCCGGGAGAGTTGTTTAGCAGCATCGGCCACGGTGGGGATCGGAGCAATAACCACTACCGCCTCGATCCCGTACCCGAGAAAGAAATCCAGGGTCGACTCCACAGTCTGCTGTTGGGCGTCGCGAACGACACTCAGTGCGGTGGCAAAGCCCCGCTCCCGGCAAGCCTGTTCGATAGCTAGGGTCATCCGGTTAGGCCCGAAAGAGACATCTCCCGGGCTCACCACTCCGATCAGCCCGGTTCGACGAGTCTTCAGCGCTCGAGCTTGTGAGTTACGCCGGTAACCAAGCTCGCGCATCGCTCGCTGGACCCTGGCCAGGGTGTCACTTCGCAGCGCCTCCGGTGAGTTCAGTGCCCTGGAAACGGTCTGATGAGAGACACCGGCACGCCTGGCGACGTCAATCATCGATGGCGCCCGCACAGGTCTCTCAGAGATCACCTGTTAATCCTACTCATGGGGTAGCCCCCACCGGGACTCGCTCAGTACCGGGGCGCGGCCTCAGGCGTCTGCGCCAGGTCCGCGCGGACCAGGTGGGAGACCCTGCGCTCCACAAAGAAGCTGAAGAACGGCACCAGGCCCCCGGATATGATCAGTGCCAGCCGGCCAGCGCCCCAGCGCAGCATGTACCAGAGCCGGAACCCGGCCACCAAGTAGATGATGTAGGCCACCCCGTGCGCCTGGGCGATCATCGTAGATGTGGATCGCGCATCCTGCAGTGAGTCCGCGGGGTAGAACCCAATAGTGTTGGTGTCCCCCTCTACCGTGGTGCCCCCCACATAGAGCTCGTAGCCCTCCCAGAAGGTCCAGCCGAACAGGGAGCCAGAGACCAGGATCTTGGCCACCATGATCAGCAGGAAGACACCGGTGATGATCGCCATCACGCGGTAGAAGGTCAACCCGCTGCGGATCTGGGCATGGGTGCCGTAGAACCGCCTGGTCTCCTTGGGCCGCGGCGGCGGCGTCCCCAGGTCAACCTGCGTCCCGGCGGCTGCTGGGCGCCCGGTATTCGGGACCCGTGCAGATTCGGGAAAGTCTGTGCGGGCCATCTCGGAGCCGGTACCCGACGTCGGCCCGCCCGCTGCGCTTTGGGTCTCACTGGTTCGTTCGCGCTCTGTGCTCATTCGTTCTCCTCTGCCTGTGCTGCCTGCTGCTTGGCCAGCTGTTCACGCCGCCATTGCTCTTCCCACTCCGCGTCCAGCCGGGCCTCCTCGGCCTGGCGCTGCTGGGCGTCGCGCACCATGCGCCACCAGAAGTAGAAGGCAAAGCCGGCGAAGACCACCCACTCCACCGCATAGAACAAGTTGAGCCAGTTGATACTGCTGCCCTCGGGCTGGGTGCCCACCCACACCCCCTCCAGGGAGGACGAGCCGGAAGCCCCTGCCTCTCCGCTGAAGTCCACCAGAAAGCCGGAGTAGGAGTCTTCATCCCAGAGGTTGATCAGCTCCGCCACCGACAGAGTGGACAGCAGCGGATAGGGAAGTTCGCGCGGACCCGGTGCCGGAGCCTCAGTGGGCAGCAGCCTGCCCTGAAGGGTGAGCTGCCCCTCGGGAGGCGGGCCGACGGCGTCGTAATCCTCCGCCCATCCGCGCACCACGGGTATCACCTCACCAGCCGGTGCGTCTGCCACCTGGAAAGCCGCCACGGCCCAGTAGCCGCTCTCCCCTTCCTGGAGACGTTCAGCGATGAAGACCTGGGTCTCTGGCAGGAACTCGCCGGTGACGTCAACGATCCGGTCTGCCTCATGAACTGTGATGGGGCGTGCCGGCTCGTAGATTTCAGTCAGCGGCGCCGGGGTCTCAGTGTCCTGGTGCTGAACGGTCTCGCTGCGGGAGGCGCCGAACTGCCAGGCGGAGAGCACCACAAATACGGTGGCCATGACCAGCGCAAGGATCAGCATGGCGATCCACTTGGGCTGACGGGCGATATCCCAGAAACTTGGCGGGTGAGGCACCATACCAGGATACGCGCGCCCGGGTATGAGTTCTACGCGGCGTAGAAATTTGAAGTGTGACCTCGATTTCAGGTATCTGCCTCCCAGTGTGAAGATAGGGGCATGATGCGACTGGATCACGTTTCGTTCGCCGTAGGACCCGATGGTATGGACGCCACGGTGAACCGGATCACTGAGGCTCTGGGGGTGGAGCGGGTCAAGGGCGGCATCCACCCCCGTTTCGGCACCGCCAATGCCATCATTCCGCTGGCCGGAAGGCAGTACCTTGAGGTTGTTGAGGTCCTGGACCATCCCTCGGCCGATAAGGCCCCGTTCGGCCAGGCGGTGCGCAACCGTTCCCAGATCGGCGGGGGCTGGATGGGTTGGTGTGTGACCGTAGATGACTTAGAGCCCTTTGAGCAGCGGCTGGGCCGGCGCTCCGTGCCGGGCAACCGCAAGTTCCCCGACGGCCAGGAGCTGACCTGGCAGCAGATCGGGATCAAGGGGCTGATTGCTGACCCCCAGGTGCCCTACCTGCTGCGTTGGGATGAGGGCACTGAGCACCTGCATCCCTCCCGCGCCTACGAACCTGAGGCCAAGCTGGAGCGGCTGTCCATCGCCGGCTCACCACAGCGGGTGGCCGACTGGCTTGGCTCACCCGAGGCCGACCCCTTCGACGACGTGGAGGTGGAGTGGATTGCCCCCTCCGGCACTCCCGGGCTCATGAGTGTCACCTTCCGGACCCCCAAGGGCCAAGTCACTATCTGAGGCCGTCACCGTCTGAAGCCGTAGTTTCCGCTGCGGGCCCACCTCAGGCGAAGAGCCAGAGCACCAGAACCAGAGCCGCTGTGTAGACCGGCATCATCAGGACCGGCACATAGCCCACCCACCGCACAGACTCAGCGCGGCGGTTCACGGCCTCCCGGTTCTCCAAGGGTGTGGCGACCATATCCTCGCTGAGGGTGGCGCTCCGCATGCGCAAAACGCCCCATACCGTGGTTATCGCCAGCATCAGCACACCGAAGATCAGCAGCGGGATCGGTGCCAGCTCCAGCAGCGGGGTACGCAACAGGCCCACGGCCAAAGCCATGAGTGCCACCAGGGCTACGCCGCAGAGCACCGCTGGCACAGGCCGGCGCACCACGAAACGCACGAGGCTCAACACGCGCCAGGTCATCAGAACAATGGCGGCCACGACAATGCCGAGCATGGTGATCTGTCCGGTACGGATGACCACCTCCTCGCCCTGGGTCAGCGGCGGCATGGCCCAGAGGATGGGCAGCATGCCGAAGATCTGCCCCAGGATGGGCACCACAGTCATCAGTTGCGGCGTCTCCCGCTGCGCGAGCTCGGGCAGCTGGAGCTGCTGGGCATAGTCCGCCGGAGTTCCGAAGGACTCTGCGGCAGTCTCCCCGGCCTCAGCGCAGTGCGAATCCACCTCTGCTAGCGTCTCGCCGATGGACTTTCCTGAGGCTCCGCGCAGCCGCAGCTCCACGGTGAGCTCCTGAGCCCACACCGGGTCTACATGGGGTGCAAGTTCCCGCTCGAAGCGATACTTCCGTGGGCTAGGTGTTCCGGTCATTGTTCCTCCTTATGCGCTGCTGGCTCGAGAATCTGCTCTATCACCTGGGCGAAGCTCTGCCACTGCCGGCTCATGTCCTGGAGAGACCGGTGCCCCTCCTCGGTGAGGCGGTAGTACTTGCGCCCTGGGCCGCCCTCACCCGGCCGCCACTCGATCTCCACCCTCCCGGAGGCCTCAAACCGTTTGAGCATCGGATACAGCGTTCCGCCTTTGACGGTACCGAGTCCTCCGAGAGCGAGCCTGGCAGAGACCTCATAGCCATAGGTTGGGCCATCGGCCAGGATGCGCAGA
Organism: Nesterenkonia alkaliphila; assembly: GCF_009758175.1. GTDB lineage: Bacteria > Actinomycetota > Actinomycetes > Actinomycetales > Micrococcaceae > Nesterenkonia > Nesterenkonia alkaliphila. The sequence continues at coordinate 8,854 of NZ_WRPM01000004.1, forward strand.
GTGCAGAGCTCCAAGACACCCCGGAGCCACTGCCCCGGCCATTCTTGTTCTGAACTCATATCTAGATAGTACAGCTATCTAGTCAGCCACGCAATCTAGCTTGGGACCAGGCAGCACGGCAGACACAAATGGCTGAGGCACCCTGCTCTTTCGAGTAGGGTGCCTCAGCCATAGCACGGGGTCAGGTGCCGGGACCGGAACCGTGACTCATCCAGCACTGATGTGCCGGGAAACAGACTCGCTAGCCCTTGGCGGCCTCCGCCTCCAGCTCCTCGCGGGCTTTGGCCAGCTTGCGCTCCTGGACCTCGGCAAGCCGCTGGGCACGGCGCTCGCGGCGGCGCTTGGTGGGCCAGGTGATCAGCAGGGTGATCAGGCTCAGCAGGAGCAGCAGCGCGGCAAGCCAGATCCCAGCATCGATCCAGAACTGCTCCGGGTAGAGGCGGATCAACGCCGACTCCGAGGAGAAGCTCCAGTTCCCCTGAGGGAAGAAGAGGTTATGGAACTCAGTGAAGAACCGGTCCCAGCCGATCACGAATGGAGTGACCACACCAGCTATCAGCAGGCCAATCGTGGCCCAGGCGCCAGCAAAGAGCCCACGGGCGAGGCCACCGGGCCGCCAAGCGCGCAGCATCAGGGCCAGCAGCAGGGTGATCAGCAGCAGACCGACACCGATGATCATCGCGTACCAGACCAGGATCTTCACATCCGCCATATGTGAGACTTCAGCCTCAGTGAACAGCGGCTCTCCGCCCGGTGCAAGCTCGGCCAGGTAGCGGGAGTCTGCGGCATTGAGCAGGAAATCGGTGCCGTAGGAGCCGTAGAGCAGCCGCTCGCGCAGTTCCCAGCCGCCCGGATCATCCGGGAAGCCCGGCCGCCAGTACGTGGCCAACAGGAACAGCGGGCTGGCGATCACACGGATGGCCAGCACAATGAACAGGATCGGAGTGAAGATGGCAATAAGCACCGTGAAGAACCGAGAGACTCCCCGCTTGTCCTTCTCCACCAGCTCCTGCAGCTCACTGTCATCAGCCAGCTCAGCCGGGCGTTCGTGGCGGGCCGAAGGTGCCGAGGGCGCCGGGCTGCTGCCAAAGTTCAGGGCCCCGGCCCGTTCTGGCGTAGCAGCGGCCTCGGCTGGCTTCTGAGCCGGGGGCACGGCAGCTCCGGTTTGCCGCTCTCGCGGCAGCGCCGTGGTGCTCTGCTCATCACGCATCGGCAGCGCTGTGGTCTGCTGCTCATCGGCAGAGGAGACAGGCTCTGGGCTCCTGCTTCTCCGGCCTGCTGTGTTCTCCGGGCTGCTCGCCGGGGGGCTGCTGACCGGTGGAACGATGGCGGTGGGCGCATCGTCGGCAGTCTCGGGGACAGAGCCGGCGGGGGCGGCGTCGTTGCTGCGCTCACGCCCCTCACGCGCCTCGGGAGATTCCTCGCCTGCGCGGGCCTCCTCCCGGCTCAGCCGGGCGTCCGCTGCCTGATCCTCGGCAAGGTGGTCCTCGGGGAAGTCAGGTTCATCGGAGACGAAGGCTCCGTAGTCCAGGCCGGACTCGAACTCCTTCTCCTCCGCCGCACTCTGGCGGTTGTCCTCAGGATTCTGGCTCATGATTCGCCTCTCGACACGCATTACTGGCCAGAATCAACAGTAGAGCCCGGAACGGCATCAGGCCCGGAACGCGCCCGGCAAGTTGCGGAATCGGCCCCAGGGCAGGGGGATCAGGCCGTCAGTTCATGATTGCCGGAGTCATAGCGACCCAGATCCCCGCTCACTCCTGCCTGGTGGGCGCGCCGGCCCAGCACCAAGGCGTAGGCCCAATAGGCGGCCAGCACCAGCGCGCCGATGCCGATCCGCAGCCAGTCCGGCCAGGGGGCGGGGGTGACAAAGCCTTCCACGATGCCCGATATCAGCAGGACCAGGCAGAGGCCCAATGCCACAGTGATCAAGCGCCGGGCCTCCTCCGCTACCGAGGTCAGCCGCCGCTTCTGCCCGGGAGCCACCCAGGACCAGAAGATGCGCAGGCCCGCTGCAGCGGCGACGAAAACCGCTGTCATCTCCATCAGGCCGTGCGGCAGGATATTGAGCCAGAACGAGGCCGCGGCGTCCTGTTCGTACATCACTCCCGCCGCTACGCCCAAGTTGACCGCGTTGAGCCCCAGAATCGCAATCGGCCAGATGCCAGTGACCCCGAAGGCCACGCACTGAGCTGCGATCCAGGCGTTATTGGTCCACACCTGAGAGGCGAATGCGGAACTGGGGTGCTCAGAGTAGTAGTTGACGAAGTCCTCCTGGGCGTACTGCTCCCGAGCCGCCTCAGGCATGATCAGGTCGATCTGCGGATGGTGGTGGATCCAGTACCCGGTGGCCGCGGCCAGCCCGATGAATGCCGCTGCGATGAACACAGTCAGCCAGCGCAGCCGGTAGAAGGCTACCGGGAGAGCCTGGGTGAAGAAGTATGCAGTTGCTGTGAAGGCATTCTCACCTGTCCCGGTCAGATGCGCCCGAGCCCGGCCGATCCGCGCAGAGAGCTGGGCGGCCACTGGGGAATCAGGCTCCACCGCTTGGATCATCGACAGGTGGGTCGAAGCCCGTTGGTAGAGCACGAGCATCTCATCGGCCTCTGCCGCAGAGAGCCGGCGCCTGGAGGCCAGCCGGTCGAGGCGGTCCCATTGCGGTTGGTGCACCGCGATAAAGGCATCGATGTCCACGGGCTCCACACTATATGGTGTAGGAGAAAGCGAGCGGGGCCCTGATATCGGGACCTACACGAATGCGCCGCATACGGGTGGGCCATCTCAGGGAGGACCCGACTCAGTAGGCAGTAGTCAGGCGGAAGGCGAGCGAACGTGCGTCATGTGGTCACCGGGGAGGCAGTGACCCTCGACCTGCCCTCAGTCTCTGTGATCACCCGGGGTGCCTCGCTGCTGGTGGACCTGGTCATCTACTGGCTGGCCTTGGCTGGCATCTTCATGGGTCTGGGACAGTTCAGCTACCAAACGCAGCTGCAGCCCAGTCCCGCCGCGGTAGCAGCGATCAGCCTCTCTGTAGTGGTCGCGACGCTGGTGATCGCCCCCATCACCGTTGAGACGCTGACCCGGGGGCGGTCACTGGGCAAACTGATCTTCGGTGTGCGGGTGGTACGCGACGACGGCGGCTCGGTGAGGTTCCGGCACAGTCTTATCCGGGGCCTGGCCGGGTTCGCAGAGATCTATCTGACGTTGGGGCTGCTCCCGCTGCTGATCGGCATGTTCACTGAGCGGGGCAAGCGGTTGGGTGATGTGATGGCCGGGACTTACGCAATCCGGGTCAGACACCCCCGGGTGCGGCCGATGATGCTGCCGGTGCCTGCGCATATGGCGGCCTGGGCGCAGATCGCCGATATCGGCCAGATACCTGACGAGGTCGCGGCACGGGCGGCACGGCTGCTCCGCACCGTGGAGACCGGACGAAAGGTGGACCTGCCGGCGGTCAGCGCGATCAGTGACCGCCTCGCCGCCCAAATCCTGCGGCATGTGACACCGATGCCGCCCACTGCCTCCTCATTGGAGTTCCTGGCCGCAGTGATGGGTGAGCGGCGCAACCGAGAGTATCAGCGGGTGCGCGCCCAGCAGGCCCGCGCTGAGCACCTTCACCAACGCATTCACGCCCTGCCCTACGCCTGAGACTCCCCGATCAGCACCGCTGTTTTCCGCTTAAACCGGCTCAAATTGGCGTGATACGCCGAAAACAGCGGGTCTCGGCAGCCTATGAGCGGAGTGCTCGCGCTGCGTGCCCTCAGGCACGCCACCAGCCTTCAGGCGGGATGGCCGGCGCAAGCCGGCCGAGAGCCGAGCGCGGCGTGTACGCGCCGGCGCAGACCCGACTGAGCCCAGGGAAGACCCGCTTGCGGAGTCTTCCGAGGCGATTGAGGGTTGCGTGCCCTCAGGCACGCCACCAGCCTTCAGGCGTGATGGCCGGCGCAAGCCGGCCGAGAGCCGAGCGCGGCGTGTACGCGCCGGCGGGACCAACTCAGTACCTGTAGTGGTCGGGCTTATACGGACCTGCGACATCCACCCCGAGGTACTCCGCCTGCTCCTTGGTCAGTTCAGTGAGCTTCACACCCAGGGCATCCAGGTGGAGCCGGGCGACTTTCTCATCGAGCAGCTTGGGCAGCACATAGACCTCAGTCTGGTAGGCATCGGGGCCCTGGTAGCCAGACTTATGCGATTTGGCGAACAGTTCAATCTGCGCCATGACCTGGTTGGTGAAGCTGGAGGACATCACAAAGCTGGGATGGCCGGTGGCGTTGCCGAGATTGAGCAGACGCCCCTCGGAGAGCACAATGATGGAGCGCCCCCCGGTGTCTGGGAACACCCATTCGTGGACCTGGGGTTTGATCTCCACATTCTGGATGCCCGGTATCCGCTCCAAACCGGCGATATCGATCTCGTTGTCGAAATGACCCACATTGCCCACAATGGCCTTGTCCTTCATCCGCTGCATCTGCTCCGCAGTGATGATGTCCTTGCCGCCGGTGGTGGTGATGAAGATGTCCCCGGACTCCAGCACATCCTCGAGCCGAGCCACCTGATAGCCGTCCATCGCCGCCTGCAGGGCGTTGATCGGGTCGATCTCGGTGACCACCACCCGGGCACCCTGTCCGCGCAGCGCCTCAGCTGAGCCCTTGCCCACGTCTCCGTACCCGCAGACCACCGCGGTCTTGCCGGCGATCAGCACATCAGTGGCGCGCATGATGCCATCGGGCAGGGAGTGCCGGATGCCGTATTTGTTATCGAATTTGGACTTGGTCACCGAATCGTTGACGTTGATCGCCGGGAACAGCAGCTCACCCTCTCGGGCCAGCTGGTAGAGCCGGTTGACCCCGGTGGTCGTCTCCTCGGTGACTCCTGCGATCTGTTCGGCGATCCCGGTCCAGCGCCGGGGGTTCTCGGCCAGCGAGTCCCGCAGCGTCTGGAGGATGATGGTGTATTCATGAGGATCATCAGCGGTGGCTGAGGGCACTGCCCCTACGGCCTCAAACTCCGCACCCTTATGCACCAGCAGTGTGGCGTCGCCGCCATCGTCGAGGATCATATTGGCTCCCTGGGCAGGGTCCCGGTCCACACCGGGCCAGGCGAAGATCTGCGTAGCGGTCCACCAGTAGTCCTCGAGAGTCTCGTTCTTCCAGGCAAAGACCGGCACACCCTGTGGGTTCTCTGGCGTGCCGTGGGGGCCTACCACCACTGCGGCGGCGGCCTCGTCCTGGGTGGAGAAGATATTGCAGCTGGCCCAGCGCACCTGAGCACCCAGAGCCACCAGGGTCTCTATGAGCACCGCGGTCTGCACGGTCATATGCAGCGAACCGGCGATCCGGGCTCCGGCCAGCGGCTGGGCGTCAGCGTATTCCCTGCGCAGACTCATCAGCCCGGGCATCTCGTGCTCAGCCAACCGGATCTGGTGGCGGCCGGCTTCATGCAGGGAGATATCAGCAATCTTGTAATCGAAGCTCATTCAGTGTCCTTGAGAAGTCTGGGGACCCCGCCCTGGATCCGGTAGCGGCGGGTGTCATCGGTGAGGGCTACCAGCTCATCGCCCTGCTGGCGCAATCGGCTGCCGGTGGCCGGGCAGCGCAGGATTTCCAGTACGGCGGGGTCGATCACTGGGGTATCGGGCATGGGTTCCAGACTACCTGGTGAGCTCAGGGACGACGCCGCCGCCGGCACTGGACCGGGATCGGCACCTCATTCCCGAATGAGCCGGAGATGACCGCGGCTGATGCCGGCCCCTGCTTCCGGGGCGGCCAAGGGGGCCGGTGCCTGCCGGGCCGCTGGGGTCACTGCCGGCTGCCGGGGTTCACGGACCGCCTCGGCCAGGGCCAGCAGGTCGCCATCGTCATTCTGCGGGCTGGCATAGTCCAGGCGGAGCACCTCCCAGCCACGCGGTGCGCTCACGGCATCGGCATGCGCGGTACAGAGGTCGTAGCTGTGCGGCTCGGCGTAGACGCTGATCGGCCCGACCACCACTGTGGAATCGGCATAGGAGTAGGTCAGCGTGGCTACGGCCGACGCTTCACAGCTTGCTTTGGTGCAACGGCGTTTGGAGTCCACGGGAGTTGAGCCTACCCAGCCTTCACTCAGATTCCTGGGATTTTGAGCTCCGGGTCAGGGATCGAGTCTGAACGGGACGTGTTGGCTGATCGGGGTGATCGGGTCCAGGGTACCGAGGCTGAAACGCCCCTCCTCATCAGTGCTGAGGGTGCTGCCGTAGGCCTCCCCATCAGCCTGCACCACCAGCACTGCGTAGACATCCTCCAGGCCAGCAGCCTCGGCACGGTCCAGCAGTTCCTGGTAGGGCACCTCGGCCGAGGCTCCGCCCTCGGTCTGGGTCACCAGATCCTCGGAGCTGGCGCCGCTGCTGTCGAAGAGCCGGTAGGTGACCTCTGCACCCTCCTGTCCGGGCGGGGCGAAGAAGCGCAGATCGGTGCTGAAGTCCTCCGGCAGCAGTGCCCCGGAGCCGGCGCTGAGCGGCTCAGCTGCGGCGGCCCAGCTGAAGTCCGGTGCCGGGTCGACCTCCTGCTCCTGGGTCTCAGGCTCCAGCTGCTCGCCAGTCCAGGGATCGGTCTCCGGCTCCAGCTCCACCTCTATGGTGACCTGCTCCCCGGTACCGGCGCTGCGCACTGCGGCCAGAGTGGGCTGATCGGTGGTGAGGGCGACGTCGTAGGTTCCCGGCTCCAGTCCGGACAACCCCACAACTGAGACTCTCCCGGCCTCTAGGCTGAAGACCCCGGGCGTGTCAGTCACCACCTGCCCCTCGGTGCTGAAGACCTGCATCTCCACGGTGACCGGCTCCGGGCCGGGTGCGTAGAACCAGATTTGAGGGTTCTGGTCAGCTCCGGCGGGGAATCCCACGCCATAGTGCTCCTGGCGCAGTCCCGGCTGCGGACTCAGCTGCTCAACTCCCAGACCACTGCCTGCGGCGCTGGCGGCTGACTGCAGATGGGCCGTGACTGGAGCGCCGCTGGCCTGCACATGTACGGCCAGCTGTGCCTCGCCGTCGCTGAGTCCGGCCAGGTTCACGGTGCGCACGGTGTTCTCCGGGACCAGCAGGGTGGTAGCGCCCAGCGCTCCGGTCTCACCCTCTTCGCTGTAGGTGGTGACCTCCACGGTGGCATCCCGGTTGTGCGGGTTGGCCAGGGTCAGCAGGGAGGCCGAGCCGGTGCCGGTCTCCGGGCCCAGGAACCACTGGCTGCGCTCTGGTGCAGTGCAGCCGGCAGTTGCTAGGCCGGCGACTGCCCCGTCCTCGGCATAGTAGGTGAACCCGGCGGCAGCGGCAGGGGAACGTGACGGACTCAGCCCTGCCAGGGGCTGGATCTCCAGCAGCGAAGGGCTGAGGCCCTCCTGCTGGATTCCGGTGACCAGATGCCGTTCAGCCAGTCCGCCGCCGGCAGACTCACCGGACTCATCAGCAGCGATGAGCTGCAGAGGCTCACCCCTGCCGTCCTGGCCCAGCGGCAGCCAGTCGGCGCGGGGCAGCCGGCCATCGGCCGCAGCGAAGACAGCTGCGCTGCGCAGCGCCGATGCGGAACTGTCCCGCTCGGCGTAGTCGAGCAGGCCCTGGTCCGAGATCGAGTCGGGCTGTCCGGGCACCGGGGGGCAGACCAGCCGCTCGGTGACGGCGGGAGCCGGCACGGCATAGGCCGGCTGCTGCAGCAGGACAGGTTCGGGGTCCGGATCGCTGACGTGCAGCCAGGCGGAGCCGGCACCTGCGGCGATCAGGCCGAGCCCCACCAGGACTGGCACAGTACGGGTGGGACTGGCAGGGCCCGGGCGGTCGGTGCTCTCGGCCTCATGGCCGCCCGGCGCTGCAGCGCCCTGCTCTGCCGCCTCAGCTTGCCGGACCTGCTGTGCGGCGGCCCGCTCCTGGGCTTTCTGCGCTTTGCGGCGGGCCCGCCGCTGAGCCCGGATGTACCTGTTGACAGAGCTCACCGTCTCACCTCCGTGGCCTGGGTCAGCTGCTGGTCCGGGATGACCGGCAGAATCCGCCAGCTGCGCGGCAGGGGCACGGCGACCAGCAGGAAGATCAGCACCAACAGGCCGGTTAAGAACAGGATGGGGTACTGGAGCTGAGAGCTGTGGCTGAGCGTCAGCTGGCCCTGCGGCTGCTCGGCGAAGCTCTCCGGTAGGTGGAACTGGCGGGTCCAGTCCATCTCCTCGGGCTCAATCTGCAGGCTGGTGGGGGTGACCCGGCGCAGGCTCTGACCATCCAGCTCGGCATCCCAGCCCACAGCGCGCTCGGTGGCGAGCTCCACGTAGTAGTCCGTGCCGGGCTCCAGCTGCAGGGGTTCGCCGCTGCGGTCCCGCAGCTGACTGAGGTCCAGATCGATGCGGTGGTGGCTGCTGGGCAGCAGGGCCACCGGATCTCCCTCCGCGGTGACAATCCGTGCCCAGGCGGTGGTGGTCCCTGAGATGCCGCCAGCAGCAGGCAGCTCCTCCTCAGCGGTGTCCACCCGCCAGAGCGAGCCGAATTCGGTGTCTCCCACCGAGATGAGCCCGCCAGCAGTGTCCGCGGCCTCCCGCAGTGCGGTGCCCTGGGTGACCAGCACATAACCGATGCCCAGTTCCGCGGCCAGGTCTGAGACATGCTCTGAACCAGGGGCGACGACGCCGGCCACCAGTTCGCCCAGCCGCTGCTGGGAGGCGCTGAGCTCCTCTGCGGGAAGGGGATCTGTTCCAGGCCCGGTCATACCCAGCCAGCTGGCCGGCGCCTCCGGGGTGGCCCAGAGCGGGAGGTCCTGGGCCACAGCGGCCGTACGGCGGCTGTCCAGCGTGCTGCCGTGCCGGGCCCGGATCTCGGCGCTGACGCCCTGTGCTGAGGAGGAAAGCACCAGGGTGCGGGCGGCGGCCGGGCCGGTGCCGAGATCGGCGGCAGTGGCCGGCAGAGTCCGCACTGTGCCGGGCTGGATAAGCACGCGTTCGGTGTTGACAGTGCTGATGGTCATCCCATCCAGTCCTGCACCGGGCATCATCCGGGGCGCTGCCCAAAACACTCCAGCGGTAAAAACGGCCAGCACCAACAGAGTGGAGGCCACTGGGGAGAAGACCCCGCCCAGAGCTGATCCGGCAGCCTGTGAGCTGGACAGGCCGCTGACCGCTGCTGCGATCAGGCACAGCGCCAGCACTGAGACCAGAGGGCCAATATGTGTGCCCACCACCTCTGAGCCGGCGGATCCGGCCGCCAGCCGGCTGACCAAGGCGGAATAGCCCAGAGTGCCCAGTCCGATCAGTCCGCAGCTGAGCACCACGGCGCGCCGGCCCACTGCCAGCAGAGCGAGCACGGCGATGACCAGCAGGGGCGCACCGGTGAGCAGCGCAACCCGCAGGGCCCAGAAGCTCTCGGCCAGCACGGAGGGCAGCCATGCCGCGGACTCTGAGTTGGTGGTCCCGGGGAGACCGCCTGTGGGGTCAAAGGCCTGGGAGAACCCCAGCAGCTGCTGCCAGAGGGGCGCGGAGGCTCCGGCCTCGGTCACGCTGAGCGATCTGCCGGGTTCGGAGACCAGCACAGCGGCCAGATTGGCCCCGCGGTCCAGGGCTGAGATGAGCATAGGGGCGAAGATCGCCAGGGCGGGGATGGGCAGCAGCCAAAGCACCTTTCCGGCTCTGCGGAGCACCAGGGCGGCGATGACGCAGCTGAGTACGGCAGGGACCAGCAGCACCGGGGCTGCAGCAGTGACTACGGCAAGCAGCAGCGCGGCCCCTGCGGCGGTCTCCCAGCCGGCGGTGAGCCGCAGCGCGGCCACCCGTCCTGCTGTGACCTGGTGCCGGCCATGAGCGCGGACTGCCCGCACTGTGGTCAGCACGAGGACCGGCAGCAGGATATGAGCGATCACCGCGCCGATCCGCCCCTGGCCCGCCGCACTGTGCAAGGCCGGCAGCAGCGCCCAGATCAGGGCTGCGATGAGCCGGTGGAAGGTCTTGGGGCTCCAGAGGCCGGCCGCCCACCAGGCGGTGAGTGCGCTCAGCGGGGCGGCCAGCACCACCACCCACAACAGCACGGCTGAGGCATGGCCGAAGCTGAGCGCGGAGAGGATCAGCAGCACCAGGTTGAATGGGTCGGCCGCTGCCCGCTCCCCCAGCGAGTCAGTGACCAGGAAGGAGACGGTGTGCTGCCATACCTCTGCCACTGAGCCGGAGACCGGCAACGAAGCCCCGCCGGCCAGGGCCGGGGCGGTGAGCAGCTGCCGGAAGCCCACCAGCGAGACCCCTGTCAGCGCCACCAGCAGCAGGAACAGGCCCAGTCTGTCCTCGGAGCGGCGGACTGGCATTTGGTCGAACTCGCCGTCCCGAGAACCCAGATCGGGCAGTTCTCCGGCCTCATCCGCAGCACGCTCACCGGGCATCCCCACGGTCTCGGCGGTGGTGTCCCGCCGGCGCTGCTCGCGCAGCTGGCTCCCGCTCAGCAGGTTCTCCCGCACTGCCCGGCGTCCAGCGGCCAGAGTCTCCTTGGCGCTGTCTCCGGCGCGCTGAGATCTGGACAGGGCAGCGGCGCGGCCCTCCCGCCGGTGGCGGCGCAGATGGGCGATGGCGGCAATATTGGACAGCCCCGCGGCGGCATGGCGCAGCTGCGCCAATCCGGCGTCCGGGGCTTTGCAGGCGAACAGCGCCACGGTGCGCAGCAGGGCGGCCACCCACATCAGGACCCAGAGCGGAACCACTGCCGGCCACGGTGCCTGGGTCAGCCTGGTGCGGATCTGGCTGCGCCGGTGGTCCTCGGGCAGCAGCAGAGCACCGGCGAGCCGGTGGACCATCTCTCGCTGGGCCGGTTCCACCCTGCGCACTGCGGCAGTGGGCTCCAGCACGGTGCGGGCGCCCACCTCGCGGGCGCGGGCGCAGAACTCGGCGGCGGCGTAGTCGGGTTCCAGCGCGGGGCTGAACCCGCCCAGATCTCCGAACAGGCTGGCCCGGACCAGCATCCCGTGGGCCGAGACTGCGGGCACCTCGTCACGCCCGTCGTACTGTCCCTGGTCGAACTCCTTGGGTTCAGTGAGCGTGACCACTTCCCCGGAGCGGGCCGTCCAGAGCCCGGCGTTGAGCAGCCGGGGCTCCTCGATGCCGGCGATCCACTGCTTGGCACCGACTACTTCAACGTCCTGGTGAGTGTCCTCATCCTTGACGGTGAACAGCCGCTCCTCCAGGTGCTCCAAAGCCTCCGGTTCGGGGACGGCATCGGCGGGCAGTATCCACAGCCATTGGTACTTGGCGGAGAATCCGTCCCCCAGCTGCCGTTCCAATCCGCGCCAGAGTGAGGTGACATTCACCCCGCCGGGACCGGTGGTGAGGGTCTTCTTCGCTGCGCGCCGGTCCTCCAGCAGCCTCGAGCGCAGCGAGCGTGAGAGGTCCTGAGGGCCGGCATAGCTGCCCGCCCCGAGTGTGATGATGCTGTCCGGCTGACGAGTCTGCCATTCCAGGCCTGCGGCCAGGTTCAGCGCACGGCCGTGAGTGTCCCACTGCGGGGACGCAAAACCGCCGCCGTCGTGCAGCACGACAGCGGCGATATGGAGCTGAGCCCCCGGAGTGCTCACCGGCCGGCTCCCTCATATGGGGTGTCGGTCACCTATCGGGCCCGCTTCTTGAGCTTTCTGCGCTCCCGCTCGGAGAGTCCGCCCCAGATGCCGAAGCGCTCGTCATTGGACAATGCGTAGTCCAAGCATTCCTGCTTCACAGTGCAGGCCCCGCAGACCTTTTTGGCATCGCGGGTGGAGCCGCCCTTCTCCGGGAAGAACGCCTCCGGATCAGTCTGAGCGCAGAGGGCGTCCACCTGCCAAGCCAGCTCACCTTCGACCTGTTCGGCCGGGATCAGGGTGGGGATCCCCAGCCATACCGAATCAGAATCCTCCTGCTGAGCCGGTTCCGGCTGAGTGCGGCGGGAAGGCGCCTCACTCAGCGCGGTGACTGTGCCCTGGCTCCTGGCCTCGGCCTCCTCAGCGGCGGCCAGGAACGCGGTGGCCTGGTCCTCCAATGCGGTGCCGTGCTCCAGCCTCTCGGCGGCACTGGGGTCGGCCGGGTCCACGAACCAGTCGTTGGGCACGTTGAGCGCGCTGCTGCGGACTGGCGCCTGCTCCGGTTCGGGACTGATGTCACTCAGTCGCTGTGCCTTCCCCATACTGTGGGCCTCCCCTGGCGCCGGTTAGCGCTTCCTTCAGTTGGTCACGGTCAATGTCTGCCCCTAATTACACTGGTGTGAGTAAACATTCGTCAAGTGCTCCCGGCGAGTCGCCGCTAGGGGCCCCGGGACGGGATATCGCGGGGAACGACGCCGTGACCATCACCTTTTAGGGAAGGACCTCGCTTATGTGCCCGCTGACCTTGGGAAACCCGTCAGGAGAAGTTCCCGGAGAGTTTACGCAGCTGCTCAAGTTCCTGGCTTCCCGGCCCCAGCCCGCCGTTGTCCACTACGCTGCTGAAGGCTCTCGGGTGGAGCTCTCAGGGCGAGTCCTGGCCAACTGGGCAACTAAACTCATCGGGCTGTTCTCGGAGGAGCCGGGCCTCTCCCCTGGCGACCCAGTGGTGCTGGACATGGCGGTGCATTGGAAGGCCGCTGCTGCTGCCCTGGCAGTAGGGGCGATGGGTGCTGAGCTGACTCTGGGACCCGCCGGTGAGGAGGAGCCGGCGCTGGTGATCACCGACCGCCCCGGGGGGTGGGTGACCGGAACGGCCCTGGGTCAGGCTGAGCTGGCAGCGGTCAGCCACGGAATGCTGGACAGCTCCTTCGCGGAGGCCGGAGGGGATCCGCTGCCTGCCTGGGTGGTGGATGTCTCGGCAGAGGTGCGCCAGCAGCCTGATCAGCTGATGGTGCCGCTTCCTACAGTGCCGCTGCCCCCTATGCCGGAGCAGGAAGCGGCGGCAGCCGGGCCGCTGCTGGTCACCGACTGGCAGGCACACAGTGTCCCGCAGATGCTGGGCACCTGGGCTGCCGGCGGCGTCGTCGTACTCTTTGACGCAGAGCCCGGCGGTGAGGTGTGGCAGCAGATGCGCCGCAATGAGGGTCTCAGCGGTGGTCCCGGCGGCGCGGGCACCACGCCTGATGAAACCGACTAAGAGTTATCTTTGCGCTGCGCTGCCGGGAACTCATCGGTGTAGAGCGTGGCATGGGCGGCTGCCTTTGCGGTTTCGGCGTCTCCGGTGCCGGTGAAGACCCACAGCTTGTAGGCCACGAACCGGAAGACCATGGCCAGCCCCATCCCGATGATGGACCCGGAGATGAAGGAGGCCAGCTCACTGGTTAGGCCCAGGATGTAGTAGCTGAAGGCCACGCAGCCAGACATGATGAGCAGGCCGATCATATTCATCAGGATGAACATCATCAGTTCGCGCATCCGGGTGCGGGTGCGCTGGTGCCGGAAGGTCCAGTAGCGGTTGCCTACCCAGGAGAAGATCGTGGCCACGGCCACCGCGATGGCTTTGGACTTCACATGGGAGTCATCCATGGGGCCGGTGATCAGCCAGAGGAATACCGCAGAGTCGATGACAAAGGCCACCGCGCCCACGGTGCCGAACTTGGCGAGCTCACGCCAGAGCAGGAGGAAAAGTCCCACTGCTCGGCCCCATAAGGATTTAATCACCGGGTGATGCTACCAGCAGCAGTTCTCAATTGCCTGGGCTGCACTCGCCGTTGGTGCTGGCGGCCTGCTCCAAGATGCCGATCTCCCCGCGCTGCTGGGCCTCGATAAGGTAGAGCTCAGTCAGCGGGGAGCCGTCGGGCTGAGTGAGCTCGGAGGCCTCTGCAGTCTGCTGCTCCCCCGGCTCATCCTCGGCCACTGCCGGGTCGGTGTGCTCTGGGGTGGGCCCGGGCGGCTCCCCCTCGCTGTCTGCTGCTTCCTCAGGGGACTCGGGCTCAGTCTGCTCCTGCGGCTCCTGGGCGGACGGGGCGTCGTCGTCCTCTCCCTCATTGGCGATGAGCTCATCCACCCGGGCGTGGATCTGATCGAAATCGGGGTAGGTGGAGAACAAGTCCCCGGCGCTGCCGAAGTCGGGAGCGCCCAGGGTCAGTCGCTGCGGGGTGTGATCCTGCGCGTCCACGGCCAGGTCCAGCAGGCTGCCCAGCTGGGCCTGAGGCAGGTCGGTCTCCACAATGTTCTCCCCGGCTGCCATGATCTCAGTGAACCGGGTGAGCAGAGTCTGGGGGGTGAACTGGCCGATCATCGCCTGCTGCACGCACTGCTGGCGCTGGATGCGGTTGTAGTCATTGCTGTGGGTGCGGGATCGGGCAAAGGAGAGCGCGTCGCTGCCATCGAGCTCCAGCGTGCCGGGCTCGAACCAGCGGTTACCCCACTGGTTGGTCTCCGGGTGGCGGCCGCGGTAGGGCACCCACCCCCCGGACTCCACGGTAATTCCGCCCATCGCGTCGATGAGCTCGGAGAATCCGCCCATATCCACCATCACGTAGCCATGGATGGCCAGGTCCAGGGTGCCGGAGGCGGCATCCATCATGGCTGCGGCGCCGGGGTCCTGCGCCTCCGGATAGAGGTGGCTGTAGCTGTTGTGCACTTCGGTGTAGAGGAAGTTGATGATGCACTCATTGCCGCAGTTGTAGCCGTTGGGGTAGATCTCCCGCATCGGGGAGCCTTCGGCAAACTGGGCGTTCTGGAAGTTGCGGGGGATGGAGACGATGATGGTCTCCGAGGTCGCCTGGTTGACCGAGATCACGTGGATGGAGTCCGGGCGCAGCCCTTCACGGCCCTCTCCGGCGTCAGCGCCCAGCAGCAGGAAGTTGTAGCGGCCGTCCTCGGCCTGCACCGCCGCACCCTCACCGAAAATACCGGCCAAGGCGTTGCGCGCATCGTTGAGCAGATGTCCGGCGTAGGCCAGGCCGCCTGAGGTCAGCGCCGTCAGCAGGACGAGGATTACGGCGATGATCGGTTTGAACCCGGGGGCCAGTTGGCTGAAGCGGATGAGCCGGAAGGTGTCCAGCCAGAGGACCAGCCACCCGATGCCCAGTGCGACGAGGATGATGGAGCCGGTCCACATGATGAACGGCTGGGTCAGTGCGCTCAGCAGTACTGAGCGCATAGTGAAGTACATGGTGATGCCCAGCAGCAGGAGGAACCAGCAGCCGACGGTCACGGCCAGCGCAATCCGGCCCAGGCTACGGGATCCGGCGGTGATCTGCGCCCCGCCCGGGAGGAAGAGGGTCAGTGCGGTGAGGATGCTGGCGCGCTTGGTGCGTTCCCGGGGACTGGCCGCCCGCGGGTTGCGCAGGACATCATTGCTCCCGCGGAACTCGTGATAGGTGATGGTGGGCGCGATCATCTCCGCGGCCGGCAGCCCTTCATCTCAGCGGCCTCAGCCCGCAGCGCTTCCCCTTTTGCGTGGGCTTGGGCGGCGAGCTCGGTCTGGAAGGTCAGCAGCTTCTCTCGCAGTGCTGCGGCGTTCTCGCCGTCCCCGGCCGCCAGGGTGCGCACGGCCAGCAGTCCGGCGTTGCGCGCCCCGCCTACTGAGACGGTGGCCACGGGCACTCCGGCGGGCATCTGCACGATTGAGAGCAGGGAGTCCATCCCGTCCAGATGCTTCAGCGGCACCGGCACCCCGATCACCGGCAGCGGAGTCACTGAGGCGAGCATCCCGGGCAGATGTGCTGCGCCGCCGGCGCCGGCGATGATCACTCGGATCCCGCGGGTGTGGGCCTGTTTGCCGTAGTCGATCATCTCTTCGGCCATCCGGTGCGCGGAGACCACATCGGCCTCGAACCCGATGCCGAACTCTTCAAGGGCCTCCGCTGCTGCTTTCATCACCGGCCAGTCGGAGTTGGATCCCATGACCAGCCCGACCAGCGGTCCGGAGCCGGTCTGCGGGGCCGCGCTGTGTTCGCTCATTCTTGGGCCTCGCCTTCGGTGAGAATCTGAGCCACTTCGGCCGCGGTCTGGCGGACCCGTTGCAGCCTCCGGCGGGTGGCCTCGAAGCTCTCGTTGTGGTTGGTGGTCTGGGAGAGGATGTTGATGTGTCCGATCTTCCGGCCCGGCTTGGGCTCCTTGCCGTAGAGGTGGATCTTTGAGCCGCCGGAGCGCCGCATGGCGGCCGGCAGTGCCGAGTGGAGATCCTGATTGGCACGCTCGGGATCTGTTGAGCCAAGCAGATTCTTCATCACCACGTAGCCGCCGGCGCCGCCGGCCACCGAGGTGGCTCCCAGCGGCAGGTCCAGCACTGCCCGCAGGTGCTGTTCGAACTGGCTGGTGACTGATCCGTCTATGGTCCAGTGGCCGGAGTTGTGCGGGCGCATGGCCAGTTCGTTGACGTAGAGGCCCGGGGCGATATGGGTATGGGGATCGGTCTCGGCGACTTCGAAGAGCTCCACGGCCAGCATGCCGGTGACTCCGAGCTTCTCGGCGATAGTGGTGGCGATGCGCTCGGCTTCTGCCAGATGCGCCGGGGAGGTGCGCGGGGCAGGAGCGATGACCTCGTCGCAGACCCCGTTGGTCTGGTTGGACTCCACTACGGGGTAGGCAGCGGTGGCGCCGGAGGCCCGCCGTGCCACCTGGGCTGAGAGCTCCCGAGTGTAGGGGACCTTTTGTTCGGCGAGCAGGCCGGTACCCGCTTCCTGGGCACGGGAGAACCAGTCTGCGACGTCGTCATTCTCGGTGACTGCCGCGGCGTCGCCGATGATCATGACGCCTTTGCCGTCGTAGCCCCCGCGCGGGGTTTTGAGCACTACCGGCCAGCCCACAGCTTTGCCGAAACGGATCAGGTCCTCCGCGGTCTCCACCTGGGCCCAGTGCGGATTGGGCAGGCCGAGATCCTCCACCGCCCGTCGCATAGCCAGCTTGTCCTGCGCGTAGATCAGCGCCTGGGGACTGGGGTTCATGGTGATCCCGGCCTCGCCGAGCGCGGAAAGCACTGCGGCGGGGACATGCTCGTGGTCAAAGGTGATGGCGTCCAGGCCCTGGGCGAAGGCGGTGACATCCTCAACGGAACGGTAGTCGCCGATGGTGGTGCGTGGGATGACCTGGGCGGCTGATGCGGTCGCGGAGCCGGCGAGCAGGTGCAGCTCGATGCCGAGCTCGACTGCCGCCGGGGCCATCATGCGGGCCAGCTGCCCGTCGCCGAGCACGCCGATGCGGGGAATGGAACTCACAGTGCTCCATTATGTGCCACCGGGGTGGGCATTCCCATAATCACCACGCTGAGCTGTGAGGCAGGCCTTCTCCGTCTCCGGACTCGCGGCTACTGTGGATGTGGCGGATCACCCCGGCCCAGGAAGGAAGGACTGATCAGCCATGGCACGTTTTGTGGTGACCTTTGACTCAGCTGAGGCGCAGCTGCGCCAGCAGGAGGCTCCGGAGCTGCTCAGTGAGCATGGACTCTCCGCCGAGCACTACTTCCCGCGGCTGGGAATCGCAGTGGTGGAGGCCGAGGCCGGGCAGCTGGAGGCCTTGAGCATCAGCTGCCGCGAGCGCAGCCGGCCGATGAGCTTCACCCCAGAGCTGACCTATTATGCGATCTCCGAACCGCCCGGGGAGGGCTATGCCGATACCGAGGAGCTCACCTGGGGGCTGCAGGCCATCGGCATTGAGGCCGCGCAGCAGGCCGGCCTCACCGGCGCCGGGGTGCGGGTGGCGGTGCTGGACACCGGGGTTGAGTCCGAGCATCCGGACTTCGAGTCGCGGACCCTGGTGGCGGAGTCCTTCATCGAGGGTCAGGGCCCTGGCGATGCCCATGGCCACGGCACCCACTGCATCGGCACTGCCTGCGGCCCCTGGCAGGCGCAGAGCGGGCCCGGGTACGGGGTGGCCCCAGGGGCGGAGATCTACTCAGGGAAGGTGCTCGGCGATGATGGTTCCGGCTCGGACACCTCCATCCTGGCCGGTATCGATTGGGCACTGGAGAACGGCTGCCAGGTGATCTCGATGTCGTTGGGCGCTGATGTGCCTCAGGTGCAGCCGGCCTATGTTGCCGCCGGCCGCCGCGCGCTGGAGAGCGGGTCACTGATCATTGCCGCGGCGGGGAACAATGCTGCCCGCAGCGCCGGCAATAACGGCTTTGTGGGAGCCCCGGCCAATAGTCCGCACATCATGGCGGTGGCCGCGGTGGACTCCGACCTGCAGATTGCCGATTTCTCTGCCCGCTCCTCGGCTGAGGAGGGCGGGGAGGTGAATCTCGCAGCCCCGGGTGTACAGGTGCATTCGGCCTGGCCGGGGGCCGAGGGGCACCGGAGCATCAGCGGCACCTCCATGGCCGCTCCTCATGCGGCCGGGATCGCCGCTCTGCTCTGTGAGCATTCCGGGGTCCGCGGCGAACAGCTCTGGGCGGCGCTGACCGATCAGGCTGCCGCTCTGGAGCATCTTGACCCCGAGGATGTCGGCGCCGGGCTGGCCCGGGTTCCGGAGTGAGCGATGGCTGAGCAGCAGTGGGTGATCACTGTAGCCGAGGAGCATCGTGACCGGATCGGCGAGCTGGCCCAGGAGCTGGAGGCCGCCGGGCTGCGCATTGACCGGGTGCTCAACAGCCTCGGGCAGATCATCGGGGGCAGCCCCGGCCCAGCTTCTGCGGAGAGCTCGCTGCACTCCAGAATCGCATCCACCGCGGGGGTGGCCTCGGTGGATGCCGCTCAGACCTTCCGGATCGGCCCCCCAGACTCCGGAGTGCAGTGAGCCGGGGTGCAGTAGTGGGGAGGGGACGGTCTACTCCCCGGTGGAGCCGTCCAGGGACTCGCGGATGAGATCTGCGTGGCCGTTATGCCGGGCGTACTCCTCAATCAGGTGAATCAGGATCCAGCGCAGGGAGACCTCTTTGCCGCTGGGGGTGGGGCGGGCCGCAGGTTGATCCAGCCCGCCGGCCGCCAGCGCCTGCTCAAACAGCTGCCCCGAGCGGGATACTGCGGACTCCCAGAGGGCGAACAGCTCCTCAGGGGTGTTCTCGACCGCGGAGTTCCAGTCCCAGTCCGGATCCGCCTCCCAGTCCACTTCAGCCCAGTACTCGTGCTCGGGGGCGGCATGGAGCACGTAGGAGAGCCAGTTGTCCTCCACCAGGGCCAGATGTTTGAGCAGCCCGGCCAGGGTCATGCTGCTGGGCGGCAGGGCGGTGTTCAGCTGTTCCCGGGTCAGTCCGCTGCATTTGCCCCGCAGGGTCTGGCGGTGGAAGTCCAGGAACCCGGTGAGCAGCTCTGGTTCAGTTCCGGTCAGCGGAGGGTCCTGCCTCGGCGGCATCTGCGTCATGAGCCCACCCTACAGAACCCCATCCGGGCGGCGGCTCCAGAGCAGGAGGAGCAGCAGCCCGCGCCCTCCGCACACCATCAGCACATCGCGTGCGGAAATGGTCGGAGTTCCCGCGGCTTCCGGGCCGATTCCGACCCTTTGCGCACAGGATCTTAGGTTGGGAGGGGCGGGATCTTAGGTTGGGAGGGGCGAGCGGTCAGCGCCTTCTCAATCGCGGGGTGGCCAAGCGGGACAGAAGCCCATCCTCGATTGGGTAAGCCCGGCGCGCTACCGGGTGTAGGACTCCCACTTGCGGCGGTGGTGCTCGGCCTCCACGATCCGCACGGTGCCGGACTTGGAGCGCATCACCATGGATTGGGTGGACACGTGATCCCCGCGGTATCGCACCCCGCGCAGCAGATCACCATCTGTGATGCCGGTGGCGGCGAAATAGCAGTTGTCGCTGGTCACCAGCTCATCGGTGGTGAGGATTTTATCGACGTCATGCCCGGCCTCGAGGGCTTTCTGCTTCTCCTCATCGTCCTTAGGCGCCAGTCTGCCCTGGATCACCCCGCCAATGGCCTTGATCGCACAGGCCGCCACGATGCCCTCCGGGGTGCCCCCGGTGCCCATCAGCACATCGACTCCGGTGCCGGGGCGGGCGGCTGCAATGGCCCCGGCCACGTCCCCGTCCATGATGAACCGGGTACGCGCCCCGGCGGCGCGGATCTCCTCGACCAATTTGGCATGCCGGGGCCTGTCCAGCACACAGACGTTGAGCTGGTCCACGCTCTTGCCGGTGGCCTTGGCGATCAGGTGCAGGTTCTGTTTGACCGGCAGCCGCAGATCGACCATATCGGCAGCCTCGGGACCGGTGACCAGCTTGTCCATATAGAAAACTGCGGAAGGGTCGAACATGGAGCCGCGCTCAGCCACCGCCAGCACAGCCAGCGCGTTGTCGTAGCCCAGGGCGGTCAGCCGAGTGCCGTCAATGGGGTCCACAGCAACATCGGCCTCCGGCCCGGCCCCGTTGCCCACATGCTCACCATTGAAGAGCATGGGCGCCTCGTCCTTCTCGCCCTCACCGATAACCACCACGCCGTTGAGGTTGACCGTGTCCAGCAGCGAGCGCATGGCGTCCACAGCTGCACCATCGGCCCCGTTTTTATCGCCTTTGCCCACCCAGGCACCGCCGGCGATCGCCGCGGCTTCAGTAACCCGAACCAACTCCAGGGCCAGGTTGCGGTCCGGCTCATCGTCGCCCACCGCCAGCCGGGGGTTCAGATGGGAGAAGTCGTCATCCTGGCGAGCAGTCTCTCTGGTCCCTGCGGTCATCGTCTGTATTCACCTTCCGCTTGCCGATCCGCTGCTGACCTCGTTGTCGCAGCCGTCTCCAGCATATCGGGCCCTCAGACTGCCCGATAGTGAGAGAATGGAGCGCGTGAGTCAGCAAGCCCCCGAGCAAGCCCCCCACCAGCCACCCGAGCAAGCCGCTGAGCAAACCAGCGGGCAGGCCACTGGGCAGACCCCAGTCCAGATCACTCAGTCCCAAGCCAGCCGGCTGCGCACCCCGCTGATGGGCATGGTCATCACCATGGCCGTGCTGTGCGGCATCCTCGCGGTGATGTGGTTCGCCAATCCTGAGCCGAACACCCCCTACACCAGGGATGAGGATGTGCAGGAGGCCGCAGTGGGCGCTAACAGCATCACCGAGTACTCACCCATCTCCCCGGAGGTCCCGGAGGGCTGGACCGCCAACTATGCGCGCTGGGACACCCGGGCTGAGCACAGTGTGGACGTCTGGGAAGTCGGCTACACCACCAATGAGGTGAACTTTGTGGGCTTCGCGCAGACCGATGAGGCCACTGCCGGTTGGGTGAACTCTGAGACCAACCTCGCCAATCCCA
This sequence comes from Nesterenkonia alkaliphila, assembly GCF_009758175.1. GTDB lineage: Bacteria > Actinomycetota > Actinomycetes > Actinomycetales > Micrococcaceae > Nesterenkonia > Nesterenkonia alkaliphila. Next base: position 29,909 of record NZ_WRPM01000004.1, read on the forward strand.
CCGGCACCAGAACGATCAGCGGTCTGGAGTTCGAGACCCGGGAAGCCTCGGGCCGGCAGTACTTTGTGCTCGAGGCGGAGAACAACCATATCGACGGCACCACGGTGGTCATCAGCAGTGACGCTGAACCGGAGGAGCTGCAGGCTGGGCTGCAGGCGATCATCGACTCGATCGGTGCGGAGCTGCCTGAGCCCACAGAGGAGGACGCAGAATGGACAGAGATCACCGATGAGCCATAAACAGCCCACCCCCGCTGAGGCCTGGCAGCTGCTCAAAGAAGGCAATGCCCGCTTTGTCACCGGCGAGGTCCGCCACCCGAACCAGAACGCGGCCCGCCGCTCCTCACTGACCGAGTCCCAGCACCCGGTGGCAGCGATCTTCGGCTGCTCCGATTCCCGGCTGGCCGCCGAGATCATCTTTGATGTGGGCCTAGGAGATGTGTTCGTAGTCCGCACCGCCGGTCAGGTGATCGACGACGCCGTGATGGGCTCACTGGAGTTCAGCGTGAATGTGCTGAAAGTCCCGCTGATCGTGGTGCTGGGGCACGACTCCTGCGGTGCCGTGCAGGCTACGGTCACCGCTGCTGAGACCGGGGAGCTGCCCGGCGGCTACGTGCGCGATCTGGTGGAGCGGATATTCCCCTCTGTGCTGGCGGCCAGCCGAGCCGGGGCGCTGAGCGTCAACGAGATGGTGGAGGAGCATGTGAAGCAGACCGCCGAGCGCATGACCAGCCACTCCCGGGTTCTCTTCGACGCGGTGAACGAGGGCCGCACCGCCGTGGTCGGGGTGACCTACCGGCTTGCCGAGGGCACTGCAGATGTGGTCTCCAAGATCGGAGAGCTGGAGACCTAACGTGTTCTCCCTGATCAGCGAGCTGCTCACCTCAGGATCTGCAGCGCAGATCGTGGCCGGAGTGCTGCTGCTGGCCGGCGGGGCCGCTTTCGCTCTCTGCGGCACTGCACTGGCGTTCATCGACATCAACCAGCACCGGCTGCCCAACCGGATTGTCTATCCCTGGGCCGGATTCACCGTCGGGCTGCTGGTGCTGGTGACCTTCCTGCTCACCGATCTCGGCGCCCTGGGCCGGGCGTTGGGCGCAGGCCTGGCCTGGGGTCTGCTGTTCCTGGTGATCCGTCTCATCCACCCGCCCTCGATCGGGATGGGGGATGTGAAGCTGGCCGTGGTGCTGGGCATGTACACCGGATTCCTGGGCTGGGAGGTGCTCCTGGGCGGCGTCGTGCTCTCTTTCCTGCTCGGCGGGCTGGTCTCGGTCTGGCTGTTGGTCAGCCGGCGTGCTGTGAGCACCAGCCGGATTGCTTTCGGCCCGTTCCTGATCCTCGGCGCTGCTGGCGCCCTGGTGTTCTCCTGACTCGATAGTGTGAACCTGAGCGAGCCGGGCCAGGCTCCGCGCTGAGCGATGAGACGGGAAGAGTGAACGTGCCTACTCCGGAGTACATCAAGGACCTGCGTCAGGACATCGGGCATAAGGAGCTGCTGCTGCCGGCGGTGACCGCGGTGGTGCTCAGAAGGGACGACGACGCCGGGATCCCACTTCCGGTGCCCCAGGTCCTGTTGGTCAAGCGTTCCGATGACGGCCGCTGGGGCGCTACTGCAGGGATTTTGGAGCCGGGAGAGGAGCCGGGTGCGGCTGCGGTCCGTGAGGTGGCCGAGGAGACCCGGGTGCAGGCCCGGCCCGTGCGGGTCACCGGGGTCTCCGACCATGGGCAGGTGGTCTACCCGAACGGGGATATCTGCCGGTTCTTGGATATCGCCTTCGAGCTGGAGTACGTCTCAGGGCAACCGCAGCCCGGGGACGACGAGGCCACTGCAGCTGGCTGGTTCCCAGTGGACGATCTTCCAGAGCCTTTTGTGAAACAGCACCGGGAACGGATCCGCTGGGCGCTGGAGACCGGCGCACCGGCCCGGTTCAGACAGTAGCGCGGGAGACGATGAGCTCGGCGTGCCGGATGAGCGGTCCGTCCACCATCGCACCCCGGAACTGGAAGACCCCGCCGTGTTTGGAGACCTCCTCCAGCAGCGCCCGGGCGTGCTCCAGCTCCTCCTCGGTGGGCCGGTATGCCTCGCGGATGGTCTGCACCTGAGCCGGGTGGATGCAGGCCTTGGCGGCAAATCCGCTGCCCACTGCGTCCGCGGCCTCCTCGGCCAGACCCTGGGCATCTTTGATATCGGCGTAGATGGCGTCGATTGCTGCCTTACCGCGGGAGGCCGCGGCCAGCAGCACCGTGGAGCGGACGTACCGGGCAATCTCGCGGTAGCTGCCGTCCGGGCCCCTGGATGACGTGCCACCCAGAGAGGCAATGAGGTCCTCGGCCCCCCACATGATCGCCGCAGTCGCCGGGTGCTCAGCGATCGCCTGGACCGCCGCGGCCCCGGCAGCGGTCTCCACCAGAGCAATCACCGGCACCTTAGGGATGCGCTCCGTGACAGCCTGCACATCATCAGCGCTCTCGGTCTTGGCCAGCATGATCCACTGCGGTGCCGCACCAGCCAGAGCCTGCATATCAGCAGCGAAGGCATCGGTCCCGGCCGGGTTGACCCGCACCACAGTGCGCTCCAGCAGGTCCTGAGCAGCACTGTCCAGGTGCTCGATGAGCGCTGCCCGCCCCGCCGGCTTATCCGCCGGCGCCACCGCATCCTCCAGGTCCAGGATCACTGCATCGGAGCGCTCGGCAGCCTTGGCATACCGCTCAGGCCGGTCCGCCGGGCAGAACAGCATGGCAGGGCCGAGCAGGAAGGGTTCTGGTGCGGAGGCGGGCTGGGCGGTGCTCATGTAGTGGTCTCCCTCAGGCGGATTTGTGGTGGGCGTCTCTGATCCAGAGCATCACATTGCGGGTGCACTCCGCCACCACAGTGCCGTGCTGATTGCGGCCAGTGTGCTTCACGGTCACGATGCCCTGGCCGGGCCGGGAGGCCGATTCCCGCTTGGCCAGGATTTCCGACTCCGAGTACAGGGTGTCGCCGTGGTAGAGCGGGTGCGGGAAGTTCACCTCCTCGAAGCCCAGATTCGCCACGATGGTGCCCTGGGTCAGCTGCGCGACTGAGGCTCCGACCAGGGTGGAGAGGGTGAACATGGAGTTGACCAGCGGCTGGCCGAAGGGCTGCTGCCCCGCCCAATGGGCGTCCAAGTGCAGCGACTGGGTGTTCATGGTCATCGTGGTGAACAGCACGTTGTCGGCCTCGGTGACGGTGCGTCCCGGGGCGTGCTTGAACACGGTGCCGACCTCGAGCTCGTCGAAGTAGAGCCCGCGCTGCTGGACCACGTGGGGGATGCTCTGCTGCTCAGCCATGGTCAGCGCAGCCCCAATGACCGGCCGATGAGCATCAGCTGGACTTCGGTGGTGCCCTCGCCGACCTCCAGGATCTTGGAGTCGCGGTAGTGGCGAGCCACCGTGTATTCGTTGATGAACCCGTAGCCGCCGAAGATCTGAGTGGCGTCCCGGGCGTTGTCCATAGCGGCCTCTCCGGCCACCAGCTTGGCGATGGAGGCCTCGGTCTTGAACGGCTTGCCCTGCGCCATCAGCTGTGCGGCCTGGTAGTACGCCAGCCGCGCAGTATGCGCCCGGGCCTGCATCCTGGCGATCTTGAAACTGATGCCCTGGTAGCTGCTGATCGGGGAGCCGAAGGTCTTGCGCTCTGAGGCGTAGCGAACCGCCTGGTCCACACAGCCCTGGGCGGCCCCGGTGGCTAGGGCGGCGATAGCCACCCGGCCCTCGTCCAGGATGCCCAGGAAGTTCGCGTAGCCGCGGCCGCGCTGGCCCAGCAGGTTCTCCTCCGGCACCCGGCAGTCGGTGAAGCTCAGCGGGTGGGTATCGGAGGCGTTCCAGCCGACTTTGTCGTAGCCGGCCCCCACGGAGAACCCCGGGGTGCCGGAGGGCACGATGATGGTGGAGATCTCTTTCTTGGTGCTGCCGTCAGCATCCTGGCTAGTGCCGGTGACTGCGGTGACGGTGACCAGTGAGGTGATATCGGTGCCGGAGTTGGTGATGAACTCCTTGGTGCCGTCGATCACCCATTCGCCGTTCTCCAGCCGCGCGGTGGTCCTAGTTCCGGAGGCGTCGGAGCCGGCGTCGGACTCGGTGAGCCCGAACCCTGCCAGGCGCTTGGCGCTCAGCAGGTCCGGCAGCCACTTCTGCTTCTGCTCTGAGGTGCCGTAGCGGTAGATGGGCATCGCACCAAGCCCCACCCCGGCCTCCAGGGTGATGGCCACCGACTGATCGACTTTGGCGATCTCCTCCAGGGCCAGGCAGAACGCCAGATAGTCCCCGCCCTCTCCCCCATACTCCTCGTCGAAGGGCAGCCCGAACAGACCCATGGCGCCCATCTGGGCGATGATCTCGTAGGGGAAGCTGTGCTCGGCGTCGTGCTTGGCAGAGACCGGGGCGATCACCTGTTCGGCGAACTCGCGGACCGATCCGGCCAATGCCTGGTGCTCCTCGGATAGCAGCTCTGTCATCAGGTGTCCTTACTCTCGGTGTTCTCACGGCTGGTGTGCTCACTGTCTGCTGCTGCGGCCGGCTCCTCAGCCGCCTCCACGGCGGCCACCACCTGGCCCAGCTTCACGGTCTGCCCCTGGTTGACATGGATGCGAGCTGTGCCCTCCAGGGGTGCGGTGAGCTGGTGCTCCATCTTCATCGCTTCCAGGGTGACCAGCACCTGTCCGGTGGTCACGGCAGAACCGTCGACGACGCCCACACTCACCACAGTGCCGGGCATCGGGGCTGTGACTTCCGGGACCGCCTCGGTGTGCTCCGCCTTCAACCGACTCAGGTGGCGCAGCACCTGAGCCTGGTGGTCCAGCACGGTGAAGGCACCGGTGTAGTCCTGGGCATGGACCCACACCTCGGTGCCCTCGCGGGTGGCGGAGGCCGTGACAGTCCGGGTTCCACTGTCTGGGCGGAGGGGCCCCTGCAACGTCACGGTGAAGGGCTCCTGGTCCGAACCGGCAGCCGAGGGGAGCACCTGGTAGCGGGCCGGGACTGGCTCACCGGAGCGCCAGCCGTCGCGCCGCCAGGCCAGCGGCGCTCCCTGAGCGGGTTGTGGGCTGAGGGCCGCGGCTGCGGCCTCGGCATGGTGCTGCTGGGCGGTGGGAAACTCCATTTGGGGAATCCTGCGTTCGATCAGTGTGGTGTCCATCTGCCCGGCCCGCACCTCAGGATCTGCGGCCAACTGCCTCAGGAAGCTGATATTGGTGGTGACCCCCAGAATGACGGTGCCGGCGAGCGCCTGCTCCAGCCGGACAAAGGCCTGCTCCCGGTCTGCCCCTGTGGCGATGACTTTGGCCAGCATGGGGTCATAGCCGGTGCCGATCTCCTGGTCCCGGCGAATCCCGGAATCTACTCTGATGCCTGCACCTTCAGGTTCCTGGTAGCAGAGGATCTCCCCGGTGCTGGGCATGAACCCGGAGGCGGGATCCTCGGCGTAGACCCGTGCCTCCACCGAATGACCGGTGAGGTTGACGTCCTGCTGGGTGATCTCCAGCGGCAGCCCGGCGGCGATTCGGATCTGTTGTGCCACCAGATCAATGCCGGTGACTTCCTCGGTGACCGGGTGCTCCACTTGGAGCCGAGTGTTCATCTCCATGAAGTAGAAGGTCTCCGGTGCCTCTGCAGGCACCAGAAACTCCACGGTGCCGGCCCCCAGGTACCCCACGCTGCGTGCAGTGGCGCAGGCTGCTTCTCCGATGCGCTGCCGGGTGGCCTCATCCAGCAGGGCGGAGGGTGCCTCCTCGATGACCTTCTGGTGGCGGCGCTGCAGTGAACACTCCCGCTCCCCCAGGTGGATGGTATTGCCCCGCGAATCGGCAAGGATCTGGACCTCGATATGCCGGGGTGAGCGGATAAGCTGCTCGATGAGCAGCGTGTCATCGCCGAAGGCTGCCTTGGCCACCCGTCGGGCGGTCTTCAGAGTCTCGGGAAGGTCCTGGGGCTTGTCCACCACGTGCATCCCTTTGCCCCCTCCGCCGGCTGAGGGTTTGATCAGCACCGGGTAGGTCATTCCTTCGGCTGCGGCGATGAGCTGCTCATCGCTCAGCCCGGGCTCACTGATGCCTTCCACCAGCGGAACCCCGGCCTGTGCCACGTGGTTCTTGGCGCGGATCTTATCCCCCATCACTTCCAATGCGTAGGGCTCGGGCCCGATGAAGGTGATGCCGGATGCAGTACAGGCCCGGGCGAAGGCGGCGTTCTCGGAGAGAAAGCCGTAGCCGGGGTGGATGGCTTCAGCCCCGGACCACTGGGCAGCCTCCATGATCGCCTCAATGTCCAGGTAGGTGGCGGCACCAGCAGGTCCGATCCTGAGAGCTTGGTCGGCTTCACTGGTATGCGGCCCATGGTCGCCCTCCGCGTAGACCGCTACCGAACGAATGCCCAACTGACGCAGGGTGCGGATCACCCGGCAGGCGATCTCCCCGCGGTTGGCTACTAATACCGTGCGGAACATGAGTTTCACCTACATCCTGAACAGGCCGAAGTTGGTCTCCGGCAGCGGTGAGCGGGAACAGGTCTCTAGGGCCAGGCCCAGGACCCGGCGGGTGTCGGCGGGGTCGATAATGCCGTCGTCCCAGAGCCGGGCAGTGGAGTAGTAGGGCTGGCCCTGTGCCTCGTACTTCTGGCGGATGGGAGCCTTGAACTCCTCCTCGGCCTCGGCGGACCAGTCTTCCCCGGCGGCCTCCAGCTGATCTCGTTTCACGGTGGCCAGCACCGAGGCCGCCTGGTTGCCGCCCATCACCGAGATCCGCGCATTGGGCCACATGAAGAGGAACCGGGGTGAGTAGGCCCGCCCGCACATCGAGTAGTTGCCGGCCCCGAATGATCCCCCGATGATCACGGTGATCTTGGGCACCCGGGTGCTGGCTACTGCGGTGACCATCTTGGCCCCATGTTTGGCGATCCCGCCTGCCTCGTAATCGCGGCCCACCATGAATCCGGAGATGTTCTGCAGGAACAGCAGCGGGATCCCGCGCTGGTCGCAGAGTTCGATGAAGTGGGCGCCCTTGAGCGAGGATTCTGCGAAGAGGATGCCGTTATTGGCCACGATGCCCACCGGGTGCCCGTCAATATGGGCGAAGCCGGTGACCAGGGTGGGGCCGTAGGCGGGTTTGAACTCGTGGAAGGCGCTGTCATCCACGATCCGGGCGATCACCTCCCGGACTTCCAGGGGTTGGTTCACATCCGGTGGGAGGATCCCATAGAGTTCCTCTGCGCTGTGCCGCGGCGGCTGCGGGGCGGTAACCTGCCAGGCCCGTGGCGCAGGTGCCGGCAGCGTGGCCACGATGTCCCGGAGGATCTGCAGGGCGTGGTCGTCGTTCTCTGCGAGATGGTCTGCCACTCCGGACTCGGCCGTGTGCACTTTGGCCCCGCCCAGCTCCTCTGCGGTGACTACCTCCCCGGTGGCGGCCTTCACCAGGGGCGGGCCGCCCAGGAAGATGGTGCCCTGGTTGCGCACGATCACGCATTCATCGCTCATCGCCGGCACATAGGCCCCGCCGGCGGTGCAGGAGCCGAGCACCGCAGCGATCTGCGGGATCCCTTTGGCGGACAGGTTCGCCTGGTTGTAGAAGATCCGGCCGAAGTGATCCTTGTCCGGGAACACCTCGTCCTGCATGGGCAGGAAGGCCCCGCCGGAGTCCACCAGGTAGAGGCAGGGCAGCCGATTGGCCTCGGCGATCTCCTGGGCGCGCAGATGCTTCTTGGCTGTCATCGGGAAATAGGTGCCGCCTTTGACGGTGGAGTCATTGCAGACCACCATCACCTGCCTGCCATGCACCAGACCGATCCCGGTGATGATGCCGGCACCCGGGGCCTCATCGTTATAGAGTCCGTGGGCGGCCAGTGGACCGATTTCCAGAAAGGGGCTGCCCTCATCCAGCAGCCGGTTGACCCGCTCCCGGGGCAGCAGCCGGCCCCGGTCCAGATGACGACGCCGCGTGCGCTCCGGTCCGCCGAGGGCCGCCCTGGTCAGGTGCTCGTGCAGGTCTGCGACCAGTTGACGATTGTGCTGGTCATTGGCCTGGAAGTCCTGGGACTGGGTGTCAATCACGCTGTGAAGCGACTGCACGGCTGCCTTCCTGGGGTAGTTGCCTGGAACCTAACCTAGCGGGGAGTCCAGGGGCGGACAATGGAGGGGCTGCTCTACAGCAGCATCACCCTGGGGTCGGCCAGGGCCCGGCCGATATCGCTGAGGAACAGTGCGACCTCCTTGCCGTCCAGGATGCGGTGATCGGCGGAGACCGCCAAGGTGGTGACCTGCCGCAGGGCGATCTGGTCCTGGTGCTCCCACGGTGTTCTGCGGATCCGCCCGAAGGCCACGATTGCTGACTCCCCGGGGTTGAGGATCGGAGTTCCGCTGTCCACTCCAAACACTCCCACATTGGTGATGGTCAGGGTGCCGTCCTTCATCTCAGCCGGTGAGGTCTTGCCCTGCCTGGCGCGTTCAGTCAGTGCGGCCAGGGACTCGGCCAGCTCCACCAGGGACATCGCCTGCGCGCTCTTGATATTGGGCACGATCAGCCCGCGCTCAGTGGCTGCAGCGATCCCAAGGTTCACCTCTGGGGAGAGGATGATCTCCTTCTCGGTGAACCGGCCGTTGACCATCGGATTGCGCCCAGCGGCCCAGCACACCGCCCGAGCCAGCAGCAGCATGGGGGTGATCTTCACATGAGACAGCTCCGGGGCCTGCTTGAGCTCGCTGAGGAACTCCAGGCCCTCGGTGATGTCCACGTCAAGAAAGACGGTGACATGCGGGGCGGTGAAGGCTGAGGAAACCATGGCCGCCGCAGTGGCTTTGCGCACCCCGGTCACTGGTATCCGGCGGGCGGCTTCTGCGCTGGGTTGATCCGGTTGCTCCCCTGGTGCCTGCTGCCCGGTCTGCTCCTGATAGTCCAGGAGGTCCTGGCGGGTCACATTGCCGCGGGGCCCGGTGGGGGGCACCTGGTGCAGGTCCACGCCGAGGTCCTTGGCCAGCTTGCGCACCGGCGGGGAGGCCAGGGCCGGTCCGGAGCGGAGACTGGTATCGGTGCCGGACTCATGCTGGCCGGCTGCTTCGGC
>NZ_WRPM01000039.1 GCF_009758175.1 Nesterenkonia alkaliphila
AACGAGCCATACCTCATTCTACAACCCAACCGCTTAACTATTAACGAGACACACCACTAGTAGGGGTTCCCTCGACGGAGCATTTGACGATGTCAGGCGCGGAGTGGGAGCAGACTCGGTTACGCGCCTACGTGATCGGCAAGCTCGCCGAGCGCGGTCGTGTTGGGCTGGCTGCCGCCGATGAAGCGGCCATCGAGCTGGGCATTTCTCGCCGGCAGGTGTATGTGCTTCTGGAACGCTACCGCCAAGGCTCCGGCCTCGTGACGGATCTTTCCAGTCGTCGGTCCAACGGTGGCAAGGGCGGCAATCGTCTGTCAGAGCCAGTGGAGCAGGTGATCCGCGAGCTGCTGCGCACGCGGTACCTCACGCGGCAGAAGCGAAGCATCGCCTCCTTGTATCGCGAAGTCGTTCGCGTGTGCAGGTCCCGCGGCTTGCCGGCACCGGCCCGGAATACGGTGGCAGCTCGGATTGCCCGCCTGGATCCGATCGAAGTGGGCCAGCGCAGGGAAGGCCCTGAGAGTGTGCGGCCATTGCAGTCTGCCGGCGGCGAGGCTCCGGCGGTCGAGTCGATCTTGGAGCGGGTTCAGATCGATCACACCCTCATTGACCTGATCGTTGTCGATGAGCGTGAGCGCCAGCCGATCGGTAGACCGTACCTGACTGCGGCCATTGACGTGTGTAGCCGCTGCCTCATCGGCATGGTGGTGACCTTGGAGCCTCCCTCGGCGGTGTCGGTGGGGTTATGTCTGGCTCATGCCGCCAGGGATAAGCGGCCCTGGCTGGAACGACTCGGGGTCGAAGCAGACTGGCCGATGAGCGGCAAACCGAAGCTGCTGCATGTCGACAACGCCGCAGAGTTCAAAAGTGAGGCACTGCGTCGAGGCTGCGAACAGCACGGCATCGAACTGAACTACAGGCCGCTGGGCCAGCCGCATTATGGCGGGATCATCGAACGCGTGATCGGCACCGCGATGGGCCAGATCCACGAACTGCCAGGCACGACGTTCTCTAACCCAGCCCAGCGGGGCGAATACGACTCCGAGAAGATGGCGGCACTGACGCTGCCGGAACTGGAGAAGTGGCTGGCATTGGCGGTGGCGACCTATCACGGCACAGTGCATACCACGCTGGGTCAGACCCCGGCCGGGAAGTGGGCAGAAGGGATGGCCTCCACCGGTGTCCCGGTGGTCACGACGAACCCGACGGCGTTTCTGGTGGATTTCTTGCCAGTGATCCGTCGGAAGCTGACCCGTACGGGGTTTGTCATCGATCATGTCCACTATTTCGCCGATGTCCTGAAACCCTGGATCGCCCGCCGCGAGCAGCTCGAACGGTTCATCATCCGCAGGGACCCGCGCGATATCAGCCGAGTGTGGGTGCTGGACCCTGATGGGTCCGACTATTTTGAGGTGCCCTATCGGACGCTGTCGAATCCTGCCGTCAGCGTGTGGGAACACCGCCAAGCCATGGCCCGGCTACGGGAGCGCGGTGCCGCTGAGGTTGATGAGGCCGGGCTGTTTCGGATGATCACGCAGATGCGCGAGATATCCGAGACCGCAGCGAAGACCACCAAGAAGACCCGGCGGGAGTCTGAGCGGCGCAAACGTGCGGTGACCACGCCGCGATCGACCGGCCCGGTGTTGGAGCCGCCTGTGGTCACGGAATCTGAGGTCACACCGGCGGTACGGTTTGAGGAGATTGAACAATGGTGAGCGTCGATGAGTACCAGGCTCCAACCTTGTCGCATCTACACCCGAATGTTCACTCAGTGGCACGGTTGCCGGCAGCAGAGCGGGTCGACCGGATCCGGGCTGATCGTTGGATCGGCTATCCCAAGGCCGTGGCCGCTGTTGATCGACTCGAAACCCTGCTTGACTGGCCGCGGAAACAGCGGATGCCCAACATGTTGCTGATCGGGCCGACGAACAATGGCAAGTCCATGATCATCGAACGCTTCCGCCGTCAGCATCTGCCCACCACCGAACCGAACCGAGAGCACATTCCGGTGCTGTGCGTGCAGATGCCCTCGGAGCCCTCACCAATACGTTTCTACACTGCGATCCTCGCTGCCCTGAGCGCACCGTTGCGATCGCGACCGCGGCTCGTGGAGCTTGAGCGGCTGGCCCTGTCGCTGCTGCGCGAGGTCGGTGTGCAGATGTTGATCATCGATGAGTTGCACAACGTGTTGGCCGGCCGCAGCGATGTGCGCCGAGAGTTTCTGAATCTGCTGCGGTTCTTGGGCAACGAGTTGCGCATCCCGCTGGTCGGAGTTGGCACCCGGGAGGCCTACCTGGCGGTGCGCTCCGATGACCAACTGGAGAACCGGTTCGAACCCTTCGTGCTGCCTACCTGGGAACCAGGGGAGAAAGCTCGGTCTTTGTTGGCCAGCTTCGCTGCCTCCTTCCCGCTACGCCGGCCCTCGATGATCGACACTGAGGACATGGCCCGCTACCTGCTTGCCCGCAGTGAAGGCACCATCGGCGAGCTTGCACACCTGCTGACTGCCGCCGCCGTCGCCGCAGTCGAGTCCGGCATTGAGGCCATCGACCACCGGAGCCTGACTCTGGCCGACTACACCGGACCGACAGAACGCCGACGGATGTTTGAACGCGAGCTGTTGTGAGGACTCGTTGGCCGGTACATCCGGCACCGTCACCAGGTGAGGCACTCTCCTCGTGGCTGACCCGGATCGCCGAGAGGTACGGCATCACCATCGATGACCTGGTATTCGACCTCGGCTATGTTCTTGATAGCCACGCCGATCTTGATATGGGGCCACCGGACGGCTTTGCCGAACAGCTGGCCGAGCGTACCGGTGCCTGCGTCGAAAAGATCAACGCCATGAGCGTCAACGGTTTCGTCCCCTGGCTGCTCGACGACATCGACCCCGGCCCAGATGCGTTCAGCCTATATACCCGTCAGCTGTCGGTGCTGCTGCCGGAGGGCAAGCGGACTGATCGGACTGTGGCCTCGTGGCGAGCATGGGTGCCGGTGAAGGTGACTCGACAGCAGCGAGCATGCCCGCGATGCGTTGCCGAGTCCACGCGCCCTCACCCGTATCAGCTGATGTGGTCACTTTCGCTGATGCTGACCTGCCCGGTCCATCACTGCCGACTTGAGTCCTACGAGGGGGTGCGGGGCTATTACTACGGCTGGCCCCAGAACCCGCCAGCGCCACGGGAAACGAACGCGGCGGTCCAGCTCATGGATGGGCGCACTTGGCAGGCGCTGACCACCGGGGGCGTGGATCTACCCCGACGCCACATTCACGCCGGCATCTGGTTCCGGCTACTGCGAACACTGATCGACGAACTTAGTGCCACCCTCAAGGAGAGCGGCCAACGGTTGACCCGGCAGGTGTGGGACCACGCCGGGCATCCGTTCCGTGCCGGCCAACTGGTGTGGTACCCCTATGAAGAGCTGCCCCTGGAAGTGCAGCTGGACACCCTTGAAGCAGCAGCAACAGCGATGCGCCTGCTTGAAGACGGCGTTGTGACCGGCCGGGGTCGCGAGGCTGCATTGTTCCTGTCGGAACCCGACGCCTCTATCGATCCAGGCAAGCCACCACCAGTGGCAACGGCAAATTTCCCAACAAGCACACCGAAATCGCTTGCGGAGGCAATGCACGCCGTCGTCGCCGAAGCCAAGCAGAACCCAGACAGTGCACGCCAGCTATTCAACTTCATGACGCTCTACACACCTGAAGACTCCGAGCACATCCAACGAGTCCGCACCAATTTCGAAGAACTCGGCATCCCCCTCGACTTCTTGTCACAATAAGTCTCGTCAACATCGTCTGCGCGACGTAGAATACATGACGGGTTACGTGACAGTATTCGACTGGCTGCAAAGAATTCGGGTCTTGTGTCACGTAAACGACCGTATAAGTGATGGGGGCAGAACCGTGCTGATCGGATATGTGCGAGTCTCGAAAGCCGACGGGTCCCAGACCACAGACCTACAACGAGATGCGTTGATTGCCGCTGGCGTTGATCCCGAGCAGATCTACGAAGATAAGGCCTCTGGCAAGAAAGACGACCGGCCACACCTGTCGGCCTGTCTGAAAGCTCTCCGGTCTGGGGACACCTTGATCGTGTGGAAGCTCGATCGGCTCGGCCGGGACCTGCGGCATCTGGTCAACATCGTCCACGACCTCACCGATCGCGGCGTCGGGCTCAAGGTGCTGACCGGTCAAGGTGCCGCCATCGACACCACCACCGCCTCGGGCAAACTGGTGTTCGGGATCTTCGCCGCCCTAGCTGAGTTCGAACGGGAACTGATCTCTGAGCGCACCAAAGCAGGCCTGGCCTCAGCCCGGGCACGAGGCCGCAAAGGCGGCAGGCCCTATAAGATGACACCGGCCAAAGTCCGTCTCGCCGCAGCGTCAATGGGACAACGCGGCACCAACGTCGGCGACCTCTGCGTAGAACTCGGCGTCACCCGGCAGACCCTCTACCGCCACGTCTCCCCCACCGGAGAGCTCCGCGAGGCCGGACACAAGGTGCTAACCCAACGTCGATGACCACCTCGGCCAGAGCACTGGGCTGCGACCTGTTCACGAGTATTGGGAGCCAATTTTTGATTACACCTTTTCCAGAGCTGGATGCCCTCCTGCGCGACCTGAACGAATCAGCGCGTGCGATTCTGCAGGACACTTACGTCGGTGGCTACTTGCAGGGCTCTTTCGCTCTTGGCGGGGGCGATGCGCAGAGTGACGCGGACTTCATTATCGTCACAACCGTTCCTCCAAGCGGTCAGGTGGAAGCTGAGCTGCGACGCTTGCACGCCGATATTCCCACGCGTCCGGGCTTCTGGTCAGACAACATCGAAGGTTCCTACGCCGACGCAGACTCATTACGTGGGGCAGCGGGGATAGGCCAGCCATGGTTGTTCGTGGACCGCGCACACCGAGAGATGACCTGGGACGATCACTGCAACAACCTCCACACACGATGGATCCTACGCAACCACGGTATTACGCTCGGCGGCCCTCCACCCCGAGAACTGGTCGATCCCGTCTCAGAACAGGCCATGCGAGAATCGGCCCGTCAAGCCCTGCCTGGCACCTTGGAAGGAATACGCGAGTGGGCTGACATGAATCATGCCTGGACGCAGCGATACATCGTACAGACCTACAGCCGAGTGCTCTACACCGCAGAGACCGGCAAGGTCGCCTCAAAACCGGCTGCGCTCGTGTGGGCGCGTAGCAAGCTCGACCCCGCCTGGCTACCACTCCTGACGCAAGTCGCAGAAGACCGGGCCATTCCCTGGAAGCCAGTGGACCCGCCCAGGCCTGGGAGTATGCAGCGAGCATACGAGTTCGCGGCCTACGTAGAGACGCTCGCTGCCAGCCAATGGGGCGGCGGATGATCTTCACTGTCTGAATACCGAAACCTGCCCCTGGCCACGAACGAAGCTAGGGCTTCTTCGAGGTTTGCCGAGGCTGGTAGGGGCAGAGCAGAAGTTACTTCACGCGCGAGAGACGTTCCGTGTGTGCACACGACTTCTGACATCTGTGCAGTCGACTTCTGAAACTGACAGCCGCCCACGGGGTAGCTTTGCGAGCAGTGTGGATTCGCTGGGTGTTGTAGATCTCGGTGAAGCGGCTTAGCAGCTGGTTCAGTTCAGCCACGGTTTCTGGTGGGGCACCGGCGGTGACCCATTTCTTCAACGTTTGGTGGAACCGTTCAATCTTGCCTTGGGTTTGGGGGTGGTTTCCGCGCCCGTTGCGCTGGGCCACATCGTGGGTGCGCAACAGTTTCTCAAACCGGTTAGGCCCACCGCGGAACCGGGTGGTGTAGATCATCCCGTTATCGGTCAGGGTCGCTGCCGGGTACCCGTGCTGGCGCGCTGCTGCGGTGAAGGACGAGACCACAGTATTGACGGTGACTCGGGCATGGGCCTGGATATGCAGGATCATCCTGGAGTAGTCATCCAACCAGGTAATGACCTCCGCGGCGGCGCCGTCTGCGAGGTTAATCTTCGTAACATCGGATTGCCAGCACCCATTAGGCAGTTCAGCCTCGAACCGGATCAGAGAGGCCTTCGGACGTTTCTGCGGCTGCGGGGTCACCAGTCCGTGCCGGGCCAGGATCCGATTAATGCTGGCTCGGGATGGCAGCTGATCGCTGAACGCTCCGGCAGCGAGATGATCAGCAATCGTGACTGCCCCGGCATCCAGGCCAGCCGCTTCGAGCCCCGAGCGGATCCGGGTGATCTCCGCAATCACATCAGCACTCACCGCCGCAGGGTGAGCCCTCGGGCGCCGCGATTTGGTGTAGAAGGCTGCATCGCCTTCCCTAGCTGTAGTTCCCCGTGAGGTTGTGAACACGGGCTGAGGGAACGGCACTACCGATAGCGGTATGGG
>NZ_WRPM01000040.1 GCF_009758175.1 Nesterenkonia alkaliphila
CCGGTGCCGGCCCCCGGAACATACATTCCGAGGGCCGCATCCTGTGGTGACCCCAGCGGGATTTTGCTATCAGCCGCTGACAAGGGGTTTTGCAGCACCTAGCGCAAAAAGCAGCCATTAAAGCAGCCATTCGACAACCCCGGAATCACGCGGATCGCCATGTCTGGAGAGCCGCAACCACCACTGAAGTGACCGATGAAGCTTGATCTGTAGACCATCTCCACCCAATTCAGACATCACCGTCAAGTATAAAACCCCTGTCCACAAGAGACTGAATGGCTGCTTTCGCCACCAGAGCAGCCAATGCATGTGTGACGTCAGAGTTCGCAGCCGGAGAACTCTTATTCGCACCGATCCCCTGTCCTGCAGGCGTATCTCAGCGAAGTCGATGCAGGTACACCTCTTGGTCTCGGCGGGTGTGGAACAAAGCAATGATGTCAACTTCTCGACGCCTCTCGTCTACGGCATACCAGATCTGGTAAAGGAAGATCCTCAGCACATAGCGCCTGGCATCTTCTGCCAGCCGACGGAACGCAAGGGGATTCTCTCGCAAAACATGCTCCGCCTCGGTAATTTCCGCCTCAAACCGTCCTAGCTGGTAAGGCGCATGCTCGGAGTACCAGGCGAAAGCACCATCCAGGTCTTCGTATGCCTCGGAGCACCAAAAGAGCGTATTACGTCATCCGTACTTGCGCCGGATGCGCTTCCACACTTCCTCAGAACTCATGCGATCATCTGGACGAGCTTCCCGGGCAGCTAACCGCTCTGTGACCAGAGCAGCTTCTTCAGCACTGAGAGGCAACGCGTCAGGGTGAACAGAGTTCAGCAACGCTTGAGCCAGCTCCACCTTCTCAGCGTCTTCAAGCTGCTGAGCTTTCTCCAGAAGTCCCTGCTCCACCATGTCTCAATAGTACGCCCCCATCACAACAAGGGAGAAGCGCCCAGATCTCAATGCCCTCTAACCACATTTGCCCACGCGAACCACTGACGCAGAACTTCCTTGGTCTCAGGGGTGGCATTGGCTGCATGCAGCTCTGCCGACGTGATCCATCTGTAAGAAGTGTGCTCATCCGACAGTTGAACTTCTCGTCCCCGCAAAGGGATAGAGACCGTGTACTGCCTTGCCTTCTTCCCCGAGCGCGACTGGTAATCGAACTCGGCTAAGAACCCCTCGTCGACATGCTCGGCACCGAAACCAACTTCTTCTTCCAGCTCTCGATGGAGAGCCTGATCCAGTGTCTCCGATGGCTCCACTCCCCCTGAAGGCACTTCCTCCAGCCCAGGCAGGAAATCATCCTTAAGACTGCGCGTCACCAACAACGCTCTGCCTGCATCGTGAACGACAGCTCCAACGACAAACTTCTCAATCCCCTCAGCTTCAGCTGTACTCCGCAGAGCCTCTTTCAGTACCAACCTCATCTCCAATCAGAGTTTCCAAAACTTTTCTGCACCGTCCCACACGACAGCTCTGGGCACCCGTAGACGTAGCCCCATGATTTATCTCATAGCCTATGTTTCCCTACTGGTAGTCCTGGCCATCGTCATTCTCGGGATGCTCCTCCTACGGTTCTTCATCCGCGCAAAACTCACTGCACACCGACGACTCCTTGAGTTCATCCGCGCACTACGAGGTGACAAAGGAGGCTGAGCGCCTCCCACTACACAGAGCCTGTACTTGACCCTCACGTGGCGTGAGGCAGGACAGTGAAGGCATGGATAACAACCTTTACCCTGCATTCAGCATCAGCCCGGTCCCCCAGCCCACTGCCGACACTCCTACCCCCGAACTGTTCCGAGGCATGTACGGAATGCCATCATTCCTCACAGTTCCTACTGCCGACCTAGAGGCTTCCGCAAATTTCTGGATTGAAGGACTTGGGTTCTTTGACTTCTTCAGCGCACCCGGTCAGTTCGTTCACCTGCGCCGCTGGGTGTTCCAGGACGTGCTCCTGGTCCCCGGAGAAAGGGCTGCCGAGACGGCGACTGCAACGGCCAGCTTCGCTTGTGTCGAGAAACAGCTGGAAGAGATCGCAGAAGCCTGTGAAAGCATCCTGCCCGGAAGTACAGCAGGGCCAAGTATTAAGCCGTGGAACTCGGCAGAGCTCGACGTGGTGACTCCTGAGAACTTTCGAGTGACCATGACTGCTGCCCGCCCCTATGATCCTGCCAGTACAGAAGCCCAGAATCTCAAGGAGATCGGCATCGAGAAGACCTAGTCCGATTGAGGCACACTGAAGAAGCTATGGAACCTCCACCCAATGAGCCTCTGGCAGAACTGACGATAGGCAAGACAGCCGCGTTGCTGGGGGTCACTGTGCGTACGCTGCATCACTGGGATGAGATCGGGCTGGTCCGCCCCTCTGAACGATCTCTCTCCGGTTATCGCATCTACACCAGTGGGGATCTCTCGCGTCTGCATCGAGTGCTGATCTATCGAGAACTCGATCTTCCCTTGGATGAGATCTCTCGGCTCCTAGAAGCAGGAAGCGATGACGCGCTGGACTCTCTGCGCCACCAACGTGACCGGGTTACCGAACGTATTCAACGTCTTGAACAGATGTCGTCAGCACTGGAGAAACTTATCGAGGCTCAGCAGTCCGGCATCCTCCTCACCCCAGAAGCACAGGTATCGATCTTCGGAAGGCATTGGAACCAAGAATGGCCCCATCAAGCTCGGCAACGGTGGGGAGACTCAGTGCAGTGGACTCAGTATGCAGAACGCTCATCGCGACGCAGCGCTGAGGAATGGCATGACATCACCCTCAAAACTGAACAACTAGAAGCAGCACTTGTTGAGGCATTCAGCTCCGACTTAAGTCCAGGAGGCCCCACTGCCAACGCTTTGGCTGAAGAACACCGAGACCTACTCTCGGAGCACTTCGACTGTACGCACTCGATGCAGGTCTGCATCGCCTGAATGTATGTACCAGGCGGAGAGTTCCACGACCACTACGAAAACCTCGCCGCAGGACTCAGTAGCTGGATCAAAGACATTATCGATGCCAACGCCCGTGCAGTAGGGATAGATCCCGAAACCGCGCAATGGGAATGAGAGAGTCAACTCCTCCAGACATCAGCTGGTTGAATGAAGACATGACCATCCCTGTGAAACTCATCCGTTCAGATCGCCTCTCAGACGCTGCAGAGTACGCCTACGCTTCCAAACTCCCCGCTAATGCAGAACTGATCTTCCTGGCAGGCTCCTGCCCCCTCAACGCTGACGGCTCCACTGCCGCTATTGGCAACTACGCGGGGCAGGCAGCCAAGTGCATCGAGAACATGCACATCGCCCTAGAAGAAGCCGGAGCCACCATCGAGAACGTGGTCAGTACCCGTGTGCTCGTTACCTCCAACAAACAAGCAGACCTAGTGGTCCGTCTCTGATTTAGCTTGCCATTTCGGTGAGTTTCGCTCGTGCTCGGCGGG
>NZ_WRPM01000041.1 GCF_009758175.1 Nesterenkonia alkaliphila
GAACGAGCCATACCTCATTCTACAACCCAACCGCTTAACTATTAACGAGACACACCACTAGGACCTGCCGACGGAGCATCGTGGTCAAGACGAGTAGGAGCGCACCATTTCTCAACCGGTGAGAGTACTGGCAGGAGCCAGCTGTGTTCTGCTGACTCCGATGCTGCCGGGGTGTGCGGATGATGAGCCTGCGGTGGATGAACATGGCTGGCCTGAGGAGACTTTTGACGAGCTGGTAGAGCGGGAGATGGAGATCCGTGAAACTACTGACTGGTATGACGCTCCTCTTGACATTCAACCAGAACGCTTCATCGAGCTCGGTGAGGCAGAAGAAGTCCGTGGAGCGTGTGTTCGTGAAGCTGGGTGGGAAGGCGTTGCTGAGCATGTGGATGTCCTGGAAGTCCCAGCTGATCAGCGGGAAGATGCAGAGCAGGCCTATTGGGAGTGCGTCGCGAGATTCCCAAGCGATCCTCGGGCTCTAGGAAACTTTTCAGCTGATGAGATGCCCGAAGAGTATTTGCGGGCCCTCTATGAGGATGAGCAGCGCATTCGGGAATGTTTGGTCGATGAGGGGATCCGGCTCCCTGAAGGTCCGTCATTTGAAGTCTATGAAGAAGTTCAGCGCAGCGGAGATCCCAGCAGGCTTCCGGAGGCACGGCATCCCCATATTGAGGTTCAGAGGCTCCACGGCATAGAGGTGTTCGAGGAAATGCAGGAGATCTGTCCACGCAGCGACGCAAACGAATATTTGCCGGACATCCCGCCCCCTCCCGAGGATTAGGAGTTTGTTCATGTCTGGAAGAGGCTTCGGCGGGACCTGTTTTAAGGAGCTGAATGACTCTTGACCTGCTTGTCCACAGAATGCCTGGCATGTTTGCCCAGAGGTTCCTGAACCTCCGCAACCATAGTTTTGGCGTCTCTCAGTCAAAGAGTCGAGAAATCTGAACAGAGGATTCCGCAAAATCGCTCCGGTGGAAAGGGGCTCATTCGGTAGGGTCGGAGGAACGCATCGACCGAGGGGTGAGCAATGACCGAGCAGCGCAGACGGCGTCCCAGACGGTTCCTGAACATTCTGGTGCTGATCCTCGCAGTGGTCCTGGCCGCGGCCGCAGGATGGTGGGCGGCCAGCACCACGATGGGCGAGTCGGAGACCCAGGAGCAGGAAACAGCCAGCCAGGAGATCTGGGCGGAGGCCTCCTACGCCTCGGTGGGCCGCTCCCTGAACCTCTCCACCACCGTGCGCCAGCCCTCCGAGACCGTGGGCACCAACCGTTTCCCAGGCATTGTGCGGGAAGCCCAGGACGGGCAGCTGGACAACGGAGACATGGTCTACCGGGTGGGCAGCAACGCGGTGCGGATCATCGAGTCCCCAGTGCCGTTCTGGCGGGACCTCACCCAGGGCAGCTCCGGCCCTGATGTCACCGCGGTCCAGGAGTACCTGATCAGCGCCGGATACCTCGAGGGCGGGGAGGCCCACGGCCGCTACGACCAGTGGACCGCCGCCGCAGTGCAGGACTGGCAGGAGGAGCTCGGCATCGCCGGGACCGGCACCATTGAGCTCGGCGAGGTGGTCGCCGTTCCCCGGGCACCGTTGGTGATCCAGCTGGGCGAGAGCATCCGGGTCGGTGCCGAGCTGGCCGGGGGAGAGGAGGCCGTTCAGGCTCCCACCGGTGACCGCAGCTTCGTGATGGTGCTCATGGACTCCCAGGCTCAGCAGATCACCATGGACGCCACCATCGAGATCACCTTCGAAGACCACACCTGGGAGGCGGTGGTCGAAAGCGTCGCCGAGGGCGACCCGGCCATGGGCGGAGGCGTGGAGTACCACCTCACCGCCCCAGACAGTGCAGAGGTCTGCGGTGAACACTGCGACCAGCTGCCGGCCGACCCGCAGCTCTCCCTGCGTTCCTCGGTGATCGTCACTCCGCCGGTAGAAGGGGTCGCCGTGCCGGCCGCCGCGGTGCGCACCGCTGCCGACGGCAGCACCTACGTGCAGACCCGCCAGGGGGAGACCACCCTTGAAGTCCTGGGATCCGGGCAGGGCCTGGCCATTGTGGAGGGCCTCGAGGAAGGCACCGAAGTGCGGGTGTTCAGCGACAGCCCGGCCACCGGCCAGCAGCCCGCCCCCGAACCCGAACCTCAAGAGGCTCCGCAGCAGGACCAGCCGGATCCTGAAGAACCCCAGGAGGACGACGCCGCCCCGCCGGAGGACCAGGAACAGGACGATCTGCCCGGGGAGACCGGCGGCACCGAGGAAGAGAACGGCGGGGACTGAGCCGTGCTGTCGGTGGAGAACCTGACCTTCCGCTACCGGCGCGGGGGAGAGGAGCTGTTCGACGACCTCTCCTACGCCTTCGAGCCCGGCAGGGTCACCGCGGTCACCGGGGCCTCAGGCCGGGGCAAGTCCACCCTGCTCTACGTGCTGGGCCTGATGCTCACCCCGCTGCGTGGGACCGTGACCCTGCAGGGGAACAACGTCTCGGCCGCAGCCGATGCTGAACGCTCCAGGATCCGGGCTGAGTCTATCGGCTTCGTCTTTCAGGACTCGGCCCTGGACCCCACCCGCACCATCCTGGACTCGGTTACTGAGCCGGCCCTCTACGCCGGATGGAGCCGATCCCGCGCGCAGGAGCAGGGACGGGTCCTGCTGGAGCGGATGGGGGTAGGCAACCGCGCTGACCATATGCCCGGGGAGATCTCCGGCGGCCAAGCCCAGCGCGTGGCGGTCTGCCGCTCTTTGGTCACAGATCCCGCCGTGGTGCTGGCCGATGAGCCCACCGGAAACCTCGACCAGGCCAATGCCGAGGGGGTGCTCACCGCACTCTCAGAAGCCGCCGGTGCCGGTGCGCTGGCCCGTACCGTAGTGATCGCTACCCACGATCCCTTCGTTATCGAGTTCGCCGACGAGGTGCTGGCCCTGTGAGACTGCCCAGTCTGCTGCGCGAAGCAGCCAAGACGGCCTGGGCTACCAAGGTGCCCAGCGCACTGATTCTACTGCTGGTGACCGTGATGTGCGCAGCAACCCTGGCCACAGTCGGCAGGACTGCAGCCGCAGAGGCCCAGCTCTACGAGCGTCTGGACTCTGCCGGTGCCCGGGTACTTACCGTCACCGAGCCCAGCCATGACTCCCACGAGCTGATCAACCCCAGCACTATTGCGATGACCGCTGGCCTCTCCAGCACCGAACGGGCGCTGGGCACCATCACTGCCATTGATGTGGTCAACGGGGCTGTGGGTGAGGGCGGGGAACGGGTGCCTGCCTGGGGCGTCTACGGCGATCTGGAGCAGGTGGCCGTCCTGGAGTCTGGCCGCTGGCCCCAGCCCGGGGAGGCGTTGGTCTCCGCGGAGGGCATGGAGCGGCTGAACCTGGACGCTCCCACCGGCTGGGTGGCGCCCACCAGCGTCGATGCGGCCGAGGACTGGGCGGTGGTGGGCACGTTCCGGCCCCGTCCTCCCTTCGGCGACTATGCCGCGGGCATCATCTACCCGCTCAGCGAGGAGGCGGCGGTGACCACCCTGCATGTGGTGCTGCATGACGCGAACCTGGCAGGTGCGGCCCAGTCCGCCGTGCTGCAGCTGCTGGACCCTCCAGCGCCGGACCACCTTACGGTCCAGTCCCCGCTCTCGATGGCCCAGCTGCAGGAGGAGCTCACCGGGGACTTCACCACCTTCGGCCGCACCATGCTGCTGGGAGTACTGGCCGGCGGCGCTTTTTTGGTGGCGATCGTGGTGCTGGCCGATGTGTTAGTGCGCCGTAAGGACCTGGGGCGGCGTCGTGCCCTGGGGGCCTCCCGGGGAGTGATCATCGCCCTGGTGGTGCTGCGCACGGCCATACCCGCCATGGCCGGTGCCGCTGCAGGCATCACCGCCGGGGTGGCCGCAGCCCGGGCTTTCGACGCCTACCCGCCCTGGGACTTCGCCGCCGGCACTGCGGTGCTCGCGGTCCTGGCCGCCTGCGTCTCAGCGGTGCTGCCGGCCGTCTATGCCGCCACCCGGGACCCGGTGGCCGTGCTCCGGACCCCGTAGAATTAGCCCATGAGCCTTGCGCCCAAGATCAGCCGGACTGTTGCTCCTTTTGAAGTTGTCAGCCCCTACCAGCCCTCCGGGGATCAGCCGCAGGCCATTGAGGAGCTGGCCGAACGGGTCGAGGGCGGGGAGAAGGACGTGGTGCTCATGGGTGCCACCGGCACGGGTAAGTCGGCCACTGCCGCCTGGCTCATCGAGCGGCTCCAGAGGCCCACCCTGATCATGGTGCAGAACAAAACTCTGGCCGCCCAGCTGGCCAATGAGTTCCGCGAGCTGCTTCCCCATAACGCAGTGGAGTACTTCGTCTCCTACTACGACTACTACCAGCCGGAGGCCTATGTCCCCCAGACGGATACCTTCATCGAGAAGGACTCCTCCATCAACGAGGAGGTCGAACGGCTGCGCCACTCGGCCACCAACGCCCTGCTGACCCGGCGGGACACCGTAGTGGTGGCCACCGTCTCCTGCATCTATGGCCTGGGAACGCCGGAGGAGTACATCGCCCAGATGGTCCCCCTGAAGCGTGGGGAGGAGATCGACCGGGACGAGCTGCTGCGCCGGTTCGTGGCCATGCAGTATGTGCGCAACGATACCGACTTCCACCGCGGGACCTTCCGGGTCCGCGGTGACACAGTAGAGATCATCCCGATGTACGAGGAGCTCGCGGTGCGGATCGAGTTCTTCGGCGATGAGATCGAGGCCATCCACACCCTGCACCCGCTGACCGGCACCGTGGTCCGCGAGGAGGATGAGATGTATATCTTCCCGGCCTCGCACTATGTGGCCGGCGATGACCGGATGGCCCGGGCCATCCGTGACATCGAGGATGAGCTGCGCGAACGCCTGGCCGAGCTGGAGTCCCAGAACAAGCTGCTGGAGGCCCAGCGGCTGCGCATGCGCACCACCTATGACCTGGAGATGATGGCCCAGATGGGCTTCTGCAACGGGATCGAGAACTACTCCCGGCATATCGACGGCCGCGCCCCCGGATCGGCGCCGCACTGCCTGCTGGACTACTTCCCCGATGATTTCCTGTTGATCGTGGACGAGTCCCATGTGACCATCCCGCAGATCGGCGGGATGTACGAGGGAGACATGTCACGCAAGCGCACCCTGGTCGAGCACGGCTTCCGGCTGCCCTCAGCAATGGACAACCGGCCGCTGAAGTGGGACGAGTTCCTGGAGCGGATCGGCCAGACCGTCTACCTCTCGGCCACCCCCGGGGACTACGAGCTCTCCCAGTCTGACGGGGTGGTCGAGCAGATCATCCGGCCCACCGGCCTGGTGGACCCCAAGGTGGAGGTCAAGCCCACCAAAGGCCAGATCGATGACCTGCTCGGCGAGATCCGCGCCCGCACCCAGCGCAATGAGCGCACCCTGGTCACCACCCTGACCAAGCGCATGGCCGAGGACCTCACTGAGTACCTCCTGGAGCACAGGGTCAAGGTTGAGTACCTGCACTCGGACGTGGACACCCTCAAGCGCGTGGAGATCCTGCGCGAGCTGCGCAAAGGCACCTTCGATGTGGTGGTTGGCATCAACCTGCTGCGCGAAGGCCTGGACCTGCCCGAGGTGTCCCTGGTGGCGATCCTCGACGCCGACAAGGAGGGCTTCCTGCGTTCCACCACCAGCCTGATCCAGACCATCGGCCGTGCCGCCCGCAATATCCACGGCGAGGTGCATATGTACGCCGATAGGATCACCGACTCTATGCGCCGGGCCATCGATGAGACTGAGCGGCGCCGCGCCAAGCAGATCGCCCATAATGAGTCCCACGGCATCGACCCCACCCCATTGGTGAAGAAGATTGCCGATATCACTGACCAGCTGGCCCGTGAGGATGCTGATACCGCCGACCTGCTGCAGGGCATGGGCGGGCTTGCCACCGGATTCCAGTACGGCAAGGGACAGCGGGGCTGGACTGGTTTCCAGAAGGACGACGACGCCGCCCCACCTGACTCCGGCACGGAGCGTAGCCTGGCGGCCCAAACCCCGGCCAAGGACACCGCGGATCTCATCGCTCAGCTCACCGAGCAGATGCACAAGGCAGCAGAGGACCTGAACTTTGAGCTGGCCGCCCGGCTGCGTGATGAGCTGGCCGACCTGAAGAAGGAGCTGCGCGCCATCAAAGCCGCGGAGTGACATGATCCGGGCTTCAGGAAGCGATAGAGTGCTCTTTCGTGACTGAGCAGAACCGCGCGAAGACCTCCCCGTCAGCAGATCAGCGTCCCGGGTTCCTGGACCGCTACTTCCACATCACCGAGCGTGGCTCCACGATGGGCCGTGAGATCCGTGGGGGACTGGCCACCTTCTTGGCCATGTCCTACATCATTGTGCTGAATCCGCTGATCATCGGGGCTGCGGCCGATTCCACCGGTCACTACCTGGGCGGCGGCACCGAACCGAACCTGCCGGCGGTAGCGGCGGCCACCTCGCTGATCTCCGGGGTGCTGACCATTCTGATGGGTGTGGTCGGCAAATTCCCGATGGCGGTCTCCTCCTCGCTGGGCCTCTCCGCGTTCATCACCTACGGCATCGTGGTGCTGCCCGGGATGACCTGGGCAGACGCCATGGGCCTGGTAGTCATCGAAGGCGTGATCCTGCTGATCCTGGTGCTCACCGGGTTCCGGTCGGCCATCTTCAACGCAGTGCCAGCCCCGCTCAAAGTCGCCATCAGCGTAGGCATCGGCCTGTTCATCGCCCTGATCGGCATGATGAACGCGGGGTTCATCCAGAACTCCGGCGGAGTCGGTCTGGAACTGGGCGTGGACGGCTTTGTCTTCGGCTGGCCGCTGCTGATCTTCCTGGTCGCGCTCTTCGCCCTCTTCGTCATGTGGACCGCCCATGTGCGCGGCGCGATCCTCTACTCCATCATCGGTGCCACGGTGCTGGCCATCACTCTTGAGTCGGTGCTGCGGGTCGGCCCGGCCACCGAGGACCAGCCCTACGGATGGGACCTCACAGTTCCCACCTTGGATCAGGACTGGTTCACTCTGCCGGACTTCTCCTTGCTGGGTGAGTTCAATCTGCTGGGCTCCTGGCAGAGCATCGGCGTGGTAGCCGCCACGCTGCTGGTCTTCACCCTGCTGCTGGCCAACTTCTTCGACCTGCTCGGCACCATGGTGGGAGTCTCCAACGCTGGGAACATCCAAGATGACAAGGGAGACATTCCCTACTCCCGGCGAATCATGGTCTCCGATGCACTGGGCACAATCGGCGGCGGTGCAGGCGGCACCTCGGTGAACTCCGGGTTCATCGAGTCCACGGTGGGCGTCGGCGACGGGGCACGGACCGGGCTGGCCAATGTGGTCACCGGAATGATGTTCCTGGCCACCATCGTGCTGGCACCGCTGGCCGCAGTGATCCCTACCGAGGCGGCCTCAGCCACCCTGGTACTGGTGGGCTTTTTGATGATGCAGCAGATCACCCGCATCGACTGGAAGGACATGGAGATCGCGATCCCGGCCTTCATGACCGTGGTGATCATGCCCTTCAGCTACTCGATCACCAACGGGATCGGCGCCGGGTTCATCACCTTCGTGCTGATCAAGGTGATGCGCGGGAAGTTCCGTGAGGTTCATCCCCTGATGTACCTGACCGCCGCCCTGTTCATGCTCTACTTCGTCTCCGGGCCCATCCAGGACGCCCTAGGCGTCAGCTGAGGACCGCGCCGCCGGCCCGCTCGGTGCGGCGCAGCAGCTCGCGGAGGATAGCCGGGCCGTCATCGTGGATGCCATCGTGGTGGTACTCGGCAGTCTCATAGACCGAGAGATTCGCCACCTGCCCGGCGGTCTCCAAGGAGAGCTCGCGGTCTACGAAGACATCATCGGTGTAGACACAGGCGGCGGCCGGCACCTGATTGCGGCCCAGCTGGTCCAGGTCATACAGTGCGTCCCAGTCATCTACAGCTGCCAGCGCTTCGGCGGCCTCATGCAGCGGGGCCAGCACCGGATCCAGGCGGAGATGCTCGCGGAAGATCATCTCACCGGTCAGCAGTGGCTGCTCCGCGGAGGCGGAGAACTCGGGGAACTCGGCCAGCACCCGTTCTGCGGCCCAGGCCGTAGCCGGCTCCCCGGGCAGGCCGTAGATGGACTCGTGCATCACGGCATACATCGGATTGCCGGCGAAGCTGATCCGCTGGCCGACCTCGCCTAGGAAAGTATCGGAGAGCTGATCTCCGGTGAACGCCTCCTCCAAGAGGTAGTGCAGCGAGTCAGCTTTGGTGTTCCCGCCCAGGCTCATGCCCAGCATCTGCAGGCGGGGGACTGTCAGCGGGGAACCGTCCAGGAGGCGGGCATCATGGGTTCGGATATAGGAGATCACCGCATCGAGCAGTTCGCGGTCTCGGGGGAAACGGCTGAAGTGTTCTTCGTTCCGGGCTGCCATGCGTTGGTAAGTATGCCGGTAGACCCGGTCGGTAGGGCCGCTCAGCGGCGCCAGCCCGCCGGTGATCAGCGCCCGGTCCAGGTGCTGCGGCGCGAAGGAGAGGTAGGTGAGGGTGCAGAAGCCGCCGTAGCTCTGCCCGAAGACGCTCCAGCTGCGGATGCCGAGCTGCTCGCGCAGCGCCTCGGCGTCCCTCACAATGGAATCCGCTCGGAAGTGCCGCAGATAGGCGGCCTGCTGCTGGGCGTTCCCGCGGATGCTGAGGCTGTGCCGGTCCAGCCGGGAAGAAAGCCCGGTGCCGCGCTGGTCCAGCATGATGATCCGGAAGTCCTTGGCCAGTTCCGCCATCCAGCCCCCGAGCTTGGCCGGACGGTTGCCCTTCCCGCCGGGGCCGCCCTGCAGGAACAGCAGATAGGGCAGCCCGGCTGCATGCACCTCACCTTTGGCAAGGACTTCGGCTCCGATGAACTCCCGGGCGTAGATCCGCAGGCTCTCGCCATCCGGGTTCCTCCAGTCCAGAGGAACCTCTACCCAGTGGTCAGTGATCCGGGTCCCATCCAGCAGTACGTGAGAAGCAGGCATGGTTCAAGCTTCTCACGCCCTGGGAAGAGGCTCCGGGGCCATCGGTAGCTTCATCCATGCCGGAGTGTTCTCAGCGGTAGGTAGACTGCCTAAGTGCCAAAGGAACGCTCGGAGCTTACAACTCGAATCAAACGATACCGCAGGGGGGTGCCGGCGGTGATCCTGGCGCTGGCGGGGCTGTCGGTGGTGCTCGGCCTGTATGGACACGGCCGCATCACAGAGGAACCGGACCAGCCCATCACCTTCATCGTCGAGGAGGGCCTGCCATACGGAATCTCCCAACAGTCGGTGGATGCTGCAGCCGAAGGCCGCGCCCTCAGCCGGGAACCGTTCACGATGATGGTCGTAGAACGCGAGTTGGAGTGGTCCGAGTATAGGAACGGGGAGCTGCCGGAGGGCGTGGATGTGATGCTCTCAGTGGGGGCACGATCCCGAGGATGAAGACCTCGTGCTGCCCGATGCCAGGCGGGTGGCCGTGGCCCATCTGACCGAGCAGGAGGACTGGAGACCGCATTACCAGGCCGCGACCACGATCAGAGAGGTCTTCGTCAATAACCGGACTATGGGGCACGGGCCCAGTGCCGTCGTCGGAGCTGGACAGACTGCGGGGGTGATGGCGTTCGACGGCAGCGGCAACCGGTCTCCGCTGCTCTGGGGTTCCCTGGCAGCTGTTCCGCTGCTGGGCGCGGTGCTGATCGCCCTGCTCTGGGGCGGGCACCTGGCAGGGGAGCGCCGTCGGCGACGCCGCTTTGCCAACGCGCGCCTTCAGCTGGCCCGTGTGGTGCTGGAACTGGATACCTAGTGGTGTGTCTCGTTAATAGTTAAGCGGTTGGGTTGTAGAATGAGGTATGGCTCGTTCT
>NZ_WRPM01000042.1 GCF_009758175.1 Nesterenkonia alkaliphila
GGCTGCTGGGCCCATCGGGGTCAGCATAATCAGAGCGGCGTGGGAGAGGCTTGCCTTCCGATCATTGGAAGGAAGGCTGGCATGGTGCCAATTACAGGTGATGAGACGCCGCGCGGTTCCGTTGAAGCGCTGTTAGAAGGATTCGAGCGGTACTTGACCGCGCACAGGAACGTGCGCTTGTCGACCCGGGCTTGTTATGCACGTCATGCTGACGCGTTCCTGACCGGGCTGGCCGGACCCGACGTCCGGGTGGAGCTGAGCAGGCTAGATGCAGTCACTGTTCGAGATCATGTTTCGGTGCTCATCGCTCCATACGCGCCGCAGACCAAAAAGCTGATGGCCACGTCCTTCCGAGGGCTATTGCGTTTCGCATGGCTGGAAGGGCACACGAGCACTGACCTGACGGGCGCGGTCGGCCCGGTGTCCGCGCCACGGGGAATCGGCCCTCGGCCGCGTCCCTTGTCCGGGGAAGAGATGTGTCTTCTGCTCGACGCCCAGGATCTCACCACTTTGACGGGCATCCGAGACTATGCCGTGTTGGTGGTTCTTTCGCGGCTGGGACTACGGGCCAGCGAGGTGGCGGGCCTGCTCTTGGATGATCTCGATTGGGAAGCCGGGACTTTAACGGCGCGGATCAAGGGCGAAGCGGTGCATCGTCTTCCGTTGCCACATGATGTGGGGGCCGCGATCGTCGGGTACTTGAGTCGACGTCCGGACAGCTATCACCGGGAGATCTTCCTGAAGTTGCAGGGTAGGGACGAACCGATGACCGGCTGGGCGGTCAGTGCCCTCGTTGCCCGCGCCACGGCCCGGGCCGGACTGGGGACGGTGCACGCACATCGGCTACGACATACGACGGCCCGCGCAGTCCTGGAAGCCGGCGGGGGCATGGGCGAGGTGGGCGAGCTCCTCGGGCATCGCTCCGAGGAGGTAACACGTATGTACGCCTCCCTGGACCTTGTCGCACTACGGGGACTGGCCCGCCCATGGCCGGTCTCTGCGGGAGCCTGCCATGACTGAACTGACTGAGCTGATCGGCGACTATTTGGCCTTCCGCGAGTCACGAGGCTACCGTCCCAATCCCAAGGCCGCACGCTTGTTGCACCAGTTCGACACCTGGCTGCCGACAGATCGCAGCGACGGGCTGCTGTTCAGCCAGGACGACGCATTCACCTGGGCGGATGCAGCTGAGCATACGAAGCAGTCCTGGCGCGACGAACGGCTATCTGTCGTCCGGGGGTTCGCCAAGTATCTGGCCGGCAGCGGATTCCCAGTCGGCATCCCGCAAGGAAGGCGCCGCCCTGCCGGGAGCCGTCGAGCCATCCCATACATCTACACTTCGGAACACATCGCTGCCCTCATGGCCGCGCCCAAAGACCTGTTCACCCCGTGGCGGGCAGCCACCATGACAACACTGGTGGGACTACTTGCGGTCACTGGCATACGGATCGGCGAGGCACTCGCCGCGAGAATCGATGACCTGGACCTGGACCGGGCGACGATGTTGATCGCGCACGGAAAGGCTGGTCGTCAGCGCGTGGTCTGTCTTGATGAAACAACGTGCCGCGTTCTGGCCGCCCACATCGCGGCCTCACCCAAGTCTGCCGGCAAGGTCAGTGGGCCTCCGCCACTGCTGGTGAACAGTCATGGCCGCAAACTCAGCGTCAGCAACGTCCGGGGTGCCTTCTTGCGAATGATCGAACATGCGGACCTTCCGCCCCGTCCCGGGGCTCGGCCCCGTATCCACGACCTTCGGCACTCGTTCGCAACACACACAATGATCGATGCCTACCGCGACGGCCGTGACCCGGCGGCCACGCTCGCCGCGCTCTCGATCTGGCTGGGCCACGCGGACCCGGCCAACACCTACTGGTACCTACACGCCGCTCCAGAACTCGCAGCCATTGCCGCCGGCGTGCTGGAGCCGACCCCGAAGGAACAATCATGACCCGCCTCGCCCCTATACTGCAGGAGTACTTCACCTCATACCTGAGCGGACAGCGGGCAGCCAGCCCGGCGACGATCAGCACCTATCGCGACACCTGGCGACTGTTGTTGGGCTTCCTTGCAGACCAGACTGGAAGGCCTGCCCACAGCCTGGGCCTGACCGACATCGATGAGCATCAGGTCATGGCCTTCCTTGATCACCTCGAACAGCATCGGGGAAACAGCATCGCAACACGGAACCTTAGACTTTCCGGTATTAAGAGCGTGATGGCGTTCCAAGCGCCACGATCGCCGGAGCACCTGGACACGATTTCCAGGATCCACGCGATCCCGGTCAAGAAAAACGGGCGGGGCGATGTGTCCTACCTCACCGCCGATCAGCTGCAGGTCCTGCTCGATGCCATCGGCACAGACACCTGGACTGGACGACGCGATAAGACGATGCTCGCCTTGACCGCACAGGCCGGGCTTCGCATCAATGAGCTGATCGCACTGCGCATGACCAGCCTGAACCTGACTGCAGCCGCTCCCCACCTCACCTGCACCGGAAAAGGCCGCAAGCAACGAACCACGCCCCTTACCAGCGCCATGGCTACCATGCTCAAAACCTATATTGAGGAGCGAAACCGCAAACCCGGAGACGTCCTGTTTCCGAACCCAACCGGGGGGTCACTCTCCCCGGACGCCATACGAAAACGACTTCAAAGACATGCCGAAACCGCAGCCGCCGCCCGACCAGAACTCGCCCGGATACGCATCACGGCACACACCCTGCGCCACACCGCCGCGATGACGTTTCTTGCCGCAGGAATCGATGCCGCCGTCATCGCCCTTTGGCTCGGTCATGAGTCGATCGCCACGACGAATATCTATCTCCATGCTGATATCTCCGTCAAACAACGCGCCCTCGACCGGACCCGGCAGCCAGAGACTCCGGCCGGCACCTACAAGCCCGAGGACAGCCTCCTCACCTGGCTCAAATCGCTCTAATTATGCTGACCCCGATGGGCCCAGCAGCCACCAAAACCACGACACACGGGCCATAGATCCGC
>NZ_WRPM01000043.1 GCF_009758175.1 Nesterenkonia alkaliphila
TCAGAAGAACGATGCTCCCTTTACGTCCACAGCCTGTAACTTCTGCGGCGATAATGCCCGCTCGTCCTCGATCTGCAAGAGGCGTGGTCGGTCAGGTGGGTAGTGCACCGACCGAATCCTCGGGGATGAAGAAACCTTCCTTGCATACCCCGGGGGTATATGGCAGGATGCTCTATATACCCCCCGGGGTATACAGGAGCTATTCATGGGAGGCGCAATGCTGTTGGAACGTATCTATGACGAAGACCTGGCACAAGCCAGCTACTTGATCGGCTGTCAGGCTGAGAATGAGGCGGTGGTGGTCGACCCACGCCGTGACATCGCTGAGTATTTGGAACTTGCTCGACGCCACGAGATGAAGATCGTGGCCGTCACCGAGACCCATATCCATGCCGACTATCTCTCGGGAAGTCGAGAGCTGGCTTCGGCGACGGGCGCTGAGCTCTATGTCTCCGGCGAAGGCGACGATGATTGGCAATACGGATTCGACGCCCACCGCCTCTATGACGGCGATGCGATCACTATTGGAAACATCACTGTCAGGGCTCGGCATACCCCTGGCCATACCCCGGAACACCTGATCTTCGAGATCACTGATGGTGCGTTCAGCGATCAGCCGGGATACATCCTCTCGGGCGACTTCGTTTTCGCCGGGGAGCTCGGGCGGCCGGATCTGCTGGATGAGGCTGCCGGCGGTGTCGATACTCGATATGCGGGAGCGAAGCAGCTCTTCAACAGCCTGAAGAACGTTTTTGCTGGGATGGAAGACCACGTATTGGTCTACCCCGGTCATGGTGCCGGTAGCGCCTGCGGGAAATCGCTGGGTGCTCTGCCGGCCACGACAGTGGGCTATGAGCGTGCCAATGCCTGGTGGGCACCTTATCTTGACAACGATGACGAGGCGGGATTCGTCCAGCAGCTGTTGGAGGGCCAGCCGGATGCTCACGCCTATTTCGGGCGGATGAAGCGGCAGAACAAGACCGGCCCTGCGATTCTGGGCCAGCTATCAGACCTCGAGGAACTTCCGACCCAT
Organism: Nesterenkonia alkaliphila; assembly: GCF_009758175.1. Lineage (GTDB taxonomy): Bacteria > Actinomycetota > Actinomycetes > Actinomycetales > Micrococcaceae > Nesterenkonia > Nesterenkonia alkaliphila. The sequence goes on from NZ_WRPM01000043.1 coordinate 1,034, forward strand.
CATGTTGCGGCCGGGGTCGAGACCGATGAGCTCATAGTGGTCGATACCCGCCCCCACCAGCAGGTGCATACCGGCACTGCGCTTGGGGCTCTGAATATCCCCAGTGATAAGCCTGCCAACTTTGCCGCCTGGGCCTATGACCCAGAACGGGAGAGCCGGCCTTTAGTGCTGCTGGCCGCCGACCAGGATGAGGCGCACCGACTGCGGGCCCACCTGATCCGAGTCGGGATTGATCACCATGCCGGTTACATCAGCAGCCTCGAGGGCCTCCCGAGGTTCACCCCTGCAACCCTCACCCCGGAGGAACTCACCGTCGCCGAGGCGGATGTGCTGCTCGATGTTCGCAACGCCGCCGAATACGCAAGCGGCCATATCCCCAAGGCGCAAAACCTCAGCGCCGGCAAGGTCCTCTGGCACCTGGACGAGCTGCCGAAGGACGCCACGATCATCTCTTACTGCCAATCCGGGAAGCGCAACTCCGTCGCGGCCAGCGCCCTTCGTCGAGAGGGCTACCGGGTCCTCGAGTTGGAGGGCAGCTACAACGCTTGGCTTGAGCATGAGGCCCGCTGAGCTCACACCCCACTGACGAAAGGCTACCTATGACTGTCACATATTATGCTCCTGAGGATCTGCTTCAGGGCGACCCCTCTGCACCTCAAGTACTCATCGATGTCCGCACACCTGCAGAATTCGAAGCTGCTCATATCAAGGGCTCACGAAACCTTCCGCTGGACCTGCTGCAGAAGAACCCCTCTGCAGTGGCCTCCTCGCTGCCTGGCGAGGTCATGCTGCTGTGTCAATCCGGTGCACGCAGCCACCAGGCCGCACAGGCCCTGTCCCAAGCGGGGGCTGACCGTCTCCACATGCTCAACGGCGGCATCAATGCCTATGTGCAGGCAGGCGGAGAGCTGCTGCGGGGAACCCCACGGTGGGAGATGGAGCGGCAGGTCCGCATGGGGGCCGGGGTCCTGGTGACTACGGGCATCCTCGCCAGCCACTTCGTCAGCCCGAAGTTGAAGTGGCTCTCCTTCGGCGTCGGCTCCGGGCTGATCTTCGCCGCCGCAACTAACACCTGCGGAATGTCCTACGCGCTGAGCCGGATGCCCTGGAACAGAACCGCAGCAGACCCCACCCTGGAGTCCGCGCTTCGGGATATTCCTGACATCACCGGCACACTCTGAGATCCCCATGGAATCTCTGAGTCTGCTCGTCCTCGCCCTGGCGGCACTGATCGGTGTCTCGTTGGGCCTGCTGGGCGGTGGCGGCTCCATCCTGGCGGTCCCGCTATTGGTCTATGTGGCCGGGATGGAGCCGAGGGAAGCAGTAGCGGGCTCGCTGTTCGTAGTCGCTGTCACCTCAACGGTGAGCCTGATCAGCCATGCACGCCGCGGCAACGTTCGCTGGAGGATCGGTGCGCTGTTCGGCGCCGCCAGCATGTTCGGCGCCTTCGCCGGCGGGCTGATCGGCGGCCGGATCCCCGGAACGGTACTGATGATCGCTTTCGCTCTGATGATGCTGGTCACCGCAGCGGCCATGCTACGCCGCCGGAAGGCGGTCCCTACATCCTCTCCGGGTGGGAAGAAGCCCTCCCTGAGCAGGAGGCGCGTCCTCGCCGACGGGCTAATCGTCGGCCTGGTGACGGGCATGGTGGGCGCCGGAGGCGGTTTCCTTGTGGTTCCCGCCTTAGCACTGCTCGCTGGCCTGCCCATGTCCGCAGCAGTGGGCACCTCCCTGCTGGTGATCACCATGAAATCAGTGGCCGGCCTAGGGGGCTACCTGACTGTTATCAGCCTGGATTGGCAGCTCATCCTACTGGTCACCGGAGCAGCCGTCGCAGGCGCATTGCTGGGGTCACAGTTGACCGATCGCATTCCAGAGGATGGCCTGCGCAAGGCCTTCGGAATCTTCGTCCTGATCATGGGCGGGCTTGTACTCACTCTAGAACTCACCTAAACAGAAGGAACTTCATCATGACGACTGTCCATGCCCTGAACCAGCACACCTTCACCAGCAGCATCCAGCAGGACGGCATCGTCCTGGTGGACTTTTGGGCCGACTGGTGCGGGCCGTGCCGCGCCTTCGCCCCGGTCTTCGAAGGTGCCGCCGCCGAATATCCAGAGATCACATTCACCTCAGTGGACACCGAGGCCGAACCAGCCCTGGCCTCCGCTGCGAAGATCACCTCAATACCTACCCTGATGGCGTTCCGCGACGGCGTGTTGGTGTACTCACGGCCCGGCGCTCTGGCCCCGGCTGGTCTCCACGAACTTATCGAGTCCATCAAAGCCCTCGATATGAACGAAGTCCGGACCCAGCTCGCTTCCGGCTGACCCCGTCCCGCAGAATCATGGGACGATCATTCGTCGTATCCTCATTCTCTGATCCAAGGCACCGGAAGGACCCACATGCGTAACGCAGACCCCGAGACCCAGCGCAAGATCATCAACAGGCTCAAACGTGCCCGAGGTCAGCTGGACTCGGTCATCAATTCGGTGGAGAACAACGGCTCATGCCGCGAGGTCGTCACCCAGTTGGCCGCAGTATCCACGGCCCTTGATCGTGCTGGCTTCATGATCGTCTCCGGTGCCATGCAGTACTGCATCACAGACCCGGAATCGGCGGCCGAAGAAGAGGACGGCCTCACCGTGGAGGAACTCGAAAAACTCTTCCTGACTCTTTCATGAAGCAATCCGGCCCAACCCTAAACCTCGATCCACCGAGGTGGGTTCTGAAATGTTGCTGAAGTCCTGAACTGTGGCAGCAGGGAAGGTGGGCAGGCGGGGGTGTCCCGGCCATGCTCCGGTCTGTTCCACTGTTGCTGTCCCCGGGTCTCCTTTTGCGCTGGCCTGGTGTCCTTCGGGGGCTGGATGATCAGGTGCTCGCCGCTGCTGGTGGTGGGCCCAGGGCCGCAGCCCAGAGCTTGTCGAAAGCTTTCGCCCATTTCCATTCGGTGGGCAGGTGCAGGATCAGCCGCCGGGCACGGTGAGCGATCCGGGCGGGGGTGCTGATGATCCTGCTCCGCAGCGTCAGCGCCCGGGCCCTGGCCATGGTTCCGCCGATGACAGCGGCGGTGGCGCGGATGAGGTTGTGAGCGATCACCGCAGCAACCAGCCAGGCCGCGTTGGCCTGGAACTTCCCTGAGGGCATATGGGCCAGGGGCCCTGCTTTGAGTTCGGCATTGACCTGCTCGATCACCGCATGGCCCCGGTGGACCCGGTCAGCCGCGGCAGTATCGAGGGTCTGGTCACTGATGGTGGTGAAGGGTCGACCAGCGGCGCCCTGTCCCCGTTGCCGGGGGTGGGTTTCCGCTGGCCGCCCACCGAACCGGACGTGCCCATTCCTGAGCATCCGGCTCTCCATTTGATTCATGCCGTTGCGGTGTCGGTCCAGGGTGTCGGAATACGACTTCCGCGATACCGGTACCGGGTAATCAGGATCGCGCGGGGACGGAATAGCTCGATCCCGTCGGCGCGGATCTCCCACCCGGGAAGGTAGCGGCGTTTCACGGTGCGCGCGCTGAGCTTGGGGTGTCGTTTCCGCAACCATCCGTAGATCCGCCAGAACATGTAGTGATCGACGTATCCGAAGGTGCGGTTGGAGACCCCGTGCTGGAAGTACGTGCACCAGCCCCGGAGTACCGGGTTGACCCGGCGGATCAACTCGGCCAGAGTCAGATGCGCTGTCCGGCGGGTCAGACCACGGAGTTTAGTGATGATCGAAGCAAGTGATTTCTTCGACGCATACGTGTAAACCCGAGTCTGTCCCTGGGTTCCCTTCTTTTGGTGGCGCTGAATGTGCCATCCGAGGAAATCGAACCCCTCGTCAATGTGGGTGAGTTTCGTCTTCTCCGCTGACAGGCGAAGCCCTATCGGAGCCAAGACCGTGGCGACTTCCTCCCAGAGGGATTCCGCGTGGGCACGGGAGCCTTTGACGAGTACGACGAAATCGTCCGCGTAGCGGATCAACTTCATCGTCGCGCCGCCTTTGCGACGGTGCTGTTGTCGTTGGCTGTTGGTGCCCAGCGCCTCCCACTTATTTTGGAAGTGCCAGTCCAGCCCGGAGAGGGCGATGTTCGCCAGCAGCGGTGAGAGTATCCCGCCCTGCGGGGTGCCGGTGACGGTGTCCCTGTGCACGCCGTCCTCGGAGAGGACACCGGCTTTCAGGAACGCGCGGATTAACCCCAGCACGCGCTTGTCCGAGACACGTTCACGAACCCGGCCCATCAGGGCAGTGTGATCGATCTCATCGAAGCACGCGGTGATGTCCGCCTCGAACACCCACTCATAGCTGAGGGATGCAGAAGCGAAATGGTGTATCTCCTCGATCGCGTCCTGCGCTCTGCGGCGCGGCCGGAACCCATACGAGGACGGATAGAAACCCGCCTCGAAGATCGGTTCCAGCACCAGCTTCAACGCGGCTTGCACGATCCGATCCGTCATCGTCGGAATCCCTAAGCGGCGGACCTTGCCGTTCGCTTTCGGGATCGACTTCTCACGAACCATCACGGGCTCGAGCTGTCCGGTCTTCACCATTCGGCGAATCCCGGCCAGCACGACGGGCACCTGATCCGAGGGTACCCGGCGAGGAATCTCGCCATCGACCCCGGGAGTGTGCCCGCCCTTGTTGCCCCGCACTCGTTCCCACGCTGCCATCAGGAACGCGGGATCGTAAACGAGATTGAACAGGTCATCGAAACGACGACCAGGATCGGCCGCCGCCCAACGGTGCAGTTTCGTCTGCATTACAAGTACCCGGTGCCATGCCTCCTGGAAGTCGGCGGGCCACGGAACGCTCGTATTCACGGGCGTAACTCCTTCCTACGCATCAGAACGCTGCGAATCAAACTGGGTCCCTTTGCCATGTGGACGGCTTTCCCGCCCTCGGACTACTACGGACCCTCCGCCCCCTCCCGCCGGCATCAGCGGTCGGCGCGCCTTCCCGTACGATGCGTGACCGGATGTCACGGCGTGCGGGACCGACGAGAGGGTTCCCACGTTCACTGTCTGATCGGTCGACGGGATCGGCACCCAGCTATGCTCCAGCACCCTCGCCATGACTACGCCGCGGGCATTCATCATGGCCTCCGGCACCGACATCTTCAGCCGGTGCCCGAGTTCCCCGCCCGGACATTCGAGTGGGGACGCGGTGCAAGCCAACCCTGATCCGCCAGGTTCGAGTTGGTACCACGCTTGAGGAGCGTTACGACACTGGTTCCTCACGTATGCCTTTCCGTCTTGCTAACCGGACCCGTACCATCTGGCAGTACTGGCACGTCCCGGCGTTGTCAGGGCTGCTCCCACCCTCACCCCCGCCACGGGGATCAGGCTGCCCTCAGCTTCCCTAGTCCGCCGCGACGAACCAGGGGGGCGATCTCACATCACCCCCGATCAACACAGCGCCTCGTGGCGCACGAAGAATCCGTGGTGCCGGTAGGTGTCGAAGATGGTGTCCTGGCCCGCGGCCAGCTTCGCGGCGTTCTTCTCAGGCACCCGGCGCACGATCAGTCGTCCGGTGACCTGCTGGTCTTCACTTTTCGAGGTGAAGGCGGTGAAGGGAACCTCAGCGACCTCAGCCTCAGAGACCCAGGTGCCGGTGGTCTCATCGAAGATCGCGTTGTTGTACTCGATCCTCTCCCAGGCCTCATCGTCGATCTCGGCGATGGTCTTCTTGATCCGCTGATCCAACCTGACCGTCACCGACAGTGCCGCCCCAGCACGGGCCGCCGCACCAGCGATCTTGGAGTTGTAGTAGGCCGAGTCAGCACGGGCCACCACAGCAGCGTCCTGGCCAGGGATCTTCTTCAACGCCCCCAGAGCATCGGCGAGAACCTTATCGGCACCCCGGGCCGAATGCGCTGCTCCTTTGCGCAGCTGCTGGCCGATGATCACAGGCGAGGACTCAGAAGTACATGCGGTGACCAGCAGCCCGTTCAGCCCCCGGGTGCTGTTGTAGCCATAGCCGGCGCCCTGCTTCTTCGCGGAGAAGACCTCGATGACAGTGTCATCAATATCAACGAACACCGTCCCTGCCCCGTCCCCGGCGGCCGGTACTGGCAGCAGCGGGGCTCGCCCGCCTAGGCCGACGAGGAACCCCGAGGAGACTGATCCGAGCTGTTTGACATGCCCGTGGATGTACTCCCGCAGATGAGAACCCAGAGTCGAGGGCGCATACACCCGGTCAAACACTGAGCCCATCCCGCCGTGACGGAGGAGATCCATGTCATCAATGCTGTCGGCACCGGCAACCATGCCCGCGACCAGGCTGCTGATCTTCGCCCCAGCGTTGGCGCCTTTATCGGCCCCGGTGTTCCGCACGCTGATCTTCTCCTCGGCCAGATCAGCCAGCCCAGCATCCTGGGCCAGGGCCATCACTGGAGCCAACCCGGCCGCCGACACGAGATTGGGCTCATCGAAGGTATAGGAGACCGCGGAGCGGGCGTGGTTGAATAGCACCTGAGAGGTGCCCCTTTCTGAGTGGGACATGGTGACGTGAGACATCACTATTTTCCCAGGTCAGAGGGGCATTTCCTCTATCAACCCACCCTCCCCAGCCACTGCGGATCGGTGGATCGAGGTTTAGTGAGACACCCGACGGAGACCCTCAGTCACCTCACTGTCAAGTCTCCGACCAAGAAAATCATCGGTTTCCAGCCACCCGGTGGTAACGTTCCTGCGCACCAGGTAGTAATGCAGACACTGTAAAAACTTGTCCCCGAGCCTCATGCTCCCCTGAAGCGTCCATGAAGACGAAGCCTCCCGTGCCCTGAGCTAGTAGTTGGCTCCCCCGCTGCGGCACTTGTCTTAATAGGCCGAATGCGAGCATGGAGTGCCCCGGTGTTAAGTCCAGTTCTTATGTGAGCTGCGGAGGTTGAGCTTCGGTTCTGTGGGCGCACTGCTGGGCGTAGATTGCTGGGGGCTGGTAGCCCAGTGCTGAGTGTTCCCTGTGGTGATTGTAGTCGTGCTTCCAGTCGGTGATGATCACTCTGGCGTGGAGCAGGGAGTAGAAGCTGTTGATGTTCAAGCACTCGTCGCGGATTCTGCTGTTGAAAGACTCTACGTAGCCGTTGCGCCAGGGGGCGGGATGTAGTGGATCCCTATCTTCTCACCGGCCCAGTTAGCCATGGCCTGGCTGATCAGCTCTGGCCCGTTGTCACAGCGCAGCACCGCCGGGACGCCGCGTTGAGCGACCAGGGCCTCCAGGTGGGTGGTCAGCGCATCGCCGGTGATGGAACGCTGGACTAGTCCGCCGAGGCATTCTCGGGTGTGCTCATCAACGATGGAGGCGATCTTGATAGCCCTGCCTTGTTCATCGGCGTCGAATTGGAACCCCACTGCCCACCCCATGTTCGCAGCCGTGGCCGCTGGGGCATCAACGGTGGAGACGCCGCGGCGCTTGCGCCGCCGGCGCACCGGGACCCGGAGTCCTTCTTCGCGCCAGAGCCGTTGGATCTTCTTATGGTTGACCACCCAGCCATGGGCCTTGGCCCGGTGGTAGGCCCTCCGATACCCGCGCCGGGGGTGCTGTTTCGCGTAGTCGCGCAGCCACTGGCGCAGATCAGCATCAGGATCTGCATCCCTCTGGGCTTGTAGGGGGCGCCGGTAGGCAGACCGGGAAAACCCGGCCAGACGGGTTGCTGCCCGCTCACTGATTTGGAATTTCGTGATCAGGTGGCGGACAGCTTCACGGCGTCTGGGCGGGCTTAGAAGTTTCCCTCTGCGAGCTCTTTCAGCGCTGCTTTCTCCAGCTCAGCCTCGGCCAGCAGCTTCTTCAGCCGGTCGTTTTGCTTCTCGAGTTCTTTGAGCCGTTTGGCGTCTTCTGCTTTGAGCCCGCCGTACTGGTTCTTCCACCGGTAGTACGTAGCCTCGGTGACCCCCAGTTCACGGGCTACTGCGGCCATGTCATGGCCTTGGGCCAACATCTGCTCGGCAACCTGGAGCTTACGGATGATCTGCTCCGGGGCATGCCTTCTTCTCTTATTCGTCATGATCACACCAGTCTTCCCGCCCACTACCAATGGGCGCTGGTGCAACTCACATAACTACTGGACCGAATTCACGGGGTCACTCCAAGCACTCCAGTGGTAAATGCCCATCAGGGTCACGACCATCCTGGACTCATCAAACCGAATATGCGGAACCTGGGGAGCTGGGGGATAAAGTGAAATGTGTGAAGCCCACGTCCAAGATGCTCGATGCTCGTCCCTTAGGTGCGCGCGGCTCCAGACGCGCCATCTCATCAGCAGAGGCATCGGCTGAGCTTTCGCCCACTGCGTCTGCTGTTCTAGCCGCACTGCCTTCGTGGTGGTCCGCCCGAGCTGCGAGTACTGGCCTAAGCGGTAGGTGGCTCGATGTCACCGAGGCGGTCAACACCGAACCGCCTTTCTCCATGTCCGACCTCCCCCAGCTGGAGGAAGAGTGGGGCGCTCTATCCGGTGAAGAGGTGGGCCAGTCTTATGTGGAGGCTCTCAGTGCTGCCACACGATCCCGTCACGGGAGGCATTACACGCCGACGGAGCTTTCTTCTCACCTGTGGAGCCAGATACGTTCAGCACTAGACATGAAAGGGGTTAACCAGAGTCAAGCTGGTTAAAAGGAAGACACGCTTCCAGGTACTCTGACGCGTACCGCCCATATGGTCCACCGTGCGCGACTCGCCAGTCCGATCGTCCAGGCTGCTCCTCGAACCGACGAAAATTCAGACCGGCGTCCTACCCCCGCGAATGTTCGGGGTTCGTATCTCTTATTGCGCCGGGATGCGCGTCACCGGCTGCCAGGACAGCTGAGATCATGGAGAGGAGAGCAAGGTAAGATCCTCGTAACCACTTGGGGTGCACTTTCCGTGGGGCGACGAGGCTCCCGAGATGACAATTACACCCCGTGGTGTCGAGGTTCAGTGGGTGCAAGGAGAGGCAACAAGTGTCAAACCGCCTACAGTGACGCCCGGATCCGTCCAAAGAACTCAAACAGGCGCCGCGGCCACGCAAACCGCATAGGCCTCCCTCGAACTAAGGAGCGACCTCTGTCGTGCCCTTTGGTCCGTGGCGGATCGGAGCCACATCCAAGCCTTGAACCCCGTCCACGGTCCACAATTTCACCGCAGACAGTTGCTGCCTGACCTGAGAATGCTGAGCTAGGTTCGCGAAGGAGACAAGCACATGGGCGGTCCCTCCTTGCGAAAACATCCCAAAGCCGGCAAATCGCAACGGAAGTGGCAGAGTCAGTCCGTATTCGTCCAGGTCTAGTGTCGTGCGTCAGTAATTCGTTGGATTAGTTGTAGAATGGGGTATGCCACGAACTGGAC
>NZ_WRPM01000044.1 GCF_009758175.1 Nesterenkonia alkaliphila
ACAGCGCCGATGGTACTGCACTCGGAAGGGTGTGGGAGAGTAGGACACCGCCGGACACACATTAGAGAAAGCCCCCGAGCCCTGCAATGGCGCAGAGCCCGGGGGCTTTCTGCATGCCTGCTTGTATCCTGTTCCAGTGACGAAACGAGACCAGCCGATGAGCGATCGCCGAAGCTATCCCCCGCGCCAGCGCACCGAGCGTGAGCAGCCCTCACACAACCCCAGAGACCTGCGCAGGGCCAATCGCGAGGACAGGGAACGCTCCCCGGAGATCGATGAGGACATCACCGGCAAGGAACTCGACCGGGAGGCTGCCCGTCAGCTGAGCACCCTCACAGACAACAACCGCCAGTGGGTGGCCAAGCACCTGGTGATGGCCGGCCGGCTGCTGGATATCAACCCGCAGCTGGCCCTGGAGCACGCACTGGCCGCATCGCGCAGAGGAGGGCGCCTGGCCGTGGTCCGGGAGGCAGTAGGTCTGGCGGCCTATGCGGCAGAGGACTATGCCGAAGCACTGCGCGAACTGCGCACCTACCGCAGGATCAGCGGCGACCAGACGCACCTGCCGGTGATCGCCGACTGCCTGCGCGCCCTCGGTAAGTCGGAGAAGGCCGTGGAACTGGCCCAGGAGCCTGAGGCCCAGCAGCTCACCGGTGCCGCTCGGGCCGAGCTGGCCATGGTGGTCGCCGGAGCCCACCAGGACCAGGGCGATTCCGCCAGCGCAAAAGCTGCCCTGGAGATCCCCGAGCTGAGCCTCAGCCGTGCCTTCTCCTTCAGCCCCCGCCTCTATGCCGCCTACGCGGAGGTGCTTCACCAGCTCGGCCAGGAACAGGAGGCCAGCAGATGGACCGCTCAGATTCCGGTGGCCGAGAAGGCCCTGGGCACCGGCCTGTTCGAAGAGCCTGAGATCTACGACTTCGATGACGAGGAGGACGAGCCTGCCCTGCCCCGGGTCAAAGACGTGCTGCCGGAGTCCAGCTCATGAACGCGGCCCTGATCGAGTCCCATGACGGGGTGCTCTTTGACCTGGACGGAGTTCTCTACCGTGGTGCCCATGCCGTCCCCGCAGCCCCGCAGGCAGTGGCCCAGCTCAAGGACATGGACAGGCGCTGCGCGTTCGTGACCAATAATGCCTCGCGTTCGGCCGAGCAGATCGCAGCGCATCTGGTGGAACTGGGTATCGCCGCCGAACCGCATGACGTCTACGGCTCCGCGACCGCCGGAGTCGCGCTGATGAGTCAGCACCTGGCACCGCCTGCCAAGGTGCTGGTCACCGGCAGCGACTCACTGCGCGAACTGTGCAGCGAGGCTGGCTACACCGTGGTGGAGAGCGCATCTGATTCCCCCGAGGCGGTCATCCAGGGCTTCGACCCCGACCTTGGCTGGAAGGACCTGGCAGAGGCCTCCTATGCCATCAATAACGGCGCCCAATGGTTCGCCACCAATCTGGACCGCAGCGTACCCCGTGAAAACGGCATCGCCCCGGCCAATGGAGCCCTGGTGGAAGCAGTCCGCTTCGCCACCGGCGCGCAGCCGCTGGCCGCTGGCAAACCCGAACCGGTGATGTTCAGCCAGGCTGCAGAATCCCTGGGACTGGAGCGCCCCCTGGTGGTGGGTGACCGGCTGGACACCGATATTCTCGGCGGCAACCGGGCCGGCTACACCACCGCGCTCGTGCTCACCGGGGCCACCGAGGAGAACCAAGCACACACAGCCACGGGGCACCAGCGGCCCCACTGGATTCTGGACACCCTGGAAGACCTCTTCAACGGCAACCACCGGAGCCTGTGATGATCCAGAACCACGACGCCGCCCCCACTCCAGATCAGGACTCCACCACAGCTGTGCACCTCACCACGGAGCAGGTCGAGCAGCAGATCGTTGAGGCGCAGCGGCTTCATCAGCAGCTGACGGAACGGCTCAGGGCCACCGAGCAGACCAGCGGTCCTGCTGGCCGCTGATCAGCCATGGCCGAACGCCTCGACAAAGCGCTGGTGGCCGCCGGGTTGGTGCCCAGCCGGAGCCGGGCACATCACCTGATTGAAAACGGGCAGGTGACAGTGGGCGGCGTCGTCGTCCACAAACCGGCAACAAAAGTGCAGCCCGGCCAGAAGCTGAGCATCACCGAGCAGGACCAGTGGGTCAGCCGTGCCGCCCATAAGCTGCTCGGGGCTCTGCAGGCTTTCGGGCAGATCCAGCCCGCCGGGCTGCGCTGCTTGGATGCTGGAGCCTCCACCGGCGGCTTCACTCAAGTGTTGCTGAGCAGGGGTGCCGAGCATGTGGTCGCGGTGGACGTCGGCCGCGACCAGTTGGCAGCGCAGGTCCGGGCTGATCCTCGGGTGACTGCCGTAGAGGGTCTCAACCTCAGATATGTGCGGCCCGGGGAGCTGGGGGAGCCGTTCGGGCTCATCGTCGCTGACCTGTCATTCATCTCTCTGCGGCTGGTGGTCGGGGCCCTCGCCGGCCAGGCCGCACCGGGGGCGGATCTGCTGCTGATGGTCAAGCCTCAGTTCGAGATCGGCCGGCAGCGCCTGGCCCGCACCGGGGTGGTCAGCAGTCCCGCCCAACGACGGGAGGCTGTGGTAGGAGTGATCGCCGCCGCCGAGGACGCCGGGCTGGCGCTGCGCGGAGTCTCACGCTCCCAGCTGCCCGGGCAGGACGGCAACGCCGAGTTCTTTCTCTGGCTGCGGAGTGAGCCGGCGGCAGCCATCTCCGCAACGGAGGATAGGCTGGGCAGTGTTGAGTTCGGCGGCTGACGATCAGCGGCCGAACTGCACCCTGACCTGAGGACCAGAGGATGGGAGGAGAGCCTATGCGGGCAGTGCTGGTACTGGCACATACCGGCCGGCGTGATGCAGTCGACGCCGCCGTCACTGTAGCCCGGAGCCTCCGATCCGCCGGTCTGCGGCCGGTGATGCTCCAGCACGACCTGGAGGCCATCGCCGCAGTGGCGGGGGACCAGCTGGCAGCCGCTGAGGTGGCGGTGGCCGAACGTGAGATCGCCCTGGCCGACTGCGAAGTCGGTATGGTGCTAGGCGGCGACGGGTCCATCCTGCGAGCCGCCCACCGGGCGCGCAGCGCCAGACTTCCGCTGATGGGAGTCAACCTGGGGCATGTGGGATTCCTGGCCGAGTCCGAGCGCACCCAGCTGGATGAGTCCGTGCAGTGGGTGATCCAGCAGAACTACACCGTCGAGCAGCGGATGACCCTGGATGTCCAGGTGTGGCAGGCCGATAAGCACCTGGGCTCCAGCTGGGCCCTGAACGAGGCCAGTATTGAGAAAGCCTCCCGGCAGCGGATGATCGAGTTGGTGATCGAGATCGACGGCGCACCGGTATCGGCCTTCGGCTGTGACGGGGTGGTGATGTCCACCCCCACCGGCTCCACCGCCTACGCATTCTCTGCCGGGGGACCCGTGGTCTGGCCCGAGGTGCAGGCCCTGGTGATGGTGCCGATCTCTGCCCATGCGCTCTTCGCCCGGCCGCTGGTGGTGGACCCCGCCTCCGTGATGGGCGTGGAGCTGCTGCCCCGCGGTGAGGAGCAGGGCGTTCTCTGGTGTGACGGCTCCCGCTCCATGGAGCTGCCCGCAGGAGCGCGGGTCGAGGTGACCCGTTCGGAGACCCCGGTGCTGCTGGCGCGGGTTCATCAGACGCCTTTCTCCCAGCGGTTGGTGGATAAGTTCAACCTGCCCACCACCGGCTGGCGCGGACCGGTGGAGGCTTCCAACACCCTGCCCTCCACAGAAGGCGGGGAGGAGGTCTGAGCGGACGTGATTGAGCACCTGAGCATCAGTGGGCTGGGCGTCATTGAGCGCGCCGAGCTGGAACTGGCCCCCGGGTTCAACGTTGTCACCGGCGAGACCGGAGCGGGCAAAACTATGGTGATCACCGCCTTCGGACTGCTGCTGGGTGCCCGGGCTGAGGCCTCCACGGTCCGATCCGGCTCGCAGCGAGCCGCTGTGGACGCCGAGATCATGGTCGCTGCCGACCACCCAGCCAGGGACCGGGCCGCCGAGGCCGGAGTGCTGGAAGAACAGGGCAGAGAAAGCGCTGATGAGCCCCTTCTGCTGGGCCGGTTGGTCAGCTCAAAAGGCCGCAGCCGCGCCAGCGTGGCCGGCCGCGCAGTACCGGTGAGCGTACTGGGACAGGTGGGCGCAGAGCTGGTGACCGTGCATGGCCAGTCCGACCAGTTGAGGCTGAAGTCCGCGGCAGCCCAACGGGCGGCCCTGGACAGCTACGCCGGTGCCGAGTTCGCCCAGCTGCTGGCTGACTACCAGCAGAGGTTCCGCACCTACCAGCAGCACAAGGCCGAGCTGGAGCAGATTACAGCCCATGAGCTGGAGCGCCGGCGGGAGGCCGAACACCTTCAGCAGGCCCTGGAGGCCATCGACGCCGTGGAGCCGGTGCCCGGTGAAGATGAGCAGCTCAAAGCGGAGTCGATCAAGTTGGAGAACGTCGAGACCCTACGTGAGGCAGCCCGCACGGCTCAGGCGGTGCTCTCCGGTGGGGACGCTGCCGAGGTGGTGGAGCCCGGCCCCCATGCCGCACAGCTGCTCGAGGCCGCACAGTCGGCTCTGACCCCGGTGACAGATCAGGACCAGGAGCTGCAGCAGCTCGCCCAGCAGCTGGCCGAGGTTTCAGCGCTGCTCTCCGATGCCGCCTCCCAGCTTGGTCTCTACGCGGCCAGCCTTGATGAGACGGGCCCGGAGCGGTTGGCCCAGATCCACGCTAGGCGCGCGGAGATTGATAAGCTGCTGCGGCTCTACGGGCCAGAGATCACCGATGTGCTCGCCTGGGCCGAGCAGTCCCGGACCCGGCTGAGCACACTGCAGTCAGACGCTGACCGAATCCAGGAGCTCACCGATGCCGTGCAGCAGCAGGAGAAACAACTGCGCACCCAGGCTGAGGAACTGACCCGGCGTCGCCGGGAGGCAGGGCAGAGGCTGGCCGAGGCGGTGGAAGGTGAGCTTGCTGCCCTGGCCATGCCCCAGGCCCGGCTGAGAGTTCAGACAGACCCTGTCCCGGAGCTAGGCCTGCACGGGGCAGATACGGTGGCACTGCTGCTGAGCCCGCACTCCGGGGCTGAACCGCTGCCGCTGGGCAAAGGGGCCTCCGGCGGTGAGCTCTCCAGGGTCATGCTGGCCCTGGAGGTGGTGCTTGCTGAGCAGCAGCAGGCCGGGACCTTCATCTTTGATGAGGTTGATGCCGGTGTGGGTGGTAAGGCGGCTGTGCAGATCGGCAGACGGCTGGCAGCACTGGCCCAGCACGCCCAGGTCATTGTGGTGACGCATCTGCCTCAGGTGGCCGCTTATGCCGACCACCACATCCGGGTTCATAAGTCCTCAGATGCTGCCGCCGGTGTCACCGCCTCCGATGTGCGCGCCTTGGATCACTCGGAACGGGTGGGCGAGCTGGCCCGCATGTTGGCCGGCCAGGAGGACTCCGAATCCGCCCGGGCCCATGCTGCTGAGCTGCTCCACAGAGCCGGGGAGGCGTCGTAAGTGATCAGAAATCCCATTCCGAGTGATAGGCTGGAACCCCGTGGCGCAGCGCATTAATTCAAGAAATCAGAACGGCCCGGAAATCACCCGGCAGATCTTCGTGACCGGTGGTGTGGTCTCCTCACTGGGAAAGGGACTGACTGCCTCCTCGCTGGGGCATCTGCTCAGGGCCCGCGGACTCAACGTGGTCATGCAGAAGCTGGACCCCTACCTCAACGTAGACCCGGGCACTATGAACCCTTTCCAGCACGGTGAGGTGTTCGTCACCGAGGACGGTGCTGAGACAGACCTGGACATCGGGCACTACGAACGCTTCCTGGACGAGAACCTGGACGGGCTCAACAACGTCACCACTGGGCAGATCTACTCCTCAGTCATCGAGAAGGAGCGCCGGGGCGACTACCTGGGCGATACCGTCCAGGTCATCCCGCACATCACCGATGAGATCAAGCGCCGGATGCGCCTGCCCGCTGACACCCCGCAGGGAGCCGCACCTGATGTGATCATCACCGAGATCGGCGGAACAGTGGGCGATATTGAGTCTCAGCCCTTCCTGGAGGCGGCCCGTCAGCTGCGCCAGGATGTGGGCCGGGAGAATGTGTTCTTCCTGCACGTGTCCCTGGTGCCCTATATCGGCCCCAGCCAGGAGCTGAAGACCAAGCCCACCCAGCACTCGGTGGCTGCCCTGCGCTCCCTGGGCATCCAGCCCGATGGGATCGTGCTGCGCAGTGACCGGGAGCTTCCTGCCGACATCCGCGGAAAGATCTCCCGGATGTGCGATGTGGATGCCGATGCGGTGATCAACTGCGCGGACGCCCCCAGCATCTACGACATCCCCAAGATCCTGCACAAACAGGCTATCGACGCCTATGTGGTCCAAGCCCTGGATCTGAAGTTCAAAGATGTGGACTGGGGCAAGTGGAACCGGCTGCTCAACGTGGTGCACAACCCCGATGACGAGGTGGAGGTGGCCCTGGTCGGCAAATACATCGACCTGCCCGATGCCTACCTCTCCGTCACTGAGGCGCTGCGCGCCGGCGGCTTCGCGCATAAAGCGCGCACCAAGATCCGCTGGGTCCCCTCCGACCTGTGTGCCGACCCGGAGGGAGCGGCCAAGGCCCTGGCCGGGGCAGACGCGATCTGCGTACCCGGAGGCTTCGGTGTGCGCGGGCTGGACGGCAAGATCGGTGCGCTGCGTTACGCCCGCGAGAACGGCATCCCGGCACTGGGCCTCTGCCTGGGCCTGCAGACCATGGTGATGGAGTATGCCCGCAATGTGCTGGGTATGAGCCAGGCTAACTCCACCGAGTTCGACCCGGAGACCACCTTCCCGGTGATCGCCACCATGGCCGAGCAGAAGTCCATCGTGGAAGGCGCCGGTGACCTGGGCGGCACTATGCGTCTGGGTGCCTATGACGCGAAGCTGGCAGAGGGCTCCGTGGTGGCTGAAGCCTATGGAGCCACTGAGGTCTCCGAGCGGCATCGGCATCGCTACGAGGTCAACAACGAATACCGCGAGCAACTGGCTGACGCCGGCCTGGTGTTCTCCGGCACCAGCCCGGACGGGCTGCTGGTGGAGTTCGTGGAGCTGCCCAAAGAGGTCCACCCCTATTACGTCTCCACCCAGGCCCATCCTGAGCTGAAGTCCCGGCCCACCAACCCGCACCCGCTCTTCGCCGGACTCATCGGTGCAGGCCTGGCCCGGTCCAAGCAGCACCGCCACAGCTGATGGCCGCGCAGGCTGAGCCAGCTGCACAGCGCCAGCCTGCCCCCGCGTTCCGGACGGTGGCGCAGGCCAGTGCACTGTGGCCTGAGGTCGCCGACTACCTGGCTCATCTGCGCATTGAACGCGGCTCATCGGCCAATACCCTCGCCTCCTATGAGCGGGACCTGGCCCGCTACGCCGCCCACTTGCACCTGCTGGGGCTGCAGGCACCCGCACAGATCGACTCCGGGCATATCTCCGAGTACCTGCAGGCGGTCACCACCGGGGCCGACGGCGGCACCGCATTGGCAGAGCGGTCAGTGGCACGTATGCTCGCCGCCGTCCGAGGCCTGCACAAATACTGGGCGCAGGAGGGGCGCACCGGGTACGACGCCGCCGCGGAGGTCACTGCCCCCAAACTCGCTCAGTCACTGCCCAAAGCGCTCAGTACCGATCAGGTCGGCCAGCTCATCGAGACCCCCAGCCCGGCCCAGCCGCTTGGTCTGCGCGACCGGGCCCTGTTGGAGTTCCTCTATGCCACCGGGGCCAGGATCACTGAGGCAGTCTCACTGGACGTGGACGATGTCCACGCCTTTCAGCCCGCGGGGGAGCAGGGGCTGGTGCTGGTGCGGGTCACCGGCAAGGGCAATAAGCAGCGGATGGTGCCCCTGGGCCGGATGGCGCAGAAGGCACTGGGTGACTATCTCAGCGCCGGCCGCCCCGCCCTGGCGGAGAAATCGGGGCGGCGGAGCTCAGCGGCCCTGTTCCTCAACAAGCTGGGTGGTAGGCTCTCGCGTCAGTCGGCCTGGGAGGTCCTGAAGAAGACTGCTGAGGCCGCTGGGATCACCGCTGAGGTCTCACCCCATACGCTCAGGCACAGCTGTGCGACCCATATGCTCGAGGGTGGGGCAGATATCCGCACCGTGCAGGAGTTGCTGGGCCATGCCTCAGTGACCACCACCCAGATCTACACCAAGGTCACCGCCGAGTCCCTGAGAGAGGTGTATGCCTCAGCCCATCCCCGAGCGCGGTAGTCCTGAGCCCGGCAGGTCCAGCTCCGGCTGCCGGCTAGCCTTGCCGCGGCGGCTGGCTCAGCGTAACGTTTGAGTATGACGCGCTTCTTCGACGCTATTCGCAGCATCGGTTTCCGCCGCGGCCCAGACCGGCTGCTGGGCGGTATCGCAGGGGGCATCGCCCGGGGACTCAATGCCAATGTGTGGCTGGTCCGCCTCTTGGTCCTGCTCGCATTCCTTCTGCCCGTGGCAGGCCTGGGGGCCTACCTCCTGGTGTGGCTGCTCACTCCCTGGCAGGATGACACGATCCCCTTGGAACGTATGCTGGACAATAAGGACGGCGGTCCTCGGCCTCGCAGCTGACAGCGAAGCCCCGGAAGCCTACGGCTGAGCGTGGCCTCCGGGGCTCCAGTATGAGTCCGTCTGCTATTTCTTCAGCTGGCGCTCATCTGGTCCGTTATAGGCACTCAGCGGGCGGATCAGCGAGTTGGCCGCCCGCTGCTCCATAATGTGCGCTGTCCAGCCGGTGATCCGGGAGGCGATGAACAGCGGCGTGAACAGCTCAGTGTCAAAGCCCATCAGGTGATAGGTGGGCCCGGCCGGATAGTCCAGGTTGGGTTTGATGCCCTTGGCCTCATCCATCGCCTGCTCCAGGCCGTCGTAGAGCCCGATGATCTCATGGCGCCCATAGTGCTCGATCATCGCATCCAGGGCAGCCTTCATGGTCGGCACCCGGGAGTCACCCTTCTTATACACCCGGTGACCGAAGCCCATGACCTTCTTCTTAGCGGCCAAGGCCTCCTCCATCCACGCCTTGGAGCGGGCGGCGGCCTCCTCGCGCGTCTCCTCCTTCCGGATGCCGATCTCCTCAAAGGTGTGCATCACCGCCTCATTGGCGCCGCCGTGCAGCGGGCCTTTCAGGGCGCCGATTGCGGCAGTCACCGCAGAGTGCAGATCGGAGAGGGTGGAGGTCACCACCCGGGCGGTGAAGGTGGAGGCGTTGAAGGAGTGCTCAGCGTAGAGCACCATCGAGACCCGGAAGGCATCCACCACTTCTGGTGCTGCCTCCTCGCCGAAGGTCATCCAGAGGAAGTTCTGGGAGTAGTCCAGATCCTCCCGGGGCTCAACGACCTCCTGGCCGCGGCGGCGCCGCTGGTCATAGGCAACCACTGCAGGGAAGGCCGCGAAGAGCTTCTTGGACTTGGCCAGCTCAGTCTCCGGATCGGATTCCTCAGACTGAGGGTCATTGGCACCCAGTACGGAGACCGCAGTGCGGCCCACATCCATCGGATGGCAGTCGGTGGGCAGCAGGTCGATGGCGGACTTGACCCTGGGGTCCAACGCCCGGTGGGCACGTTCGAAGGTCACAAACTCCGCCAGCTGCGACTCGGTGGGCAGCTCGCCGGTCCACAGCAGCAGGGCGACCTCCTCGAAGCTGAGTTCGGCGGCCAGCTGCTGGACCGGATAGCCGCGGTAGAGCAACGAATTGGTCTCCGGGTTGACCTTGGAGATGGCGGTGTAGTCGGCGACTACTCCGGCCAGGCCCTTGTACACAGTGTCTTCGGTAGTCATCGGTGACTCCTTAATGTGGAGGTTATTGGTTGAACTGTCCGGGAACGTCGAAGTCGAAGATCCCGGAGTCGAAGCTGCTGTATGCCTCATAGTCGACCAGCTCATAGAGCCGGGCACGGGTCATCATGGACTCTACCGCCGGCTGCTGGGTGCCCTCGGCGGCGATGGTGTCCAGAGTCCGTTCGATGGCCCCCATGGCGGAGCGCAGTGAGGTCACCGGGTAGATGATCAGCGCCACCCCCGCTGCGGCCAGCTGCTGCCGGGTGAACAGCTCAGACTTGCCGAACTCGGTCATATTCGCCAGCACCGGAACGTCCACGGCCGAGCACACCGCCTCGAACTCGGAGAGATCCTTCATGGCCTCGGGGAAGATGGCATCAGCCCCGGCGGCCACCAGGGCCTTGGCCCGGTCAATGGCCGCCTCCAGCCCCTCGGCGGCCCGTAAATCGGTGCGCGCCATGATCAGGAAGTTCTCATCCCGGCGGGCCTCCGCGGCAGCCTTGATCCGCTTGGTGGCGGTCTCGGTGTCCACGGTGGCCTTGCCGTCCAGGTGGCCGCAGCGCTTAGGGTTCACCTGGTCCTCAATATGACATCCGGCCAGTCCAGCGTTCTCCAGCTCATGGATGGTCCGGGCCACGTTCATCGGCTCGCCGAAGCCGGTATCGGCATCCACAATTGTTGGCAGATCGGACAGCCGGGCGATCTGGCCGGCACGGGTGGCCACCTCGGTGAGCGTGGTCAGCCCGATGTCCGGCAGGCCCAGCTCATTGGCCAACACGGCTCCAGAGATGTAGAGCCCGTCGAAGCCCTTCTCCTGGATCAGCGGTGCCGAGAGCGGGGTGAAGGTGCCGGGGAACTGGCGTGCCGCCCCCGGGGTGAGGATCTCGCGCAGCTGTTTGCGCTTAGCCTCCGGTGTGGTCTTTGCGTACAACATCTCAGAACAGTCCCTTCGGGGAATTGGCCAGATCGACGACGCCGCCGGCAGCCTGGACGTTGAGACCCACCAGTTCTTCGGCACTCAGCTCGGGGAGGCGCTGGACTGTCTCCAGGAACCGGTCTGCCTCGGCGTCGTCGACAACGCCCTCTGCCAGAGTGCGGAACTTGGCGATGTACTGCTCCCGTGCGAAGGGGCGGGCCCCCAGCGGGTGGGCGTCGGCGACGGCAATCTCATCGGTGATCACCGTCCCATCGTTGAGGGTGATCTCCACCGAGCCGCCGAAGGCCTTCTCGGAGATGTCCAGGGAGTGGTAGCGGCGGGTCCACTCCGGGTCCTCCTCGGTGGTCACCTTGTGCCACAGCTCCACGGTGTCGGGCCGGCCGGCACGCTCAGGGGCGTAGGAGTCCACATGGTGCCAGCGGCCGTCCTGCAGGGCCACGGTGAAGATGTACGGGATGGAGTGGTCCAGAGTCTCCCGGGATGCCGTGGGATCGTACTTCTGCGGGTCATTGGCCCCGGAGCCGATCACGTAGTGGGTGTGGTGGCTGGTGCGGATCAGCACTGACTTCACGTTGGCGGGGTCGGTGATCTCCGGGTGCTCGGCGTGGAGCTTACGAGCCAGATCGATCCAGGCCTGCGCCTGGTACTCCGCAGAGTGCTCCTTGGTGTAGGTGTCCAGGATGCCGCGCTTGGGCTCGCCCTCGGCCGGCAGCGGCACGGTGTACTCAGCCTCCGGGCCGTCCAGAATCCAGGCGATCACCCCGTCCTCGCCCTCGTAGATCGGCACCGGGGAGGTCTGGCCGCGCAGGGCACGGTCCACGGCCTCAACGGCCATCTTTCCGGCGAATGCCGGGGCGTGGGCCTTCCAGGTGGAGATCTCACCCTTGCGGGACTGGCGGGTTGCGGTGGTGGTGTGCAGGGCCTGGCCCACGGCCTGGAAGATGGTCTCAGCGTCTAGGCCCAGCAGGGTGCCGATGCCGGCTGCGGCGGAGGGCCCCAGATGGGCCACATGGTCGATCTTGTGCTTGTGCAGGCAGATCGCCTTGACCAGGTCCACCTGGATCTCATAGCCGGTGGCGATGCCGCGGACCAGATCGGCCCCTGAGCGGCCGGTGTGCTCAGCCACGGCGAGGATGGCCGGAATGTTGTCACCGGGGTGGGAGTAGTCCGCGGCGAGGAAGGTGTCGTGGAAGTCAAGCTCCCGGACAGCCACGCCGTTGGCCCAGGCAGCCCACTCGGGGGAAACCTTCTCAGTGATGCCGAAGACCGAGCCGCCGCTGCCATTGGCAGAGGCCGGGTGGGCAAGGGCCTGAGCCCGGGCGGAGACAATGGGCGCCCGGTTCAGCGAGGCCACGGCCACCGAGGCGTTGTCGATGATCCGGTTGATCACCATCTCGGTGACCTCATCCTCCACGGGCACCGGGTCCACAGCGACCTTGGCGATCTTATAAGCCAGCTGGTCCTCGCGGGCCAGGTTATCGGAACTGGGGTGGACCCGTACGGTGTGTTCAATCATGGGGATAGTCCTCTCAGGTTGCTGGTTCTGGTTCGGAAAGCTGCTGCCGCTGCTGGGAGATGTAGCCCAGGCTGCGGCGCAGGTGGAGTCTGGTGGCGGCCTCTGCCATCTGTGGGTCGCCGGAGGCGATCCCTAAGCAAATATCGCGATGCTCTGCGGCGGAGCGGGCCAGGCGGTCCGGGCGGTCCTTGGCCAGGCGGCGGACCCGAGCCAGGTGAACGCGCAGACCGCTCAGCATGGTGCTGAGGTAGGGGTTGCCTACGGCCGCGTCGATCTCTTGATCCATCCGGGCGGCCAGACGGTAGTGGCTCTCGGCATCGGGGGCGAGTTGGGCGGCGTCGAACTCTTCTGCCAAGGCCGTGAAGACCTCTGCGCTGCCGCGCTGGGCAGCCAGGCTTGCCGCCTGGGACTCCAGCGGGATGCGCACCTCGAAGAGGCGATCCACGTCTTCCAGTGAGATATCAGTGACCACAGTGCCCCGGCGCGGGTGCTGCACGGCAAGTCCGGCTGCCACCAGCCGGGAGAAGGCCTCCCGGACCGGAGTGCGGGAGACGCCCAGCCGCTGGGACTGCTCCACCTCGCCCAGGACCGTTCCTGGGGGCAGGCTGCCCTCCAGGATCTCCTCCTGGAGCGCGGTGTATGCCGCATCACTTGCTCGCATACCCCCAGTGTATACACAGAGGAGGCGACGGGTCACCCTCCTAGCGGCATATGGCACGTTCTAGTGGGTTTGTGTATACAAGCCCGGGGATGCTCGAGGAGCCTTCAGGCGGCGGACTCCCGGGCCTGGAGATGGGCTTTGACCTCCTGATAAGCGGCCATGACATGCTCGCGGATGGCCTGCTCAGCAGCATCGGGGTCCCGGGAGGCGATGGCATCAACAATGTGGCGGTGCTCGGCAAAGGCTTCCTCGCGGCGGCTGGCGCTCTGATTGGAGAGGATCCGATACCGGTGCAGGTGACCTCGGATTTGGCGGAGCATTTCATCACTGCGGTGGATGCCTGCAGCCCTGAAGATCACATCGTGTAGCAGTGCGCCCAGCCGGTGGGTCTCGGACTCCCGGTCCAGTAGGCGCTCCATCTGTTCAAGGAGGTCCGCCATCTCGGCGAGGTCGGCAGGGGAGGCGTGCTGGGCGGCCTCCCGGGCGCTGACCGACTCCAAAGCCGAGCGGATGAGGTAGAGCTCTCGGAGATCCTCCAGGTCAAGCGGGGTGACGAAGGTACCCCCAGTGGGCCCCTGCTCCACGAGGTTCTCACTGAGCAGCCGGCTCAGAGCCTCCCGCACCGGGGTGCGGCTGACTTTCATCTGCTGGGCAAGTGCCGTCTCGCGGAGTCGCTGACCGGGTGGAAGCTCCAGGGAGATGATCTGCTCTCGCAGGGTGGAGTAGACATAGTCGGCGCCGGAATAGCGGCGAACGCCCGGTGCAGGAGTCATAGGGTGTCAGGACTTTCTGTGAGAGCGCTCCTGTGACGGGGAGGTACCTGTGAGCTTTGACACCCTGAGTGTACTGGGATATAAAGTACCGGGTCTACTTGCATGCATGTAGACAGAACGGACCCTCGCACGACTTAAAACCCCACCTCAATCAGCAGGCCCATAGCTGTGCCTGCAGTCGGGGGCCGGGGAATAGGAAGAGAGTACCTCGAGATGCTAACCACTGTAGGGCTATTGACGATTGTTGCGGTCGTCGCCTTGCTGATCTCCAACCGGGTATCGCCCCTGGTCATCCTGACACTGGTTCCGCTCACCGCGGCACTGCTGGCGGGGTATGACTTTGATGAGATCAGCGAATTCTTCGAGTCGGGAATCGGCTCGGTGATGAGTGTCGCGATCATGTTTGTGTTCGCGATCCTCTACTTCGGCATCATGCGCGATGTCGGGCTGTTCGAACCGCTGGTGAGGTTCATCGTCAGAGTTTCCCGCGGAAACGTGGTCGCGGTGGCCGTCGGCACGGTCTGCCTGGGCGCAGTGGCGCACCTGGACGGTTCCGGAGCCACCACCCTTCTGGTCACCATTCCGCCGCTGCTGCCGGTGTACAAGCGCCTGGGAATGAGCCCCTATCTGCTGCTGACCCTGGCCGTGACCAGCGTGGGCGTGATGAACCTGCTGCCCTGGGCCGGACCCATCGGCCGGGCCGGAGCTGTTACTGGCATTGACCCCACTGAGCTCTACCGCCCGCTGATCCCGGTGCAGATAGCCGGCCTGGTGCTGCTGATCGCCATGGCTGTGGTGATGGGCATGCGCGAGAAGCGCCGGATCGCCAAGCGCCAGGAGGCGCAAAAACTGGCCGCTGTCGGCGGGGACTCTGCCGATCAGAGCGCCCAGAGCCGGGGTAGTGCTGCCATCACCGACGAGGAGGACGAGGCAGAGAGCCCGGAGGAGCAGCAGCGCCGGCTGGAGCTGATGCGCCCCAAGCTCATCTGGGTCAACGCGGCGCTGACCGTGGCGATCATCGCTGTACTGATGGTGGGCTGGCTGCCCACTCCGTATGTGTTCATGGTGGGTGTCTGCCTGGCGCTTCTGATCAACTACCGCAAGATGCAGGAGCAGCTGGACCGGATCAAGGACCATGCAGCCAATGCGCTCTCGATGGCCGTGATCATCCTGGCCGCCGGATCCTTCCTCGGCATCCTGGGTGAGAGTGGGATGCTGGACTCCATCGCTGAGGACATCATCCAGGTGGCCCCCGAGCCGGTGCTGCAGAACATGCACATTGTGCTGGGCATCATCGCCCTGCCGCTGGACTTTGTGCTCAGCACCGATGCCTTCTGGTTCGGATTCTTCCCCGTGGTGGAACAGGTGACGGCCTCAGTGGGGATCTCCACCACCACCGCCGTCTACGCGGCGGGCATCGGCAATATCGTCGGTGCGCTGATCAGCCCCTTTGCTCCGGCGCTCTGGCTGGGACTGGGCCTGGCCCGCCTGGAGATCGGCAAGTTCATCCGCTACGCATTCCTCTGGATGTGGGGCTACAGCCTGCTGCTGTTCCTCGCCGCCATCCTGCTGGGCGTGGTGGAGGTCTGAGCCCACCGCTTGGCTGAGTGACTGCCGGCCCCGGTTCGCTGAACATCAGCGGGCCGGGGCCTCAGTCTTTGCTGCCCTGGGACCCACGCAGTACAGGCAGCAGGGCCTCGATCACACCGGGGTCCTCGATAGTGGAGGGCACCACATAGTCCTTGCCGTCTGCGATTTGGCGCATAGTCTTGCGCAGGATCTTTCCGGAGCGGGTCTTGGGCAGTGCCTCCACCACTGCGACCTCCTTGAAGTCGGCCACCGGGCCGATCGTGGCCCGGACATGTGCCACCAGCTCCTCGCGCAGCTGCTCCTGACTGATCTGCGCCCCGGCCTTCAGCACCAGGAACCCGGCCGGGCGTTGACCCTTGAGCTCATCAGCCAGGCCGATCACCGCGCACTCGGCCACCGCAGGGTGCTCCGCCACGGCAGCCTCGATCTCTCCGGTGGAGAGCCGGTGGCCAGAAACGTTGATGACATCATCGGTGCGTCCCATCACGTAGATGTAGCAGTCCTGGTCGATGTACCCGGAGTCCCCTGTGGTGTAGTAGCCCTTGAAGGCCGAGAGGTAGGCCTCCACATAGCGGGCGTCATCACCCCAGAGCGAGTACAGGGTGCCCGGCGGCAGCGGCAGCTTGATCGCGATATTGCCCTCCTGCCCCGCCGGCAGCGGCTCGCCCAGCGGGTCCAGCACCGCCACGTCATAGCCGACCATCGGCAGTGCGGCCGAACCCACCTTGACCGGCAGCTGTTGGATCCCCACCGGATTGGCCGCGATCGGCCACCCGGTCTCGGTCTGCCACCAGTTGTCGATCACCGGCACATCCAGAGCCTCGCCGATCCAGCGCTGAGTCTCCGGGTCCAGCCGCTCCCCGGCGCTGAACAGGTAGTTCAGGCTCGAGATGTCATAGTCGGTGACTTTAGAGGCCGCCGGATCCGCTTTGCGGATGGCCCGCAGCGCAGTCGGTGCTGTGAACAGCGTGTTGATCCGGTGCTCCTGCACCATCCGCCAGAACGCCCCGGCATCTGGGGTGCCCACCGGTTTGCCCTCGTAGAGCACACTGGTGGCCCCGGCCAGCAGTGGGGCGTAGACGATATAGGAGTGACCCACCACCCATCCCACATCGGAGGCGCAGAGGATCACCTGCCCGGGCCCGATGCCGAAGATCGCAGGCATCGTCCAGTTCAGGGCCACTGCGGTGCCGCCCTGGTCGCGCACCACTCCCTTGGGCTTGCCGGTGGTGCCGGAGGTGTAGAGCACATAGAGCGGATGGGTGGCCGGCACGCTCACCGGCGCCGCAGGTTCAGCGGCGCTGAGCAGAGTCTGCCAGTCGTGCCAGGTAGCCTCGCTCCGGCTAGCCAGCTGCTCCGCACTGTGCTCAAATCCCTCCCGGTGAACCACGACGACGCTGCCCACCCTGTGCTGTGCCAGATGAAGTGCCTCAGCCACCTTGGGCAGATACTCCACCCGGCGGGTAGGTTCGATCCCGCCGGTGGCGGTGATCACGGTGTCCGGGGCGGCGTCGTCGATTCTGGAGGCGATCTCTTTGGCCGCGAACCCGCCGAAGACCACTGAGTGCACCGCACCCAGCCGCGCGCAGGCCAGCATGGCGATGACCGCCTGCGGGATCATCGGCAGATAGAGCAGCACCCGGTCACCGGTGCCCACGCCCAGAGCAGCCAGGGCACCGGCTGCGGCGGCTACCTCATCGCGCAGCTCGGCATAGCTGTAGCTGCGCGAGTCCTGAGTCATCGCGGAATCGTAGATCAGCGCGGTGCGGTCCCCATGCCCGGCCGCCACATGCCGGTCCAGGGCGTTATGGGTGATGTTGAGCTTCCCGTCAGGGAACCAGCGGTGCAGCGGGGCCTGGGAGCTGTCCAGGGCCTGGGTCGGCGGAACATCCCACTCCAGCTGCGCGGCGGTCTCCAGCCAGAAGCGCTGCGGGTCGGTAACAGATTCGGCGTAGATCTCGCGGTAGCTGTTGGAAGCAACAGATGGCATGATCAGACTCCTTCGTCTCGGTGTGGTGCTGATCACAGAATAGACGTTCCGGCCGCTGGGGTATGACCCAGTGTGACGAATCCAGCGTCTGTGCGCCCGCCGCTGGGCGGAATCAGGTGATAATTCGGCTATGACAGATCAGCGCACCGGGTGGAACCCGCAGGTCTACCTCACCTTCAGCTCCGAACGGCTCCAGCCCTTGGTGGATTTGGTGGCCCGGGTCAGGCATCCCCAGGCGCAGCGGATCGTAGACTTAGGCTGCGGGGCCGGCAACGGGGTCCCGGTGCTGCGCACCGCCTGGCCCCAGGCCCAGATTCTGGGCATCGACTCCAGCGCTGAGATGCTCGAGCGCGCTCGCAGCAGCGTCCAGGACGCCCGGACCACCTTCCTGCAGGCAGATATCCGCACCATCGGCTCCGAGGGTCTGCCGCAGGGGCAGGCGCCCGATGTGATCGTCTCTAACGCCGCCCTGCAGTGGCTGCCCGAGCACCGGGAGCTGCTCCCAGGGCTGATGGGCCTGGTGGCCCCCGGCGGGATCTTCGCCGTCCAGGTCCCAGGCAACTTCCAGAACCCCAGCCACCGGCTGCTCTACGAGTTCGCCGCTGCCGAGCCTTACGCCCAGCACATCGACCAGTCCCGGCTGCTGCAGCCCACCGCAGACCCACAGGACTATATGCACGACGTCGCCCAGCCCGGGTGGGAGGTGGAGGCCTGGGAGACCACCTACTACCACACCCTGCAGGGGGAGGACCCGGTCTTCACCTGGATCTCAGCCACCGCGGCCAAACCAGTGCTCGAACAGCTGCCCGAGGGGCTGGGTGAACAGTTCGTGGCACAGTACAAGGCGGCGCTGCGAGAAGCCTACCCGGCGTCGTCGTTGGGGACAGTGCTGCCCTTCCGGCGCCTGTTCTTCATCGCACGGCGCCGCTAACTGGAAGGTTTGCGGTTGCCCGTGACATCACACCGGGTAATCTGGTCAGAACATTGACCGCTGTCGCTTCAGACCAGACCGGAGGGCCGTACGTGAACGCCGAGCAGCCGCGAACGCTTTTCACCATCCATGGTGATGCGATCATCGGCCCCACCGGCCGTCCCAAGCACGAGTTTCCCGAGCCGGAGCCCCTGGACGGCCACGGCCCAGCCCGGATCATCGCGATGGTCAACCAAAAGGGCGGAGTGGGAAAGACCACTTCTGCCATCAATCTGGCTGCCGCGCTGGCCGAGTACGGGCGCCGGGTGCTCATGGTGGACTTCGACCCCCAGGGAGCACTCTCGGCAGGTCTGGGCGCCAACCCCCATGAGCTGGAGACCACTGTCTACAACGTGCTCATGGAGAAGGGCGTGGAGGTCACCGACGCCGTGGTCTCCACCCATGTGCCCGGGATGGACCTGCTGCCGGCCAATATCGACCTCTCCGCCGCGGAGGTGCAGCTGGTCACCGAGGTGGGCCGCGAACAGGTGCTGGAACGGGCCCTGCGCAAAGTCCGCAACGACTACGATGTGATCCTCATCGACTGCCAGCCCTCGCTGGGGCTGCTGACGGTCAACGCGCTGACTGCCGCCCACGGGGTGGTGATCCCACTGGTGGCCGAGTTCTTCGCCCTGCGCGCGGTGGCCCTGTTGAAGGACACCATTGAGAAGGTCCAGGACCGGATCAACCCGGACCTGGAAATCGACGGGGTGCTGGTCACTATGGTGGATCTGCGCACCACCCACTCCAAAGAGGTCATCCAGCGGATCGTGGAGGCCTTTGGGGAGAAGGTCTTCGAGACGGTGATCAAACGCTCGGTGAAGTTCCCCGACGCCACGGTGGCCGCGGAGCCGATCACCAATTACGCAGCCAAGCACGAGGGCGCCAAAGCCTACCGCCAACTGGCCCGGGAGCTGATTGCTCGAGGAGGGGCTCCGTAGTGGTTGAGCCTGCTCTGGCAGAGACCGCCGATCCGGCAGCCGACCAGGGCCACGTAGCACTTGATGACCAGGGCCAGGAGATCCGCTCTGGCTTCACCGTGAGTCTGGACGGCTTTGACGGGCCGTTCGACCTGCTGCTGGGACTGATCGCCAAGCGCAGGATGGATGTCACCAAAGTGGCACTGGCTGAGGTCACTGAAGAATTCATCGCCTATGTGCGCACTCTGGAGGCCCAACGCGCACTGGATGAGTCCTCCAATTTTGTGTTCGTGGCCGCCACCTTGCTGGATATGAAACTGGTGCAGCTGCTGCCCGGCTCCCAGGTGGAGTCTGAGGATGACATTGCTGCGCTGGAGGCACGGGACCTGCTTTTCGCCCGGCTGTTGCAGTACAAGGCCTTTAAGCAGATCGCTGATCAGATGGGTGCCGCCGCCGCGGAGAATGCCGGCCGGTTCGCCCGGCGCCCCGGAGCTCATCCCGATATGGCCAATCTGCTCCCCGAGTTGGTGTGGAACACCACCGCTGAGGATCTCAAAGCACTTGCCGAGCGGGCCTTGGCCCGCCGCCAGGCCGAACCCGATGAGGTGGGCCTGGCGCATCTGCACGCCGCAGCGGTGAATGTGCGCGCCGAGATGGCCGCGATGACCGAGCAGCTGCGCGCCGCAGGCCGGTGCAGCTTCACCGAGTTGGTGGCTGGCGCGGAGAGCCGGCTGGTTGTGGTGGTGCGCTTCTTAGGCCTGCTGGAGCTCTTCCGAGACCGTTCAGTGGAGTTCGACCAGCAGGTCCCGCTCGGCGAGCTGCTGGTCACCTGGTCCGGGCAGGCCGGCACCTCCCAGGACGCCCTGGACCGGGCCGCTGCAGAGTGGGATGAAGGCGAGGGCGACGCAGCGGGGAAGAGCACCTCGGGTCAGGAGAGCAGAGATGGCTGAACAACCCAGCGGCAATTCCGGAGCGCAGGGCAACCCTGCCCTGGAGGAGGCCGGCTCCTCGCAGCTGGTCTCCCATGAGGACTATCTTGCCGCGGTGGAAGCGGTGCTGATGGTCGCGGAAGAACCGGTGAGCCCCGCTGAGCTGGCCACTGCAGTCAGCCTGCCTCAGCATCAGGTCCAAGCACTGCTGGATGAACTGCGCGCCGAGGCTGACGGGGTGACTGAGAACTGGCCCGGGGACGCCCCGGCCGGTGCGCCGCGGCAGCGCGGCTATGAGCTGCGCGAGGTGGCCGGGGGCTGGCGCTACTACTCCCGGGCCCGCTACGCGGAGCAGGTCTCGGCCTTTGTGCTGGGCGGGCAGACCTCACGGCTCTCCCCGGCGGCTCTGGAGACTCTGGCCGTGATCGCCTACCGGCAGCCGGTGGCGCGCTCAGCGGTCTCCGCCATCCGCGGGGTCAATGTGGACGGGGTGGTGCGCACCCTGGTTCAGCGGGGCCTGCTGGATACCGCCGGCACCGATCCGGTCACCGGGGCCACCCTCTACGTCACCACCGCGGAGTTCCTGGAACGGTTGGGACTGGACTCGATTGAGGACCTGCCCAAGCTCAGCCCCCACCTGCCGGGGGTGGAGGACCTTGAGGATGACGCTTCGGCAGTCTGACCCCTCTGGCTGCTTCTCATGGGGTTATCGGGAAATCATGGCCCTATAGGTGCATGAAATGCAGATAGCTACATGACTACTGGCGCTGGGAGTGGCGGAGGCTGAGCTTCTCTGAGGTTATCCACAGGGGTGTGGATTGTCTCTGCAGAAGTTTCAGAAGCAGGCAATGCTGGGGACTATGGATTCTCAACAGCCGGCAAGCCTGCTGCGCGTAGCGTGTCCTTTGCAGGATGGCAGCCATTCATCTGACGCTCTCTCGGAGGCTATGCGCCGCGGTAAGATGCTGCGGCTGCGCCGCGGCGTCTATGTGCCGGCAGAGGTATGGCTGCGGAGTCACCCTTCGGAACGCTACCGGCTCGCTGTTGCCGCCGAGAGCCTGCAGAACCCCAATGCCGTGTTCTGTCGTGAATCTGCGCTCAGCATTCACGGACTTCCGCTGCTGGCGGTGCCGCGGCAGATTCACCTTCGAGTCGCGAGCAGAGGGTCGGTTCGGACCAGTCGCCAAACTCCGCTGACGGGCTCCGTATCCAAGGCGGAATTCCTGCGGCGTGCCCGGCTGGCCGGAGTGATCGACGAGACCGAAGTTCCGCCCTATGCCTTGCGTGGATTCGACACTGCGCGGCATCTGGACAGCGGGGGCTTGACCCAGAGTGAGAAGCAGGGGTTGGATCTCCCAACTCCGGCGGCGGGATCTGAGGTCCAAGAAAATCTGGTGGTCAATGTGGAACCGTTGGCACTGAGCCTGGTTGATACCGCTGTGCGGTTACCGTTTGCCGGTGCTGTGGTCCTCCTGGACGCCGCGCTGCACGGAGCACCTGCCCGGGCTCCGCTGGATGTGGCCCAACTGGGAGAGATCGCAGATGTTCAGCTGAGCGCGCGCAGGCGGCAGTATCTCAAAAGGCTGCTCCACTTTGCGTCTCCACTTTCGGAGTCCCCCGGAGAATCTCTGGCCCGGGTGCGGTTCCATGAGCTGGGTTTTGCTCCGCCACAGCTGCAGGTCACCCTGCAGGTCCACAATAAGGCTTACCGACTCGATTTCTGCTGGGAGGCGGTCGGAGTCGTCGTCGAGTTTGACGGCTGGTTGAAGTACCGGATGGAGAATTCGACCTTTGACGAGGTGTATAAGCAGGAAAAGATCCGTGAGGACGCCATTCGCAGTACCCGCCGAACCGTGGTGCGGATCTACTGGGAAGACCTGATGGAGCCGCACTGCAGACGATTGATTGAGCTGCTTACTCGTGCCGGAGTGCCCCGCATGGCATGAGCCCCTGGTTTTCATGTGGTTATCGGGAAGTCATGGCCCTATAGGTGCATGAAGGACCGATAGGTACATGACAGATAGCGCTGAGACTGGCCGGTAGGATGATCCGCATGAGTTTTCAGGGTAAGCGCGGGCCCAGGAAGTCGGCACCGAGGGCCAACCGGGCCGCCCGTACCCCCAAACCGGGCTCCGAGGGCGGGCCGTTCGCAGATGCTAAACCCGAACGGCTGATCTCCGCCCAGCCCAAGCCCACCAAGATCCGTGCGGACGAGGCCGAGGCCAACTTCCAGGCTGTGCACACCGAGGACGGCGTGCGCCTGCAGAAGGTCCTGGCCCAGGCCGGGGTCGCCTCCCGCCGAGTCTGTGAGGACCTCATTGCTGAGGGCCGGGTTGCGGTGGACGGCAAGGTCATTGTGGAGCCCGGGGTGCGCGTGGACCCGCAGTCGGTGACCATCCATGTGGACGGAGTCCGGGTCACCCTGGAGGTCACCCACCGATACGTGATGTTCAATAAACCTGCCAAGGTCATGACCACTATGCATGACCCCGAGGGCCGGCGCTGCGTGGGCGACTTCCTGGACCGTCAGATGCGCGCGGCCCGTCTGGTGCATGTGGGCCGGCTGGACTATGAGACCGAGGGCCTGCTGCTGCTGACCAATGACGGCGAGCTCACCAACAGGCTCACCCACCCGCGCTACGAGGTCCCCAAGACCTACCTGGCCGAGGTGCAGGGTGAGCTGAGCGTCAAGACTGCCAAGCAGCTGCAGAACGGGATCGAGCTCGAAGACGGTCCGATCGCCGCGGACCGGGCCTGGGTGGTGGGCTCCACTGGAAACCGCACCATGGTGGAGATCACTCTGCACTCCGGGCGCAACCGGATCGTGCGGCGGATGCTGGAACATGTGGGCCACCCGGTGACCAGGCTGGTGCGCACCGCCATCGGCAAGATCGTCATCGGGGATCAGCCCCAGGGCACGCTGCGCGAGCTCGAGCTCCAGGAGATCGGGCACCTGCAGGATCTGGCCAGCGGTGCAGCGGCAGGGGAGGGCTCCCGTGGTTGAGCCGGCCAAGCTTGCTGTGCTCATCCGGGGCACCGGACTGCTGGGCGCCAGCATCGGACTCGGCCTGCGGAAGGCCGGGCACCAGGTGCAGCTCTCGGACCCCTCACCCACTGCCCAGCGGATCGCCCAGGACATCGGGGCCGGAACCATCTGGCAGCCGGAGCAGGGAACCGATCCGGACCTGATCATCATCGCCGCCCCGCCGGAGGTGACCGCAGCCGAGGTGGCTGATGCCCTGCTGAGGTTCCCCGGCGGCGTCGTACTGGATATCGCCTCGGTGAAAGCGGCAATCCTCACCGATCTGGTCAACATGACAGCCGACAACGCCGCCCCCCTCACCCGGGAGCATCTGACCCGGTACGTGGGCACCCACCCGATGGCCGGGCGTGAGCAGTCCGGGCCGGTGGCTGCCCGTGGGGAGCTGTTCACCTCAATGCCCTGGGTGATCTGCCCGCACCAGGATTCCGCGGCCGCTGCAGTGCAGGCCGCAGTGAACCTGGCGCAGACCCTAGGTGCCAGTGTGCACCGGATGGACGCGGTTAAGCATGATGAGTCGGTGGCTCTGATCTCCCACCTGCCGCAGGTGGCGGCCTCGCTGGTGGCCTCCCGCCTGCAGGATGCGGAGGCTGGGGCGCTGGCGCTCTCCGGCAACGGCCTGCGGGATGTCACCCGGATCGCGGCCAGTGATCCCAATCTGTGGGTGCAGATCCTCTCGGCCAATTCCCGCCCCCTGGTGGAGATCCTCCACGGGCTGCGCGAGGACGTGGAGCGGCTGATCAGCACCTTGGAAGACCCCGCAGCCCCCGGCGGGCAGGCCGATATTGCCCAGCTGATCGCTGAGGGCAATGCCGGGGTGGCGCGGGTGCCCGGCAAGCACGGGGCCCCGCCGCAGTCCTTCTCAGTGGTCACTGTTATTGTTGACGATCGGCCCGGGCAGATCTCCGCGGTGCTCAACGACGTCGGGAAAGTGGGTGTCAACGTGGAGGATCTGCGTATGGAGCACTCGGCCGGACACCAAGTGGGTATGTTGGAGGTGTCAGTGCTGCCCGGCCGCCGTGACGAGCTGGCCCAGGCGCTGACTGAAATGGGATGGAAGGTAGTACTGCATTGAGCACACACACCGATGAGGCTGCGCCGGGAGCGCGCCCGCCCCAGGTGCGCCAACCGCGCCTGGTGATCGCGGTGGACGGACCCTCCGGCTCCGGGAAGTCCAGCGTCTGCCGTGCCGCCGCCACCCAGCTGGGTGCTGCCTACCTGGACACCGGTGCCATGTACCGGGCGGCCACCTGGTACTGCCTGGACCAGCAGGTGGACCTTGACGATGAGGATGCCGTGGCCCTGGCAGTGGAGGAGCTGCCGTTGACCATCTCCACCGACCCGCAGCACCAGACCATCACCGTGGGGCAGGCCGATATCAGCGCAGAGATCCGCGAGCCGCGCATCTCCGAGAAGGTCTCCGAGGTGGCCACCAACCGCCGGGCCCGCACCCTGTTGGTGGCTGCGCAGCGCCGGATCATTGATGAGGCCGGATTCATTGTGGCCGAAGGCCGCGACATCACCACCGTGGTGGCCCCCGATGCGCAGGTGCGCGTGCTGCTGACCGCCTCTGCGGAGGCCAGGCTGCGCCGCCGCGGCGCTCAGCTGGGCGGGACCCAGGATGCTGAGGCGCTCAAGCGCCAGGTGTTAGAGCGCGATAAGAAGGACTCCACGGCCAGCAACTTCACCGAGGCTGCCGACGGCGTGGCTGTGCTGGATTCCTCCGACCTCACCTTTGAAGAGACCGTGAACTCACTGATCGGCCGCGTGGAGCAGGCCCAGGGAGCTGGCGCCTGATGAGTAGGGATGCCCAGGGGCCTGAGGAGTACGTGCCCACCGGTGATGAGGACCGGTTGGCCGCTCGCCTGGCCGAGATCACCGAGGAGGAGGCCGAGGCCCGCGCTGCAGCGCTGCGTGCCGGCCTGCAGGACTACGAGCTCGATGACGCTGACGCCGCCCTGCTGGAGGATGCAGAGGACGACGCCGCCGGGTTGCCCTATGTGCCCGCCCCGCCGGTGCTTGCCATCGTGGGACGGCCCAATGTGGGCAAATCCACCCTGGTCAACCGGATCATCCGGTCCCGCGAGGCAGTGGTGGAGGATGTCCCCGGGGTCACCCGGGACCGGGTCTCCTATCCTGCAGAGTGGAACGGACGGGATTTCACCCTGGTGGACACCGGCGGTTGGGAGGCTGATGCCAAAGGCATCCACAAGCGGGTGGCGGAACAGGCCGAGCTCGCAGTGGATGAGGCTGATGCGGTGATCTTTGTCCTCGACGGGCTGGTCGGGGCCACAGCAGTGGATGAGGCCGTGGTGAAGATGCTGCGCCGGAAGAAGAAGCCGGTGCTGTTGGCGGCCAATAAGATCGACTCTTCTGCTCAGATGTCTGAGGTCTATCCGCTGTGGAACCTGGGCCTGGGCGAGCCCTATCCGGTTTCGGCCCTGCACGGCACCGGCACCGGAGACCTGCTCGATGCCGCCTTGAAGCTCCTTCCCGAGACTGCTCAGCACGGGGGCCTGGTGCCCCTGGGCGGACCGCGCCGAGTGGCGCTGGTGGGACGGCCCAATGTGGGCAAGTCATCGCTGCTGAATAAGCTCGCCGGTGCCGAGCGTGTGGTGGTGGACAATGTGGCCGGCACAACCCGTGACCCGGTGGATGAGCTGGTGACCCTGGGCGGTGAGGAGTGGCGGTTCGTGGACACTGCTGGTATCCGCCGCCGGCAGCATATGGCATCCGGCTCGGAGTACTATGCGATGCTGCGCACCCAGCGGGCCCTGGACAAGGCCGAGGTGGCGGTGGTGCTGCTGGCCGTGGACGAGCCGGTCAGTGAGCAGGACATCCGGATCGTGCAGATGGCACTGGATGCCGGGCGCGCCCTGGTGCTGGCCTACAACAAATGGGACCTGTTGGATGAGGAGCGCCGCTACTACCTGGAGCGGGAGATCGAACGCGACCTGGCACATGTGGCCTGGGCGCCGCGGGTCAACGTCTCAGCGATGACCGGCTGGCATAAGGACAAACTGGCGCCTGCGCTGTCCCGTTCCCTGGAGAACTGGGAGCAGCGGATCCCCACCGGCCGGCTCAACGCCTTCCTGGGCGAGCTGGTGGCCGCGCACCCGCATCCGGTGCGCGGCGGCAAGCAGCCCCGGATCCTGTTCGGCACTCAGCCCGCGACCCGCCCGCCCAAGTTTGTGCTGTTCACCACCGGGTTCCTGGACCCGGGCTACCGGCGGTTCATCACCCGCCGGCTGCGTGAGACCTTCGACTTCACCGGAACCCCCATCGAGGTGCAGATGCGCGTACGGGAGAAGCGCAAGCGCCGCTGACCTCCGCCTCGACTCCGAGCTCGCTGCTCAGCATCGCCGTGAAGAGTGGCGGCCCACCCCGGAGGGTGAGCCGCCACATCAGTGCTGCTTGAACGGTTCAGATCAGCAGTTGCCGCCGTCCTCCCAGGGACCCCACTGGTCCCCGGGCTCCTGATTGCGGCTGTACCACTTGGCAGTATAGATGGTGCCCTCGTGCACTACTGTTTCTCCGCCCCGGAACTCGGTGCTTGCAGCCCAGGCCGGGTACGTGCCGGATTCGCACTCGGTGGGAGCGCCGATCTCGGACCAGGCACTGTACGGGGAGGCCCCGGGCTCCTGGTTCCGGGTCCACCACAGAGCCTCAAAGACCCGGCCCTGGTATTCCACGATCTCTCCGCCGGTGTACACCGTGGCGGAATCCCAGGCCGGATGCTCCGGTTCGGGCTCAGGGGCCTCCTCCACAGTGATGGTGAACGGATTCTCCCGAGTGATGTAGTTCTCGCCGAAACTGGGGGCGTCCACCAGTCGGGCCCAGAGTGTGTTCTCCCCGAGCTCCAGATCTGCAACGGGGATCTCCAGCTCAGCCGAGCGGGTTTCGGTGTCAAGCGAAGCGCTGGCGAAAAGTTCTCCGCCGGAGGCGCTGCGCAGTTCCCGCACCTCGATGGTTCCGGAGAGGTCATGCGGGTAGTCGGCGGGAATGCCCTCGGGGTAGCGCTCCTGATAGTCGTACCGGTCCGGGATGGCCAGCTCGGCGGTGACCGTGGCGAAGTCGGCGTCGTCGTAGATGTTCTGCTCCTCGGGGGTCACAGTTACCGCCGGGTCGAACACGTAGAGCAGCCGAAGACCGCTGGGCTCAGCGGTCAGGGTGGTGGAGTCCACCAGACGTGCCCGGATGTTCTCTGAGACCCGATCGGTGCGGAAGCTTTCGGTAGAAATCGTTACCGTGATCGGTTCATCCAAGGAGGTGATCTCGGCAGAACCGATGGCCGGGGTGCCGGGTGTCACGGTGTACACCTCTATAGTGCCGTCGAGGTCCTCAGGAAGCACCGCGTCCTCGGGCAGGTTGATGGTCACCTCAACCTCATTGTCCAGGCCGCGCAGCTCCGCGTGCTCCGCGGTGTAGAACGGCATCTGCAGGGAGACCTCAACCGGATCCTGTTCGGATTCAGTCACAGTCACAGTCACGGGGTT
Organism: Nesterenkonia alkaliphila; assembly: GCF_009758175.1. Lineage (GTDB taxonomy): Bacteria > Actinomycetota > Actinomycetes > Actinomycetales > Micrococcaceae > Nesterenkonia > Nesterenkonia alkaliphila. The sequence goes on from NZ_WRPM01000044.1 coordinate 27,613, forward strand.
GGACCATCCCTGATAGCCAGTGCCGTTCTGGTTGACAGTCCCCGTGTGGTTGTCATGGTAGAGCACCATGAACTCGTGCTCACCGACTGGCAGCTCATCGATCGCCATCGTGGCCGAATGGTCGGTCTCGGTGTAGCCGGTGATACCCAGATCCTCGAGAGGCTCTCCACCTTCAGAGGAGTACAGGTAGAAGTCTCCGCGAGGACTCCAACTCCCTGCCGGCCAGGAGCCGGGCTCGAACTCCATGACAGCCTCGATCTCAACGTCGGTGGCGTGGGTTTCACCTTCCCCAAGCTGGATTTCGGGAGTCGGGGTGCTCGCCTGGACCTCGGTGAACACGTGGACAGACACATTCCGGGTGGTCTCAGCGAACCGTTCGGAATTGATATGACGCAGTTGGAAGACTCCATTGGTGCCGGGACTGAGGCGCTCAGCCGGGATAGTCACTTCTGCGGTGAAGGTCTCATCATCCACATCGCTGACGCTGATCTGTTCTGCAGCAGAGCTGGTGGAGGCGTAAACCCCGATCTGCCCGCCCACCGGACGGTGGGGATAGTCCTCAGGAATGTCCAGACTCACTGTGATGGTGGCGTCATCGCCTTCAGCGGCGCCTGCGTTGCTGGCTATGATTGCCGGATCTGAGACACGCAACGTTCCGTTGCTGGGCGCAACGTTGGGAGCCTGAGCCAGCTGAGTGGAGCTCCCCTCGACGAGTCGCACCCAGACGGGACGGTTGGTGCTGGTCAGCGGCATCTGCGCGGTGCTGACCCAGTGGTCCACGTAGAGGATCCCATTGACGATTTCTGCACTACCGTCGGCGACGGCATCGGCAATGTCCAAAGTGCTGAGCACATCACCAGAGTTGATCGCGTTCCCTGAGATGAACTCCAGGGTGCCGTCGAGTACCTCAACATCCGCCAAGCTGAAGTCGAAATCATCTCGAGGTCGGATCTGTGCAGTCACCCGGTGGTCGAGCCCGCGCAGCACACGGTCACCGGTGGCGGTCCGTGCCCAGGTGGTCACATGGAAGGTCTGAGGCTCGGGATCCTGCTCTACGACGGTGATGCCGACAGCGGGGGAGTAGGTGGCGGGTACGGTCACGCCTTCTGCCTGAGTCTCCTCGTACACGGCCTGGATGTATGTGGTGTCGTGGGAGGCCCAGGCTTCAGGGGCATGGCTCCAGAAGCGGTACCATCCGCTGTTGATCTCGAACGGGTAGTTGAAGAGGGTCTCGCCGACGACATTGCCGTTTTCGTCCAGTTCCTCACCGACTACGAAACCGACCTCGGTGCCAGTGATATCCACGCCTTCGGCGGTGAACTCACCTTCAACCTGGTATTGATCGCCCGGAGCCAGCTCGGTAGGTGAAACGTCCATGGTCAGGGAGGTTTCTACCCCCTGCTCCTCGGGCCTTTCGGATTCTTCTGCCAGGTCTTCGGCCTGGTCCTCAGCAGTGCTGAGTGTTGGTTCCACAGTGGGTTCCACATCGGCGTGGGCAGCCGGTGCAAATCCGGTGAAAGCCAGGAATGAGGCAAGGGCGAGTGCGGTGAAGCCGCGTAATGGTGCAGGCATATGGATATCCTCGGAGTCAGGTAACTGAGTGATCATGTAACCGAAGTCACATAACCATTGTGTGGCATGATCGTTGCCCGAGGCAATGGTTGCCGGCTGGCGCTACTTCACGGCTTCGCTACTCCACTATTGCGTTACTCCACCGCTCCGCTACTCCGCGCGCCCACGGTTGCGGGTGATGGCCTGCCAGATGAATGCCACAATCAGGCCTCCGAGGATTGCAAAAATCCAGGTGCCGAGGTCAAAGAAGCTGTCGTTGACATTGACGCCGAAGATGGCCGAGGCGATCCAGCCGCCGACCAGGGCTCCGAATACACCGGTAATCAGGGTGACCAGGCAGCCGCCCTTCTGGTCACCGGGCAGGATTGCCCGTGCGATTGCTCCGGCGATCAGGCCCAGCAGCAGCCATCCGAGGATACTCATCAGCTATCTCCTTTGTGTCAGCGGCGATAATGGCGGAACGTCTCTGAGTCTTCCACGGTTCACCCTTGTGGACAACGGTCACGGGCAGCTGACATGGGATGTCAGCAGACCCGGAATCACCCGTAGAGGGCAGTCTCGATGTCCCTGGTGATCGCCGCTACCGAGGACCAGCTGGAGCCCTGAGTCAGGATGGTCAGCACATAGGTGCCAGAGGGGTGGTGCACGATCGCGGTGTCATGCAGGTTCCCGTTGATGAAGCCGGGCTTGTTCAGCACCTGCCCGGCGGAGCCGGCCGGGATCCCCTCTCGGTGCACATTCGCCGCCAGAGCGTTGCGCAGCCGGTCATGACCGGGTCCGCTCATTGCGAGGTTTCCTGCGCCCAGGTTGGACATGAAGTTCGTCAGGTCCTGGGCATTTGTGCGAATGCCGCCCTCTCCGCCCCGGGTGTTTCCGGCACCCTGGGCCGAGGCGTCAGCCCAGATGTTGCCCCAGCCGATCTCCGGGCCAAGCTTTTCCGGGCACGGGTTGTCACTGAGCACAATCATGTCCTGGAAGCACTGCGCCAGGTCCCGGTCCTCAAGCACGGGATCAGACCAATCGCGTTGACCGGCCTCTACTTCCCGGATGATGCTGTAGGCCACAAAGATCTTGTAGGTGCTGGCGGTGACAAACGATTTCCCGGTGCCAGTGGAGGCGCTGCGGTTTTGGCCGCCGAGCTCCTGCACGCTTATCGAGATCTGCCCCGGATGCTGGGCGGCGAGCTGCCCGAGCAGCGCATTGAGATCACCGTCAAAGTTCACATTCGTCTGGGCAGGGGGCTCCGGCGCGGGAGCCGGCTCGGGCTCGGGCGCGGCCTCAGCCTGCTCCTGATCTAGCTCCTGATCCTGCTCCTCTTGTTCCAGCTCGGCCTGGCGGCGCTCCTCCGCTTCCGCCTCAGCATCTGCCTGACGCTGAGCCTCCTCCTGAGCCAGACGCTGCTCGCGCTGCTGAGCGGACTCATAGGCCCGGGTCAGCGAGGAGGACCATTCCTCCAGGCTCTGCCGGCGCTTGGAGGTATTCGCATCCGATGCCTCAGCCTCCGCTGGATCAGCCTCGCCCTGATCAGGGTCAGTGGGGGAGTGCTGGGTCTCTGCGGCGTCGTCCTCTGTCACCTGACCCGCTGGCACGGTCTGCTCCGGCGGGCGGGACTCGGCCACTTGGTGAACCACGATCGTTGCGGCGTCGCGCATAGTGGTGTCGGCGGAGTTGTGCACGGCAGCCGGCAGGGCCTCAGCGGCGCTGGCCGGCTGGATCTGGGCAGGGTCAGGTGCATGGAAGTTGGGTGTGCAGCCGGAGGCCAGCAGGGCCACAGTCAGGGCAGCCACTGAGGCTCGTCCGGGCACACCCGCAATCAGGGGAAGGCGCAGGTGCATAGGGCAACGGTAACCATCCCTGAAGTGGGATCGGTGGAAATCCGCACCGGGGTTCAATCACGGTTTGGTTACAGGAGGCTTCGGGCTGTCAAAGATTCAAGGCACGACGACGCCCCCCCGCCCCTGGTCAGGGAGGGTCCCAGGCTGTGCCATATCGGGTGCCGGAATGATGTAGACTGTTCCGGTGCTCCGGCCGGTGATCGGCTTCCGGAGCGCTGCTACGGGATATAGCGCAGCTTGGTAGCGCGTCCGTCTGGGGGACGGAAGGTCGTCGGTTCAAATCCGGCTATCCCGACCACGAATCAGTTACTCAAACAGGAGACTGGACGGTCTTGAGTAACAGGGTCACTGATAATTGCTTAGACACAGGAGACGTATGTCAGGTGTCTCACTCATGTAGTTTCTTCTCGTTATTCTCCAGTTCCCGCTCAATCTGCTCGATGCTTGGCAGGTTGGTCTTAAGTTCCTCTGGGAGTGACTCGGTCAGCTCGTAGGCGGAGACGCCCATCGGCTTGGACTCGTCCTGGAGCGCGTATTCAGCGACAACCTTGTCTCTGGTCTCGCACAACAGGAGCCCGATAGTGGGGTCGTCGCGGTCGGTGGCGACCTCGCCGTCCACGGCTGAGAGGTAGAACCGCAGCTGACCTAGGTGCTCTGGTTTGAACTTCCCTTTCTTGACCTCGATCACCACATAGCGGTGCAGTTTGACATGGTAAAAGAGCAAGTCGATGAAGAAGTCGCTGTCGCCGACCTGCATGTGGACTTGGCGGCCAACGAAGGCGAAGCCTGCGCCGAGTTCGAGGAGGAATTCTTCGACGTGCTCGATCATGGCTGACTCAATGGCGCGCTCTTCGGCCTCTTTTCCGAGACCCAGGAAATCCAGCTTGTACGGGTCCTTCAGCGACTGGACTGCAAGATCTGAGTCTGGCTTCGGCAGTGTCTGCTCGAAGTTGGTCACAGCAGCACCCCAGCGGTCGATCGCTCGGGTATCTATTTGGTCAGCCAGGATGTTCCGTGACCAACCGTTCTCGATGGCCTGTTCCGCGTACCATCGACGAGTTTTGGGGTCATCGAGCTTATCTAGCAGGGTTACCTGGTGGTACCAGGGCAATTGTGCAAGCACCTCTTGCACAATTGCCTCGTCTGGCCACGCGGCCGCGAACGCGCGCATGTACTTCAAGTTCCGTGGGGAGAACCCCTTCATGTCAGGGAACGCGGTGCGCAGGTCATGGGCCAGCTTGTCGATGACTTTCGCACCCCAGCCCTGATAGCGTTGGCGCTCCAGAATGTCGTTGCCGAGGCCCCAATAGAGCATCACCAGCTCGGAGTTGACCGTGCGGGCAGCCCGTTGCTGTGCCTGATACACGCGCCTCTTCACCTCGGCCAGCCACTCGGCGTAACCCTCTGGGGGTGGTGTCAGCGACGGTGTCTGATCGGTCATTTTGAGGTCTCCTTCGCGCACGGTAGGCGCGGATCACATGTTGATGATTTCAGCCTATCCGGAGGGTAGGACACAGCCCTTGTCCGGTGGTATCGCACGCGTTGAGCTAGTAGTGCCCCATAGAGTGGTGTAACCCTCCCGAGGGCCGTGACCGTATTCGTCTTGGATGT
>NZ_WRPM01000045.1 GCF_009758175.1 Nesterenkonia alkaliphila
ACCGGCACACCCAGAACCAGCATGATCCAAAACAGCCGCCGGAACTGACCCACATGATCGCCATGATCACCGTGACCGTGTCCCGAGTGTCCGCCATGTCCGGCGTGTCCACCATGTGCTTCGTGACCAGCGTGATGCTCGCCTTCGTGCCCGTGGCCCTCATGGTCGTGCCCGTCGTGGCGGCTGTGTTCGTTGTGGTGGCCGTGGTGCCCACTGTGCTCGTGGTGCGCATCGTGGTCAGTTGCTTGCTGCGATCCTGTTGGGGGCTGACTCATACTGCTTTCTCCTCCGTGACTGGTGGTGCTGGGCAAGAGGTGGACGCCTCGTTAAGTGGCAGCGATGTAGCGTTCGGGGTCGGCGTCGAAAAGCGGGCCGCAGGCGTCACAGCACAGCCAGTAACGCTGGTCCTGGTAGTCGCGGTAGAGTCCGGCTTCTTCGGCCTGGGACTTGATCACCGGGGTCCCGGGCATGACCAGGCACTCGGTGACGTCGTCACCCTGGGCTGAGGCGAGGTCTTCGGTCTTAGGCGCGTGACCGCTGCAGCCGCCAGAAGCGGCACCGTGGCCGTGGTTGTGGTGGTCGTGTGTAGTCATCGTGGTTGGTTTCCTTTCTCTGGGTTGATGACAGTTCGGTTCTTTCAGACCTGTGCCGGTTCGCGTGCCGGTGCCGGAACACTGCCAGCGAGGGTAGCCTGGTCGTCGGCTTTGGCCTTGAACCTGCGCAGCCGCAGGCTGTTGGAGACCACCGACACGCTGGAGAACGCCATGGCGGCTCCGGCCAGCATCGGGTTCAGCAGCCCGAAGGCTGCGATGGGGATGGCGATGGCGTTGTACCCGAAGGCCCAGAACATGTTCTGCTTAATGGTGCGCAGAGTTCGCCGGGACAACCGGATCGCATCCGCTGCTGCCCGCAGGTCACCGCGGACCAGGGTGATTTCAGCGGCCTCGATGGCCACATCGGTGCCGGTGCCCATGGCCAGACCCAGATCTGCTTGGGCCAGAGCTGGGGCGTCGTTGACACCGTCACCGACCATCGCCACGACCTTGCCCTCGTCCTGGAGACCGACGACGACATCGACTTTGTCTTTGGGCAGCACCTCGGCAACCACCCGATCGATGCCGACCTCAGAAGCCACCTGCTCTGCCACAGTCTGGTTGTCCCCGGTCAGCAGCACCGGGGTCAGACCCAGCTCTTTGAACTGGCCGATGGCCTCAGCCGAGGTAGGCTTGATCTGGTCGGAGACGACCAGCACACCGCGGGCTTGACCGTCCCAACCGACGGTGATCGCGGTCTTACCCTGAGCTTCGGCAGCCTGCTTGGCGGTGGTGAGGTTCTCATCCAAATGCATCGACCAGTCGTTCAACAGCGACTCGCGGCCAGCGACGATGGCGTGGCCCTCGACCACGCCCTGGACGCCCTTGCCTTCGACGTTATCGAAGGATTCAGGGGCGGGCAGGTCACCGACCTCAGCTGTTGCTCCGGCGGCGATGGCCTGGGCGATGGGGTGTTCGGAGTAATCCTCCAGCCCGCCGGCGAGGCGCAGCAGCTCGGCCCGGTCCACGCCGTCGGCGGTGATGGCATCGCTTAAGGTCATTTTTCCAGTAGTCACCGTGCCCGTCTTGTCCAGCACGATGGTGTCGACTTTGCGGGTGGATTCTAAGACCTCGGGGCCCTTGATGAGCACACCCATCTGGGCTCCGCGGCCGGTGCCGACCAGCAGCGCGGTCGGTGCGGCCAGGCCCATGGCGCAGGGGCAGGCGATGATCAGCACCGCGACCGTGGCGGTGAAGGCGGCACTGATCGGGAACCCGGCCCCGAGCCACCCGCCCAGAGCAGCGGCGGCCACAGCGATCGCGATGGGCACAAACACCGAGGAGACGCGGTCAACCAGGCGCTGGATCTCGGCCTTGCCGGACTGGGCGTCCTCGACCATCTTCGCCATCTGCGAGAGCTGGGTCTCCGAACCCACCCGGGTGGCTTTGATCACCAGGCGGCCCCCGGCGTTGACCGTGGCCCCGGCGACGTTGTCACCTACCGCGACCTCGACCGGCACCGATTCCCCGGTAAGCATCGATGCATCGATCGCGGAATTACCGGAGGTGATCACCCCGTCCGTGGCGATCTTCTCCCCGGGCCGGACCACGAACTCGTCGCCGACATTGAGTTCTTCGATCGGGACTCGCTGTTCTTTACCATCGCGGAGGATGGAGACTTCCTTCGCCCCGAGCTCTAGCAACGCCCGCAGGGCAGCGCCGGCTTGGCGTTTTGAGGTCTTCTCGAAGTACCGTCCCAACAGGACGAAGGTGATTACTCCGGCTGCGACCTCAAGGTAGATGTGCCCCAGCCCATCGGTGCGTGAGATGGTCAGCTCGAAGGGGTGGACCACACCGGGTTGGCCTGCGGTGCCGAAGAACAGTGCGATGATTGACCAGATCAACGCCGCACTGGTGCCCACCGCGATGAGAGTGTCCATGGTCGCCGCGCCGTGTTTGAAGTTTGCCCAGGCGGCCTTGTGGAACGGCCAGCCGGCCCACACCACCACGGGGGTGGCGAGAACCAGGGAGGCGAAGCCCCAGTAGTCGAACTGCAGCGCCGGGATCATCGCCATCGCGATGACCGGTACCGCGAGAATCGCAGCGCCAATCAGGCGCTGCTTCAGCACCCTGATCTCAACGTCCTCACGAGACTCACCCTCATCATCAGAGGAGTTGCCCGTGGTGTTCTTCGACGCAGGTAATGTGGCGGTGTAGCCTGTCTTCTCCACCTCAGCAATCAGCGCCTGTGGGTCCAAAGTATCTGGGCCGGTGACGCTGGCCTTCTCAGTGGCGTAGTTGACACTCGCCTCCACCCCATCGAGCTTATTGAGCTTCTTCTCGATCCGGTTCGCGCACGAGGCACATGTCATGCCACCTATCTGCAGCTCAATACCAGTGAGATTGACCTCTGTGCTTGTTTTCTCAGTGGTCATGATCATTATCTTCCTCGTTCTCAGATGCGGTGTCCGAATCGTTGCCGGATTGCACGCCGCTGGCATTGCTCGCACCTGCGGCCGCATCGACGACCAGCGGGGCGGTATGCACCTGGCCATCGACCTGGAAGTCCAGGAACAACAGGTACCGGCCTTCGGTGGGTGCGGTGGCATCGAATACGATCTCCGGACCAGAGGTCTCCCCGGCCTCCGGCGCATCACCGTGCGGGTGGACGTGGAGGTAGGCCAGATCTCCGTCTCGCAGGGCGACCAGGTGCCCGAATGCGCCCAGGTAGGGCTGCAGCTCGGTGACCGGCTCACCGTCACGGGTAATGTTCATCGTCAGCTGTGAGGCTTCACCCGCGATCAGCTCACCCTCGACGGCCACATCGAATCCATCGACCGTGGCCTCGGTGACCGGCTCGCTGGCCGGGGTCGGGTCATAGTCGCCTGCGACCTGCACCGTGGTGGACAGAGTCAGGCCTTCGCCCGCTGCAGAGGGAACAAAGTCCGCGAACACCCGATAGGTGCCGGCCTCATCCCACTCCCACGGGATCGACCATGTCCCCGCATCGTCACGTTCGGGGTGAACGTGGCGGAAGTGCTGGCCATCGGCGCGAACGGCGATCAGGTGCATTTCCATTTCGTGGTCGAGGTCGAAGTCGGTCACCGGGGACCCGTCCGGACCAGTCACCACCAGGGACAACTCGTCTTCAGCGCCAGGCTCGGAAGGTGCTGCCACCTCAGTCAGCTCGTAGCCATCCTCAGCGGATGCCAAACCCAGAGAGGAGGCATCAGCCCCGTGATCTTCGTGTCCAACGCTGTTCATGCCGTCTCCTTCTTCTGCTCCGTGGTGGTCTTCAGGCTCCTCCTCCACCCAGTTCTGCACGGTGTCCTCGTCGATGACCGCGTTCGCTGTGACTCCAGCCACGGCAAACACGGCCACCAGGATCAGCCCGTACAGACCCAGCCGTGTGGGCGCGTTCATTTCAGCTCCTGAGGGCTGTGTAGCCAGCCTCATCGACAGCAGCGATTACCGCAGGATCCTCGAGCGGTTGCTCGCTGGTGACGGCCAGCCGCCCGGTCTGGGCACTGACGTCTATATCAGTGACCCCGGGGATCTCGGAAACCTCAGCGCGGATCGCGGTCTCGCAGTGCCCGCAGCTCATCCCGGTCACCTGGTACTCGGTCGTGGTTGCCATGATGCGTAACTCCTTCACTCGTGTACTGTTTTCTCGAGGATATACCCCTAGGGGGTAGGGGTCAACTGTGTCAGTAGTGGTCACCCGAAAGCACGATGGGACGCTGATAGTCCTAGGCCGTCTGCCGACCAAGTGGTCAGCCAATCTCGAACGGGCGTTTAAGGGCGGCAGGCATGATATCGACAGCACGCGTCATCGGATAGCGTGCTCAACCAGCTGAGCGGTGCGGCCGGCCGCACATCTTGCCACCAGCACTGACCAGCAGACCGGCGATGACTCCGACACCGCAGTAGAGGCGGAGACGGAGCCCGGAGTAGAATCTGACATGTAAGAAGCCAGCAGCCGAACACGGTTCGACTGTCGGTGCGCAGTTATGTCTAGCCCGCAGGGCTTACTTCGACAGGCTCCAGCAAGCCCGTCGATGTCGTGTTCCCATTTACGAGTCGCACCGCACCAGCGGCACCCCATGGTGCTGCCCGTGTTGGCCCCGCCCGTAACGGGGAAGGAAACACGACAATGACCACCACAGCGCCCGACATCTCTAGTCTTCAACAGCTGGGCCAGACCACCACCCTGGCGGTGTCCTACCTGCGAGTCTCCACCAAGGAGCAAGCCTCCAAGGGCGGCCGGGATGAGGGGTTTTCGATCCCGGCTCAGCGGGAAGCCAACCTTCGCAAGGCCCGCGATCTGAACGCCATCATCGTAGAAGAGTTCGTGGATGCCGGTGAGTCCGCCCGCAAGGCCGACCGGCCTGAGCTGATGCGGATGATCGAGTACATCAAGGCTCATCAGGTGGTCTACTGCATCGTGCACAAGGTGGATCGTCTGGCGCGGAACCGCTCTGATGATGTCGCTATCCATCTGGCGTTGCAGGAAGCCGGTGTTCTGCTGGTCTCTGCCACAGAGAACATCGATGAGACGCCCTCGGGGATGCTGCTGCACGGCATCATGTCCTCGATTGCAGAGTTCTACTCCCGGAACCTGGCCAATGAGGTCTCCAAGGACATGAGCCAGAAGGCCATCACCGGAGGCACCAACGGCAAGGCTCCTATGGGCTACCTCAACGTGGTGAAGAAGGATGAGCTGGGCCGGGAGATGCGCACCGTTGACCTCGATCCAGAACGAGCCCCCATCGTGAAGTGGGCCTTCGAGGCCTACGCCAGCGGCAACTATTCCACCGCCAGCCTGCGTGATGAACTCATTGACCGTGGCCTGACCACCGTGCCAACGCCGAAGCGCCCGAAGAAGGCTCCCTCCCTTTCTGCGGTGCACCGGATGCTGTCGAATCCGTACTACAAGGGCAACGTGTCCTTCCGCGGCGCGGTCTATGAAGGCATGCACGAACCACTGGTGCCCATCGAGATTTGGTACCGGGTCCAGGCAGTGCTGTCCTCCCACCGGGCCTTGGGAGAGAAGACCCAGGTCCATGATCACTATCTCAAAGGTAGCCTGTACTGCGGCCAGTGCGGGTCCCGGCTGATCATGACCAAAGCCAAGAACCGTCAGGGCGTGATCTATCCCTACTTCATGTGTGCTTCATGTGTGCCGGGCGGCACTCCAAGCGCACCAACTGCGAGCAGAAGGCCATGTACATCCCGGATGTGGAGCTGGCGGTCGAGGACTACTACAAGCAGGTCCAGATACCCGAGCACATCGTGACCGCGCTGCGGGAGCTGGTGACCTCGGAGTTCGACCGGTTGCAGGCCACCACCAAGCAGCAGCAGGAGGCCTACACCCGAGAACGGGAGGACCTGATCGCGGAGCGGACCAAGCTACTCCAAGCTCACTACGCCGGAGCTGTGCCGCTGGAGCTGCTGAAGACTGAGCAGGAGAGGATCGCTAAGCGCCTGGCGTTCCTGGAAGCACAGGTCGAGGACGGCACTCTGGAGTACGAGCAGGCCCAAGCCCATCTGGAGGACTGCCTGGCCCTGGCTGGTGACTGCCACGCGATCTACACCAGCATCGATGACTCGCTGCGCCGCACAGCGAACCAGGCGTTTTTCGACAAGCTCTACATCACAGAGGCCGACGCGGTGGACGGTGAGGCCGGTGAACCCTTCGACATCTTGTTCAACCCCGAGGTCCAGTCCACCGCGCTGCGCCGCAAGCAGGGTGGTGGAGACCAGAGTGGAGATCAAACCGCGAACGTCGCAGGTTTGAACAAGGACCAACTGGTGCCCCCGGCGCGATTCGAACGCGCGACACCCGCTTTAGGAGAGCGGTGCTCTATCCCCTGAGCTACGGAGGCGGGGGCGCTGGAAACAGCACCAGTCAATGGTACCGGCTATGGCTTCGCAGTGCGGCCGGTGAGGATGAAGTCACGGACGACGACGCCGGCTACCGTAAGGGCCAGCATTATCAGCAGCACCCAGCTCACCTGGGTCAGGGTTGAGGCCAGAGTGACCAGCTGGTCCTCAGGAGGCCGTTGGTCCAATACCGCGTCGATGAGGAAATTCTCCGTGATGTCCACCGCGGCAAAGCCCGCTGCCACAGCCACCACAATCCACCGCCAGGCCCCGCGGACCAGCAGACCCATCACCGCCCAGGTGGCGAGGAAGAGCAGTGCCGGGAAGATGATCCCAGCGGTCTTGTGCAGGAAGTTCAGCTGCCCGGCGGCGTCGTCCTCAAGGGCGTTCTGCAGAGCTAGGATGTCCGCGGCGCTGTACCCAGTGATCCGGGCCCCGGGCATGGTCAGCCCGTCGGCGAAATAGGTCAGCTGAGGCATGGCGTAGGCATGCAGGTACAGCCCCATGAACAGGGTCACACCCAGCAGGGCGTAGACCAGGATGCGCGGGGAGCCCTGTTCCTGCGGTGCAGGCTGGGCCGCTTTCTTCCCCGACCCGGATGGCACGGGCACCCTGTCGGAGCCCCTGCCGCTACTCTGCTGCGGATTCCCGCGTGTCTTTTTCCGCCGCTTGGACATGGGTCCATCCTCCCAGATCGTCCAACGCCCCTGCGGCGCTCGAACCAGGCCCGGCTGATGCCGGCGGAACCCTAGCCGCCCGTGCTGGTCGGTGCTTTCACCTTAGGTCCCGCTCTGCCCCGGTGCAAAGCGCCAGGCCGGCGACCGAGGAGCCGCGGGACCCCGGGCTGGGTCGAGGACCAGAGCACCCCTACCAGCACCAGCAGACCACCGATCAGCTCCCACCAGGTGGGGCTCTGCCCCAGGATCCACCAGGCCGCCAGGATGCCCACCACGGGCACCAGCATGGAGAATGGGGCAACCACCCCGGCAGGATGCCGCCGCATCAACCACACCCAGATCCCGGACCCGACGATGGTGCCGAACAGCATCGTGTAGACCAGACCACCCCAGCCCGGCAGCGCCTCAGCGGTCAACGATGACGCCACTCCCGAAGAGATCTCCCCCGGTCCCTCCACCAGCAGGGAGACCGCAAACAGCGGCAGCGGCGGCACCACCGTCATCCACATCACCAGGGCCAGCGGCCTGTCCGTCTGAGCCTGGCGGGAGGCTAAGTTCCCCAGCGACCAGCCGAAGGCCCCCAGCACCACCAGAAGGAACGGGCCCCAGCCATCGATGCTGCCCCGGGAGAGTCCCACAGTCACCAGTCCGCCCACGGCCACCGCAATGCCCGCCGCCCGCCGGGCGGTGATGCTCTCCCGCAGCAGAAGCGCGCCCAGCAGCACGGTGAACGGCGCAGAGGCTTGCAGCACCAGGGAGGCCAGACCGGCCGGGAAGCCCGCCGCCATTCCTAGGTAGAGCCCAAAGAACTGAAGCGTGCCGAACCCCAGCCCGTAGCCGAGCAGATACCTCACCTTCACCCCCGGCCAGGGGACAAACAACAGGGCAGGCACCGCCAACAGCGCGAACCGCAGCCCGGCCAGGAAGATCGGCGGGAAATGCTCCAGCGAAAAGTGGATGGCGATGAAGTTCAGACCCCACAGCGTGACCACGGTCAGGGCGAGCAGAATATGGCGAACCGGCACCCTTGCATCATCGCCGGAGAAACCCAGCAGGTCCAGTGGATAGTCGCGGCCTATCCGCTGCGTGGCAGCGGCGCTCTCCACCCCGGGACGTAGACTGGAGGAGATATGGAATTCCTCTTCACGCCACCATCAGAGCGGGCCAGTACGACGACGCGGCAGGCGCCGCAGGTACCCCCGATGAGCACTGGAGCCGCGGTACTGGAGGAGACAGGGGCGGCGTCGTCGTCTGGTGTGCCGGCTGACAACACTGCCGGGCTGAACCCCCAGCAGCAGAAAGCTGTGCTGCACACCGGGACCCCGCTGCTGATTGTGGCCGGAGCCGGGTCCGGCAAGACACGGGTGCTCACCCAGCGGATCGCCCACCTGATCCAGACGGGCCAGGCGCGCCCGCACCAGATCCTGGCCATCACCTTCACCAATAAGGCCGCCCGCGAGATGAAGGAGCGGATCGCCGCGCTGATCGGGCCCACCGCCCAGCGCATGTGGATCACCACCTTCCACTCCTCCTGCGTGCGGATCCTGCGCGCTGAGGCTGCCACCATCGGCAGAAAGACCACCTTCACCATCTACGACTCCGCTGACTCGCTGCGCCTGGTCACCCAGATCGCCAAGGAGCACCAGCTGGATCCCAAACGGTTTAACCCGCGAGCCATCCGCAATAAGATCTCCACGCAGAAGAACGAACTGGTCGATGCCGAGGAGTTCAGCGCCAAGGCTCCCAATGAACCGTTCAGTGAGGCGGTCGCCACCGTCTTCCGCGAATACACCGCCCGGCTGCGCGCGGCCAACGCCTACGACTTCGACGATCTGCTCACCGAGACCGTCTACATGCTGGAGGCTTTCCCCGCGGTGCTGGACAACTACCGCCGCCGGTTCCGGCATGTGCTGGTGGATGAGTACCAGGACACCAACCACGCCCAGTACCGGCTGATCCGGCTGCTGACCGGGCCCGATGCTGAGGTGCCCACGCCGCCGGCCTCCCTGACAGTGGTCGGAGACTCCGACCAGTCCATCTACGCCTTCCGCGGTGCGGACATCCGCAATATCACTGAGTTCGAGCGCGACTACCCCGAGGCCGCCACCATCAAGCTGGAGCAGAACTACCGCTCCACCCAGAACATCCTCTCCGCAGCCAATGCGGTGATCAGCCAGAACACCGCCAGGCAGAAGAAGGACCTCTGGACGGACAACGGGGACGGTCCTAAGGTCACCGTGCACACCGCCCACTCGGAGTCCGATGAGGCCGAATGGATAGCGCGCACCATCGACCGGCTCGGCGATGATCACGGTATCCGCCCGGCCGATGTAGCCGTCTTCTACCGCACCAACGCCCAGTCCCGCTCCCTGGAGGAGCGGCTGATCAGCCGCGGCATCCCCTACCGGGTCATCGGTGGCACCCGGTTCTACGACCGCAAAGAGATCAAGGACGCGCTGGCCTACCTGCACGTGATCAACAACCCGGATGATGACGTGAACCTGCGCCGCATCCTCAATGAGCCCAAGCGCGGGATCGGAGACAAGGCCGAGTCCACCGTGGCCCAGCTGGCAGCCCGGGACCGCACCACCTTCTTCGAGGCCCTCCGCCGGGCCGATGAGACCGGACTGGGCTCCCGTGCCCTGAAGTGCATCGACTCCTTTGTGCGGATGATGGATGATGTCTCCGCCCTGGCCGCTGACGAGAAACCCTCCGTGGTGCTGGAGGCGGTGTTGGAGCAGTCGGGCATGATGACCGCCCTGCGCGAGTCCAAAGACCTCCAGGACGAATCCCGGGCAGACAACCTCGGGGAACTGGTGGCTGTGCTCAAGGAGTACGAGGCCAAGCAGGAATCCCCGGCGCTCGCAGACTTCCTGGAGCAGGTCAGCCTGATCGCTGATGCCGATGCCATTCCCGATGCCGCCGATGGCGAGTCCCAGCGGCTGGCCGCAGAGCAGGGTCAGGTCACGCTGATGACCCTGCACACCGCCAAAGGACTCGAATTTCCCGTGGTCTTCCTCACAGGTATGGAGCACGGGGTCTTCCCCCATCAGCGCTCCATGGGCGATGCGCAGCAGTTGGCTGAGGAGCGCCGTCTGGCCTATGTGGGACTCACTCGGGCCCAGCAGCGGCTCTACCTCACCCGGGCCGAATCACGCAGCCTCTGGGGCCAGACCCAGTACAACCCGCCCAGTCAGTTCCTGGCAGATATCCCCGAGGAACTGGTGGAGGTCAGCGGGGCGGCGTCGCCCTTCGCCAGCCGCGGCTTCGGCAGTGCAGGCCCTGGTGGGACAGGCATCGGCAGAGCAGGATCAGACTGGGGCAGCGAACCCGGGCTGACCGGCTCCCGCGGCTCCTCCGGCGTAACATTCACCCCGCCCAAGAAGGCCGCACCCCGCACCCAGGTCAACCCCGACCGGGAGATCCCCACGCTGAATCCCGGTGACCAGGTGCAACACGCAAAATTCGGCCGCGGCGAGGTGCTGGCAGTGGAGGGCAGCGGGGACAAAACCGTGGCAAAGGTCAGTTTCGCCGGGTCCGAGAAGCGACTTCTCCTGCGATATGCTCCAGTTGAGAAGGTCAGCTAGGTGCGCTCCGCCGTGCCCACCGCTGAACTTTGACCGCAAGAGAAGTTGACTTCGACGCAGAAGGACACCACCCGTGGACCTGTATGAATACCAGGCGCGCGATCTGTTCGAGGCACACGGAGTACCCGTGCTCGCCGGAATCGTGGCCACCACTCCCGAAGAAGCCAAGGCAGCAGCTGAGCAGATTGGCGGCACTGTGGTCGTCAAGGCTCAGGTGAAGGTCGGCGGCCGCGGCAAGGCCGGCGGCGTCAAGCTCGCCAAAACCCCCGATGAGGCCTACGAACACGCTTCGGCCATCCTGGGCATGGACATCAAGGGGCACACCGTGCACCGGGTGATGATCGCCCAGGGCGCAGACATCGCCGAGGAGTACTACTTCTCCATCCTGCTGGACCGCGCCAACCGCAACTACCTGGCCATGTGCTCCAAGGAGGGCGGGGTAGAGATCGAACAGCTGGCCGTGGACTCCCCGGAAAAGCTGGTCAAGTTCAACTTTGATCCCAACACCGGCATCGACGACGCCGCCGCGGCAGAGATTGCCACCCAGGCCGGGTTCAGCCCGGATGAGGTGCCCGCCCTGGCCGAGGTGTTCCAGAAGCTCTGGGGCGCCTTCGCCGCCGAGGACGCCACCCTGGTGGAGGTCAACCCGCTGGTGAAGACCGGCGGCGGAGAGATCATCGCTCTGGACGGCAAGGTCACCGTGGATGAGAACGCCGGCTTCCGGCAGCCCGGCCATGCCGAACTGGTCGACGAGTCCGCTGAGGACCCGCTGGAGGCCAAGGCCAAGGAGAACGACCTCAACTACGTCAAGCTCGACGGCCAGGTAGGCATCATCGGCAATGGCGCCGGACTGGTCATGTCCACCCTGGACGTGGTGGCCTACGCAGGCGAGGCCCACGGCGGTGTGAAGCCGGCCAACTTCCTGGACATCGGAGGCGGCGCCTCCGCAGAGGTGATGGCCAACGGCCTGGACGTGATCCTCGGCGATGAGCAGGTCAAGTCCGTGTTCGTCAACGTCTTCGGCGGCATCACCAGCTGCGACGCCGTGGCCAACGGCATCGTCAAGGCCCTGGAGATCCTGGGCGATACTGCAACCAAGCCGCTGGTGGTCCGCCTGGACGGCAATAACGTGGAAGAGGGCCGCCGGATCCTGGAGCAGGCCAACCACCCGCTGGTCACCACCGCTGACACGATGGACTCCGGCGCCGATAAGGCCGCCGAGCTGGCTAACAAGTAAGGACTGAGGCGCACACATGTCTATCTACCTGAACAAAGACTCCAAGGTCATCGTCCAGGGCATCACCGGCGGCGAAGGCACTAAGCACACCGCACTGATGCTCAAGGCCGGCACCAATATTGTGGGCGGGGTCAACGCCCGCAAAGCCGGCACCACCGTGTCCCATAAGGACAAGGACGGCAGCGAGATCGAGCTGCCCGTCTTCGGCTCGGTCTCTGAGGCTATGGAGAAGACCGGGGCTGATGTCTCGGTGGTCTTCGTGCCGCCGAAGTTCGCCAAGGATGCCGCCGTGGAGGCCATCGAGGCCGGCATCGGCCTGCTGGTAGTCATCACCGAAGGCATCCCGGTGCAGGACTCCGCCAAGTTCTTCAACCTCTCGCTGACCAAGACCGGCGCCGACGGCAAGCCCGTGACCCGGATCATCGGCCCCAACTGCCCGGGCATCATCACCCCCGGCGAGGCCCTGGCCGGGATCACCCCAGCCAATATCACCGGCAAAGGCCCGATCGGGCTGGTCTCCAAGTCCGGCACTCTGACCTACCAGATGATGTACGAGCTGCGCGACATCGGGTTCTCCACCTCTATCGGCATCGGTGGCGACCCGGTCATCGGCACCACCCACATCGACGCTCTGGAGGCCTTCGAGGCCGACCCGGAGACCGAGGCGATCGTGATGATCGGTGAGATCGGCGGCGACGCCGAGGAGCGCGCTGCGGCCTACATCAAGGAGCACGTCACCAAGCCGGTGGTCGGCTACGTGGCAGGCTTCACCGCTCCCGAGGGCAAGACCATGGGCCACGCCGGTGCGATCGTCTCCGGTTCCTCCGGCACCGCCGAGGCCAAGAAGGAGGCCCTGGAGGCGGCAGGTGTGAAGGTCGGCAAGACCCCCTCGGAGACTGCCACGCTGCTGCGTGAGATCTACCAGGGTGCCTCCGGCAGCGACTCCGCCGATGCTGGTGCTGCCGAGTCCCTCAAGGACAAGGCCGAAGGGCTCGTGGACAAGGTCAAAGGCGTGTTCACCAAGGACTGACGCCGACCAGCACTGACGCTGAACGAAGGGGTCGTCTCCGATGCCGGAGACGGCCCCTTCTGCGTCAGTGAGAGGCTCAACCGTTCCAGCAATAGGGTAGAGATATGAGCCACTTGCCTGAAGCCCCCGCCCTGCCCGCCGCCGCAGACCTGCCGGCCTCCGCCGAGCTGCGCAGGATCGCGGTCACCGCCGCGCACACCGCCGGTGAGCCGCTGAAAACAGCCTTCCGCTCCCACATGGAGATCCAGGAGAAGACCTCCAACACGGATCTGGTCACCATCTGGGACAAACAGACCGAGGAGACCCTCATCAGTCTGCTCAGCGCCGAGGTCCCGGACTCCCGGATCACCGGGGAAGAGGGCGGCCAGCACGGCACCGGCCGGGTGGAATGGATCATTGACCCCATCGACGGCACCTCCAACTTCGCCCATGGATTCGACCTGTTCACCATCTCCATCGGCGCGGCCGTGGACGATGTGGTGATTGCCGGAGTCGTCTATGACCCGATCAATGAGCTCACCTTCTCCGCCGATGACCACGCCGCCTATCTGCGGGTCCGTGAGGGCGCCGAGTCGGTACTCAAGCCGACGCCGAAGACCGGCGTGGCCGAACCGCAGCTGAACCTGCTGACCAATTTCCCCGGAACCTGGATGGTCCAGCGCCACGGGGAGGAGGCGCTGCGCGCTTTCGGTGAATTCGTCACCACCTACGCCACAGTCCGGCGCATCGTTTCGGGGGCTCTGGAGCTGTGCCATGTGGCTGCTGGGTGGGCAGACGTCGTCGTCAATTGCCGCACCAATCCCTGGGACATCGCCGCAGCCCAGCTGATTCTGACCCGCGCCGGCGGCACCTTCAAACCCTATGGCACCCGCGGTGACCTGGCCTTTGACGGGACCCCAGCGGTGAACGCCCATCTGGCCCCCGGCTATGTGGGCCTGGGCTCCGGCGTGGAATCCCCCACCGCCCCACCGGTGGCCGCGAGATTCGTATGGAACCAGAGTTAGTTCCGCCGGCCAGGACTTAGCCACGCCAAACGCTTAGGGGTGCTGAAGATTCGTCACACCGCTGAGCACGACGACGCCGCCCGGTGCTTCCCGGCACTATAGAGAGTGTGAACAGCCACCCCACTCCCGAGCCCGCCGGCACGCCCCCGACGCCCAAACAGATTCGGCGCTGGCGGAAGTACTTGGCTGATGAGATCGCTGAGGCCACGCTCTACGAGCAGCTGGCGCGGAGAAAATCCGGCGAGGAACGTCAGATCCTTCTGGGGCTGGCGGCAGCGGAGAAGCGGCACCAGGAGCACTGGCGCCAGCTGCTGGGCCCGCACGCCCACAAGCTGCCCGGCCCCTCCGTCCACCGGGTGCTGCTGGGCTGGATGGCCCGGATCTTCGGCTCGGTATTCGTGCTCGCCCTTGCCCAGCGCGCAGAGGGCGAGTCCCCCTACGACCAGGACCTTGACGCCACCCGCGGGATGGCCGCCGATGAGGAGATCCACGAGGAAGTCGTCCGGGCGCTGGCTGCCCGCGGCCGGGAGAAGCTCTCCGGCGGCTTCCGGGCTGCGGTCTTCGGCGCCAATGACGGGCTGGTCTCCAACTTCGCGCTGATTATGGGGATGGGCGGCACCGGGGTAGGGGCCACTGTGGTGCTGATGAGTGGGGTGGCCGGTCTGCTGGCAGGGGCGCTGTCCATGGCCGCAGGGGAGTTCATCTCGGTGCGCAGCCAGCGGGAGCTGCTGGACGCTACCCGGCCCACCCAGGTCACCCTCCGTGCAGCTCCCGATCTGGACTTTGACCACAATGAGCTGGTCCTGGTCTACCGGGCCAGAGGACTCAGCGAAGAGGATGCTGAGCACCGGGCTCTGGAGCGGCTGGGCGTATTCGAATGCGACTGCAGGCCCGAGCTGTCCTACCCCCGGACTCAGGGAGAGGCAGCAGAGGGCTCGCACAACGATCATGGGGTGGTCGGTTCAGCCTGGACCGCAGCCGGGTCCAGCTTCGGCTTCTTCGCCGTAGGCGCCCTCATTCCGATTCTGCCCTACCTGTTCGGCGCTACCGGTTGGCTGGCAGTCGGGGTCTCCACCGCCCTGGTCGGCATCGCCCTGCTGGGCACCGGCGCAGTGGTCGGCCTGCTCTCCGGGGCCTCCCCGCTCAAGCGTGCCCTGCGCCAGCTGGCCATTGGTCTGGGGGCAGCGGCGATCACCTACGCCCTGGGCTCGCTGCTGGGGGTCACCGTCGCCTAGGTTGACATCGTACGGAATCAGTCCTCGACGAAGCTTGCCGTTGTCCTCGAACTGATCGGGTAAGGGGACTCCGTAGCTCTTTGAGCGGCCGACTGGCGCGGGAACCAAGGGTCGAAGGTAATCTGGATCACAGGCAGGGTGTTGCAGGTGAGGGAGGAGCGAATCATGGTGGTCAGTTTGTCTGGCGCAATTGTGAATCCGTTGTTGCCAGGCGTCTGGGATGCGTTCGGCTGGGTGGTTGGTCTGCTGATGCTGGGACTGGTGCTCGTTGCCGTCATAGCCGTGATGCGCTCAGGCCATACTGTGGGGGCCAAAGCGGCAATGCTCCTGCTGGCATTTCTGGTCCCGGTGATCGGGGCTATCTTTGCCCTGCTGCTGGCCAGGCAGGAGCCCGACGGCCTCCGCCTGGACGACTAAGGTCAGTAGAAGAGGTTCCGCACTTCATGGTGAATGCGGTCGCGATCAACATGACCTGCTCCTGTCCGGGGAGCGTAGACTCGTGAGGAGCTCACCCGGAAGGAGATGCTGCATGCGACGAATCCCTGTGACCCTCAGTGATGAGGCTGCCCAGGCATTGGATCAAGCGGTCGCTGATGGACAGTTCAGGTCCCCGGATGAGGCAGTTAACCT
>NZ_WRPM01000046.1 GCF_009758175.1 Nesterenkonia alkaliphila
GCCATCCTCAACACCGTCCTCAGTGCCGTCTACGTCACCATCGTCGGTGCCATCCTCAACACCATCTTCAGTGCCATCTACGTCACCGTCGTCAGTGCCATCCTCAACACCGTCCTCAGTGCCATCTACGTCACCGTCGTCAGTACCGTCCTCGACACCGTCCTCGGTGCCATCTTCAGTGCCATCAACGTCACCATCGTCGGTGCCATCCTCAACACCGTCCTCAGTGCCATCCTCGTCACCGTCTTCATCACCCGCATCGGGCTCAATCACGGTGATGGTGGTGCTCGCAGGCGTCTCGGATACATCACCGACTGCGGTGACATCCACCGGACCAATACCGTAGTCGTCAGGAACCGGCAGAGTCACGGAGATGGTGCCATCATCATTTGCGGTAGTTTCTACACCATCTTCGCCGGGGATACTGACGGTGACGTTCTCGCCGGGCGCGAAGCCCTCACCGGTCACCACTGTCTCAGCACCCTGCTCAACAACATCAGGATTCGCAGAGATTGAGGTCTCGTAGACCACATCAGTGCCACGCACAGTTGAAGAAGCCAACTGAACAGTAGCCAGCGGAGAGTTGGGAAGCAGATTGATCTCTACAGCACGCACTGTGCTGGAACCCTCGCCCAGATCACCAACTCCAGGCTGGGCATTGACGGTAACGGCAACAACCTGGTTCACAACTTCCAGGAGCGGTCCAACTACCTCGGTGGCCAGGGGACCAGTGATGTCGTCTACGACGCCTTCCAAGTCACCCAGCACATCGAGTGAGTCACCGAGGGCACCAGTCAGCAGGCCCACAAGATCATTCGCCAGTTCCGTGACACTCCCCAGTCCGAGGAGATTCAGCAGTTCACCGACGACACCACTTGTATTGATGGTCACCAGATCGTCTGCATTGCCTGCCAGCAGCTCACCTATGGTCGCGTCCACACTGAGATCGACGCTCGCGAGGAGCGGAACCGAAAGCCCAACGCTAACACCGAGCTGCGTTTCAGAGATCGATGTCTCGAGGTTCGTGACGATCTCTGTGACAACATCGGTGACTGCCTGAGTGATTCCGTCGGCAATTGCGGCAACGACGGGACCGCTCAGCAGCTCCGAATTCGCCGGCATCGCGTTGAGATTCGGAAGGTCAGGGTTAGCGGCCAGCAAAGTCTCCAGGTCAACCGTGACCGCACCGGTAGCGAGGTTGACGGTGACACCACTGGACTCACCGATCAAGTTCTCCGGCAACAGTGCTGAAAGATCTGGCGGGGTAAAGGTGACATCGGTACTCAGACCGACACCAGCAACCCCCAGCTCAGCTCCCAAAAGACTTTCCAACTCTGACGAAAGCCCCTCGAGGGCCACCTGGAGTTCGTCAACCGTCCCTTCCAGGGAGTCGTAGACACCACCCACAGCAGGACTGACGATATTCAGAGTGGCACCGGCAATCTGATAGGCAGGTACCGGATCCGCACCGTCAACCTGTTCAATACTGGAGGAAACAGCACCCAACTGGAGGCTGAGGTCCTCAACGAGGTAACTGGTGCCCGCACCGCCTACCTCAGAGAGCAGCGCACTCAGATCCAGCGTCGCATCAGAGGGAAACTCATCGGAAGCGCCGACAGCGATTCCGCCCTGATCGGCCACCGCACCAGAAGCAGCCTCTGCTCTGCCGTCATCGGCGGCCTCGGCGTACTGGTTCACCGCTCCGAGCTGAATGACACCATTGGGCCCGAACAGCTGCAGACCATCACCCAAGTCGAGACCGACGACGTTCAGAACCTCAGCACCCAAAGGGTTTGTGACCAACGGGTGTTCACCGCTGGGATTCTCTGCCAACGCACCGTTGACCTCGGCAATGTCATCAAGATCAATATTGACTGCAGAGCCGCCTAGGAACTTACCGAGCGCCTCCGACACATCATCTGGCGCGGCTTGCGCAGGGGCAGAGCCCGCCACGGCCAAGCCTGCGGCCAATACTGCGCTGGAAGTATATGCCATCCAGCGTTTGAGCCTCCCCGGTGGAGGCGCGGATCTTTCTAAGGACGGTGAGAGAGACAATGGTTTCCCCTGTTCCAATTGACACCCAAAAGAGGGCCGGCGAGACCGCGGGCCCACTTCATGCAAACACATTAACAAGCCCCCATCAAGGTCTTGCTAGGGAAAAAAAAAGAAGTTCCCCTAGAGGACACCTGCAGCAGCGCGCCTATTTCACTGGCTAGTAACTTCGCTTAAGACCACAGAAACCCCCAGCTCAGCAGGTGTTCCACGAGGTTCGGTGCCCTCGGGAAGCTAGTGAAGCGGCGAGGTTGGTCAGCCCAAACTCACTAGGGAACTGTTCAGGTAAAATAAGGGTAAACAGAGGGTGACTTAGGGAAGTTCTCAGGTTTACGCTACGCAGCAAATCAGAGCAAATGTGTTCTCGCTGGCCTAGCTGCATCAGATGCAGCACATTTCTCGGCCGTCGTCAATGACTTTCACCCACACCCGATTCGCGGGCGAGGACTGCCGCCTGCATACGTGAGCTCAGCTGCAGTTTGGCCAGCAGACTGGAGACATGGGACTTCACTGTAGCCTCGGTGATGAACAGCTCCGCGGCAATCTGGGCATTGCCAAGTCCCCTGCCCAGGGCAGCCAGCACCTCCCGCTCCCGCGGCGTGAGTCCGTCCAGCTGCGCGTTGTCACCGGCCGGTTCCTTCGCCGCCTGATCTGAGGCGCCGCTGACAAAAGTGTCCAGCACTCTGCGGGTTACCTCAGGGGCGACGACGCCGTCCCCGGCTGCCACTCGCCGGATCGCCTCAACGAGGTCCCTGGGCTCGGCCGACTTCAGCAGGAACCCAGCCGCTCCGGCCTGCAGGGCACCGAAGACCACTTCATCGAGGTCGAAGGTAGTGAGCATCAGCACCTCAGTATCGGTCTCTTCCACGAGACGGCGGGTAGCTGCGATCCCGTCGGTGCCAGGCATTCGGGCATCCATCAACACCACATCCGGCCCCAGCGCCCGGACCTGACCCAGGGCCGCCTCACCGTCAGCCGCTTCGCCGACCACCTCGATCCCTTCTGCAGTCTCCAGGAGCAGCCGCAGGCCGGCCCGCACACTGGAATGGTCATCGGCTAGCAGCACGGTGATTGCTGAGTCCTTCCCGCGGGCTCCCTGAGGGCTCACCCTTCCTCCTTGTGAATTGTCCAGTCCCGGCCCAGCGGCAGCTGCGCCTGCACTCGCCACCTGCCCCGGTGCTCCCCAACGGAGACGCTGCCGCCGATGCTCTGGGCACGTTCTTCCATGGCGATCAGCCCGGTCCCGGTCCCCTCCACCACCGCTTCGCGTTCCTCCTCGTCCAGCGCGGACTCCACGGTCAACACCAACTTCCGCCGCCCGGTCCGCAGCCAGACCTCGGCAGTCCCGGCGCCGTGCCGAGCCGCATTGGTCAGCGACTCCTGCAGGATACGCAGCAGCACGGATTGTACAGCCGGACCCAGCTGGCTCGGCGGGGCGCCGCGTACCTCGAGCTCCAGGCCCTGGCGATGCGCCTGGGCGAGCACCTGCTCCCAGGTGACTGCGGTGAGCAGCTCCGCTGCGGCGTCGTCCTCCTCCTGTCCCTGACTGCGCAGCATCTGGACCATCTGACGCAATTGATCCATGGTCTCCACACTGGTCCCCCGGATGGTCTGCAGCGCCCTGCGGTCGCGCTCATGGTCTGGATCCGCGTTCAGCACCGCCCCGGAGGTCAGGGCGATGGAAGCCACCTGAGAAGAAACTACATCGTGAAGTTCCCGGGCCATTCGGCGCCGCTCACTGTCTATCGCGGCGCTTCGTCTGCGCTGCTGCTCAGCCAGCAGCTCCCGGTGCCGCTCCTCTTCCAGCCGCTGCCTGATTTGGTCCTCTACAAAAGCCGGATAACCGCGGCGCACCTCGGCGGCCCACCAGAGCGGAACCATCAGCACCGCGGTGGCCAGCAGCAGCATACTGATCCCTGTGAGCAGCGTGTTGAAGAGGACCGCCGCTGCGGTCACCAAAATGACGACGACTCCCAACACCCGTTCAGCCGCCTTGGCCCGGCGGGCGGGTGCCCGCACGCCGTGACTGTAGATGAGATCGGTCAGGCAGATCAGGATCCCAGCGTTGAAGCCGAAGCTGAGATCGGCAGCCACGCAGGCCGCGCCCAGCAGCAGGGCCAGGGTGGGGCGCTGGACTTTGAGCAGCATCACCGTGCCCATGGCTGCAAGTGTGACCAGGTGCCACCAAGTCTGGGGTGCCACGGGCAGGTGCTCCCACCAGGGCAGGCCGGTGGGTCCAGCCCAGCCGGCCAGCACTGCTACTACGCCCAGCGCCAGGTAGGCGGCGGTCTGCAGGTGGGCACGGTAGTTTCGGGGCACACCGTTATTCGACCATAGTCCTGCACCCTGCGGCCTCCGCCGAAAGTGGGAGAAGGGTTGCTGGCTGCAGAAAGCGGTTCCATCCTTTGGCCGATGTGCGCAGGAGATCCGGGCCGGATGATCGTGGTTATGAATGGACTGATTACCACTGCCCTGCTCCAGACGGGGCTCAACGCATTGCCCGGGGAGTGGCTCGGCGCAGGCGGAGAAGGCCCCTGGGCCCTGCTGGGGATCCTTACCGTGCTGGCACTGATCGACTCCACCAGCTTCGGCACCCTGCTGATCCCAGTGTGGCTGTTGATGGCTCCGGGCCGGCTGCGCGCCGGACGGGTGCTGGTCTACCTGGGCGTGGTGGCCGGGGCCTATACCGTGATCGGCCTGGTGCTCCTGGCCTCCCTGGTGCTAGTGGGAGATCAGCTGCTCGCCTGGTTCAACGCTGCCAGCGAGTCTGAGGCGTTCCTCCTCGCTCAGGCGGTGCTGGCTGCGGGGCTGATCTGGTACAGCATGCGACTGGACCCCTGGACCGAGGCGGGCAAGGAGAAGAAGCGTCAGCGCGAGGCGCAGCGCGACACCGACGGCCGCGTGAGCCGATTCCGCGCCCGGGCAGTGGGTGAGGGCTCCTCCGGGGGTCTCGGCCCCCTGTTGGCACTGGCCCTTGCCGCGGTGGGCCTGGAGATCGCCACGCTGATTCCCTATCTTGCCGGAATCGGGCTAGTAGCAGGCACGGCTCCTGAGCCGCCGGGTTCGGCACTGATGATCCTGTTCTACTGCGCGGTGATGATCACCCCGGCACTGGTGCTGCTGCTGGGCAGGATCGCAGCCCGCCCCCTGTTGGAACGCCCTTTGGCCAAACTGGAGGGTTTCCTCAGTCGGCATGCCAATGGCACGATTGCGCTGATCCTGTTCCTGCTCGGCCTGTTCCTGGGCCTGAATGCCCTGGAGGGCCTACAAGACTCCGGGCTGCTATAACGTTGCCGCCCTCAGGCGCGCCAGGTGGCCAGACGGCCGCACATTCCGTAGAGGCGTGGGGAGCTGTCGCTGCCGGCTTGGGGTGTGCCGCGCAGCACGGTCGCCTGGCCCAGGTGGGAGCCGTCCCCGGCTGCCAGCGCGGCCAGCTGCTCGGCGGTGCGCTGGGTCTCAGCGGCCACATTGGCCTCGAAGATCTGCTGCCAGCGCTGGGTCTTGGGCCGCACTAGGTTCACCGCATACTGGTAGAACCGGCCCATCGCCGCCTCCACCCCTTCGGTTTCGATAGCAGCCAGCAGCTGCTCATAGCCTTCCAGTGCCAGGTCGCGACGGGTACGGGCGGCCTCCGCTTTGTCGGCGTCCGTTGGCAAAGCCACCGCTGCCGCGTACTTCTCAGGGTCGGCCACAATCTCTTCGGGGAAGGTCAGCACCGCGTCACCGGCCTCGGGCAGCCCGGCATTGGACATCACCACGGCCATCTCCAACCCGCCGTGGTTGACCAGCCGGTGCACGGTCCCAGGGGTGAACCACAGCAGGGAGCCAGGCTCCAGTGCATCCTGGGCGGGCCCCGCCGCACTGATGGTGTGCACCTCGCCGCGGCCGGCAGTGATCACATAGGCCTCGGTGGACAGGGTGTGCAGATGCGGGGAGCCGCCATGCAGCCCGTCCGGGGTGTCCCAGTCGTAGACGCAGAGGTGGGAGAGGCTGGTGCCGCCGGGGAAGTGCGGCAGGGCGCGGTCCACCACGGGGCCTGCTCCGGAGGGAACCTGGCTGCCGGGGGTCTCTGCAGGGCTAGACATCAGAGCGCGTACTCCTGAGCAATGGCGGTCAGCTCATCGCCCTCGAGCAGTTGGTCGATGAACACAAAGCGGTGGTTGAGTTTCAGAGTACCGTCGGCGGGCAGGTGGATCTCCTGGTCGAAGGCCGGTGAGGGGCTGGCCACCGCGAAGATCCCGGTGCGGGTGAACCATTTGACCGGGGGCACCGCAGTGTCCTCAGAGGTTGAGCTGCCCGAGTAGACCAGCACCGTGCCGCCGCCGTTGAAGTCATCGTGCTCAGAGCTGAAGGCCACCCATTCGGC
This sequence comes from Nesterenkonia alkaliphila, assembly GCF_009758175.1. Taxonomy (GTDB): domain Bacteria; phylum Actinomycetota; class Actinomycetes; order Actinomycetales; family Micrococcaceae; genus Nesterenkonia; species Nesterenkonia alkaliphila. The sequence goes on from NZ_WRPM01000046.1 coordinate 6,419, forward strand.
CTCAGTGCCCATGATGGTCGAATCCTCCTCCATCCCGGTGGAGGAGACGACCTTGCAGCCGGTCCAGGACCGCGGCCCGCGCCAGAACCAGCCGGTGTAGCCGGCTTTCTCCCGGCCAGCGGTGGTGGGGCTGCCCAAATCTATGGTGGAGCCGCGCACGTTGGTGATCTCCGTGACGAGGTCCACCGCCCAGATACCGCGGCCCTCAGCAAAGCGGTTCAGGTCCAGTGAGTGGAGGCGCTGGACCCGGTGCTCATCTATCCAATGCTCCCCTGCGGCGGTGATCCACTGCAGGTCCTCATCGAGGACCACCTCGTCCCCACCGGCTGGTGCGGTGCGGAACCCGGTATGCCGCATAGTGCCCAGGTTGTCCTTCATCACATACCATTTGGTCTCCTTGTCGAAGGAGGCCCCGCCCCAAAAATTCTGGTCATCCACATGGGACCAGGTGAACTGCAGCCCGGTGTGCCAGCGGTGGTCCCAGGGCCGGCGCACCGAGGCCTCAGCTCCGCCGGTGAACCGCAGCGGAAACAGGTAGGGCTTGGGCGCCTCGTCCTGGGGTGAGTCGGGGTCGGTCTCGTAGCGGGCGATCTCAACGTCCCCGGCCCGCACCGAGACCGCGCCCCCTCGCTGGTGCTGCCCCACCGCCTGGGAAGACTCAGCAGCGGTGCTGGTCCCGGTACCAGTGCTCACCCGGCCCAGTCGGGCGTCGTCGTAATTTTCAACCTCAAACTGGTTCATCAGCCCTCCTGCGGCTTCTGGTAGATGTAGTTCGCATCATGCATGCCGGTGTAGTAGATGCCGTCCTTGACCAAGTCCTCGCGACGGACCCGCTGGCCGGTCTCAGCCGACTGGTAGAGAGCGGCGATGAACTCCAAGGTGCGGCGCCCGTCGTGACCTGAGGCGCGCGGGCGGGTGCCTTCGGCCATGGCGTCGAGCAGCTCTGCCAGCTGCTGCCGGTGTGAGGAGGGGATGTTCTCCTGCGGGGCCCAGGACTGCACGGTCTCGGTGTCCTCCGCCTTATGCGGTGCCGGGGTCCACCGCCAGGAGGAGTTGTCATAGCCGTAGAGGTGCTCCACCTCCACTGTGGCGTCCTGGAAGTCGAAGCGCAGGTAGGAGGTCTCCCGGGGCGAGAGCACCGAGTTCACGATGGAGGCGATGGCTCCGGACTCCAACTTCACGATGGCGAAGCTGACATCCTCGGTCTCGATATCGCGGTCCAGGGTGTCTGCCACTGCGGTGACCTCGGTCCAGTCGCCGAGCACCTCGAAGAGCAGGTCCATCTGGTGGATGCCGTGACCCATCGCCGGGCCACCCCCCTCAGTGGCCCAGAGTCCGCGCCAGGGCACGTCATAGTAGGCGTGCGGGCGGTACCAGAGGGTGTTGCACAGAGCGACCATCGGCCGCCCCAGGGTGCCCTGCGCCACCTGCTGCTTCAGGGTGGCTGCCCCGGAGCCGAACCGGTGCTGAAACACGTAGCTGGCGTAGGGGCCGCCTTCACGCTCCTGGGCCTCCACCTCGTCATAGTCAGAAAGGGTGAGCATGGGGGGCTTCTCGCACCAGACCCAGGCCCCGGCCCGCAGGCCTTTGAGCACCGCCTCCTTATGCGCCGAGGGAGGGGTGCAGACGATCAGCAGATCGGGTTTCTCCGCCTCCAGCAGGGCGTCCACATCTGTGTAGCGCCCGGGAATGTCCCACTCCTGGGCTACCTGAGCGACCCGGTCGGCATCGAGATCGGCAATGGCTGCCACCTCGACCCGATCCTGGTGGGCACGCAGGGTGGGCAGATGGGCGATAGTGGCGATGCCGCCGGCACCGATGAGGCCGACTTTGACCTTGGACATGATCCATGACTCCTTGACAGATTGTGATGCTGTTCACAGCCTATTGGAAAACGTTTGCCCAGCGCAACAGCACCACGTAATCGCCCTCATGTCGCCATTCTTCCGGATACGATGACGAACACAGCAAGCTGCCCTGAGCTCCGCACTACCGAATCAGGGACGACGCCGCCCACCCGACCTCGATACCCCGCCCCGGGCAGCAGCCACCCCGGGAACACCAAGGAGCACGCTATGCCGCCTCAGCACCAGGTCACCTTAGCCCAGGTCGCCGAGGCTGCCGGAGTCTCCATCGCCACCGCCTCCCGGGCGATCAACGGCAGCACCCGCAAGGTCAGCGAGGAGATCCGGGTCCGGGTCACCCAAACCGCAGAGGAGCTCGGCTATCTGCCGAATCTCTCGGCGCAGACTGTGGTGAAGGGGGCCTCACCCACAGTGGCGGTGCTGGTCAGCGATATTGCCGATCCCTACTTCAGCGCAATCAGCTCCGGCATCATGGCCGCGGCGCGGCAGGCCGGGCTGATGGTCACTATGGCCACCTCCGAACGCCGCTCGGCTGACGAGCGGGATATGATCCGCACTTTCCGCTCACAACGGCCGCGGGCGATCGTGGTGGTCGGATCCCGCTGGGACCAGGACCCTCAGGCTGCGGCCATCGAGGAGCAGCTCGCCGCCTACCAACAGGCCGGTGGGCGGGTGGTCCTGGTCTCCCAGGGCCCCTCCCCCTTCGACCTGGTGGAGATCCAGAACTTTGAGGGCGCCAAGGCCCTGGCCCACGCTCTGGTCGACCAGGGCGGCCAGCGCTTCGGGGTCGCAGTGGGCTACCGCCGGCTGCGTACCAACGCGGACCGGCTGGCCGGTTTTACCCAGGGATTGGCTGAGCGCTCTATCACCCTGAAGGAGGAGGCTGTGGCGGAGGCAGCCTTCACCCGCGACGGCGGCTACGCAGCTATGCGCCAGCTCCTGGAGCGGGGCGTGGAGCTGGACACGGTCTTCGCGGCCAGTGATCTGATGGCATTCGGCGCGGCCACCGCCATGCGTGAGGCCGGGGTGCAGCCGGGTGCCCAGATCGGGCTGGCCGGCTTCGACAACATTGCGCTCACCGAGGATGTCACCCCCGCGCTGACCACTGTGGACGCCCCGCTGGGAGAGATCGGCAGGCGCGCCATGGACCTGGCACTCTCCGAAGGCACGGAGCCGCGCACTGTGGAGGTTCCCACCTCAGTGATTCTGCGCGCCTCCACTCCGCGCCGCTGAGGTGGGCAGCCCGCTACGACAACTCGCTGCACGAACAAGCATGTCGTCACCTACTGCCCAGTACACCCGCCAGTTCCACCAATCCTGGGCAATAGTGAACGACAACACGGGCCCCAACCCCTCCCAGCATCACCCACTGCCCAGTACACCCGCCAGTTCCACCAATCCTGGGCAGTAGTGAACGACAACACGGGCCCCAGCCCGTCTCAGTGTCACCTACTGCCCGCTGGCAGCTCAGACAGAGGTGGGGTGGGGCGTCGTCGTACTTTGCCCAGGTTCCCGGAGTTGGGATCCTCCGGGTTGGCGACTAGGCGGGCTGCGCATGTAGCGCAGCGCTGGGTGGCCGGGATATGCGCGCAGTCATCGCAGTAGAGCTGGAGGGTGGAGCAGCCGCGGTCCAGGCAGTTGTGGAAGGTTGAGGTGGCCGCTGTGCAGCTCACGCATTCGCCCAGCGTCTTGGCCTCCTCGCTGAACCGGGTGTTCATCCGCCCGTCGAACACATACAGCTCGCCCTCCCAGTAGCCGGAGTCACCGTAGGTCTCCCCGTAGCGGACGATCCCTCCATCCAGCTGGTACACCTCCTGCCAGCCACGGTCCTTCATCAGGGCCGAGAGCACCTCACAGCGGATACCGCCAGTGCAGTAGGTGACCACCGGCTTGTCCTTGAGGTGGTCGTATTTGCCGGAGTCCAGCTCAGCGATGAAGTCCCGAGTGGTCTCGGTATCCGGGACCACAGCATTCTTGAACCGCCCGATCTGGGCTTCCAGGGCGTTGCGCCCGTCGAAGAAGGTCACCTCCACGCCCTCGGCCTTCTTGGTCTCCACCAGCTGGTTGACCTGCTCAGGCTTGAGGTGCTCCCCGCCGCCGATCACGCCGTCTTCATTGACCTTGACCTGCTCGGGCACCCCGAAGGCCACCAGCTCGGGCCGGACCTTCACGCTGAGCCTGGGGAAGTCCTCCGCGCCGCCGGCGGACCACTTGAACTCGGTGCCGCGGAACGGGCGGTAGCTGCGGGTCTCCTTGACATAGCGTTTCACCGCCCGCATCGGACCACCCACAGTGCCGTTGATGCCGTGCTCGGATATGATGATCCGGCCTTTGAGGCCCAGTTCCCGGCACAGCGCCCGCTGCCAGAGTTTCACCGCCTCCGGGTCTTTGACCGGGGCGAACTTGTAGTACAGAACAATGCGGGACTCAGTCACAACGTTTAAGGGTATTACGACGGCGCCGGCCCCGCCCGTCCAGACAATTGTTACCTAAGCCCCCTACCGATGAAAGTGATCTTGCCTATATGTTGGATAGTGAACCCATAACTTCATGAGCCGCCCTGCCTCGGTGACGGCGAGCAGGCATTGCATATGACCCGACCTGGCGGTGATCTGGAAGGATACCGCGGGCCGAGAAGGAAACGGAGCACAGAATGACTACCGAGCTGAGCGACTCTCTTGTCCAGATTTGGGTGACCGGTTGGGCACGGACCCACGGCTACGAAGTGCGCGACGAAGGCGGCGTGCACTCTGCGCGGCTGGGCCCGGACTCCGATGAGTGGGAATACGTGGTCTTTGACCCCGAGGAGACTGAGCTGCGCAAACTGGCCGCTGCAGTGGATAAGAGTCCCACCCGGCTGCTGACCGTGATTGCCGAACCTGATTCGGACATCATGGGCGCCAAGGAGGTCGACGGGCTGGAGATGATCTCCGATGAGGAGAAGCTCATGGTGGTGGATATGGGCACCCAGGATGTGGAGGACCCGATCACTCCGGAGACCTACACCACCAGCCGCGAGGACTTCGACGGCTGGGTGCTCTTCACCGTGCACCAGGGCGAGAACGTTGCCGCCCGGGGCCGGATGGCGGTGGTGGATGACTATGTGATCCTGGACCGCATCTACACCTCCCCAGACTACCGGCGCCAGGGTCTTGGCACCTTCGTGACCCGCGCCCTGCTGGCTATCGCCCATGAGCACGACGTCTCCTGGGGGCTGTTGGTTGCCAACGCAGACGGCCAGGAGCTCTATGAGTACCTCGGCTGGACCCACCTGGGTGATGTGCATGTTTTCGGCGCCCCCGGGGCTGAGGACCGCCGCCGTCCCTCGCACTCCCAGATCGATGAGGAGATCAGCCAATAGCCTCAACGGTGCTGCCCTGAATCGGCGCGGACTCGCACCGTACCCACGGCATAGTTGAACATAATCTTGTTCGGCGTGGATGTGTTGCGCTATAGTCATGGACACTGCCACGGACAGTTAATTCTTCCGGCCGGATATGCGAGGCCTCGCCTCGGCCGCTCCTTCGCGTGGCAGCTTCATGTCAACGACTGAAAGGAGCGGTGCATATGCCCGCGCGACTCTCTCTGAACGACCGTCTCGACGCCGGTCCTGTGATCTGCGCCGAAGGGTTCCTCTTTGAACTTGAACGCCGCGGCTACCTGACCGCCGGGGAGTTCGTCCCCGAGGTGGCCCTCGAGCACCCTGAGGCGCTGAAGACCCTGCACGTGGACTTCCAGCGGGCCGGCTCTGACATTGTGGAGGCCTTCACCTACAACGGGCACCGCGAGAAGATGCGAGTGATCGGCAAAGAGGATCTGCTGGAACCGCTGAACCGTGCCGCGCTGCAGATCGCCCGCGCGGTGGCCGATGCCAGTCCCAACGACTTTATGGCCGGCAATATCTCCAACACCAATATCTGGGATCCCGCGGACCCGGCCAAGCAGGCCGAGGTGCGCGGGATGTTCCAGGAAATGGTCGGTTGGGCTGTGGAGGAGGGCGCTGATCTGATCATCGGGGAGACCTTCTACTACGCTGGTGAGGCGCTCGCCGCCCTAGAGGTAGCCAAATCCTCGGGCCTGCCGGTGGTACTGACCCTGGCACCGATGGCATTCGAGGAGATGGCCGATGGCGTAGGAGTGGTGGAGACTGCACAGCAGCTTGAGCAGGCCGGAGCTGATGTGGTGGGGCTGAACTGCTTCCGCGGTCCGGAGACCATGCTGCCCTGGCTGAAGCAGATCCGGGAGAAGGTCAGCTGCCATGTGGGGGCACTGCCCGTCCCCTACCGGACTACTGCGCAGGAGCCCACCTTCTTCAACCTCTCGGATGTGCGCGCCTCAGTACCCTCACCCCACGGGCGGACCTTTCCCACTGCCCTGGACCCGCTGTACACCAACCGGTATGAGATCGGTGCTTTCGCCAAGGAGGCCTATGCGCTGGGCGTGAACTATCTGGGCGTCTGCTGCGGTGCCTCGCCCATGCACATCCGGGAGACCGCCGAGGCGGTGGGGCTGACCACCGAGGCCAGCCGGTTCTCCGAGAATATGGCCAATCATTTTATGTACGGCTCGCATGAGCGGCTGCCCGAGAACATCGCCGCACTGGGCAGCCGGGCATAGCCTGGTGGGGTGACTGAGCACCAGGAAACCGACAGCCGCCCCGCTCCGGAGGCTCTGGGGCTGCTCCGCGCGGCCAAACTGCCGGTCCGGGTGGGCGAGGGCTCCCCGGTCAAGCACATCCGGACCCTGCCCGCCCGGCCTGCGCAGACTGCTGACTGGCCGGAGTGGACGCCTGCGGAGCTTCGGGCGGCCTACCGGCAGCTGGGCGTACCGCGACCCTATGCTCATCAGGTGCAGGCTGCCCAAGCCCTGCATTCCGGCCGGCACACGATTCTGGCCACGGGCACCGCCTCCGGCAAGTCCCTGGCCACCCAGTTGCCGGGGCTGGCCGCAATTCTGGGGACGAGGCCGCCGCAGGGCGTGCCTGCCCATCCCTCCGGTGGCGCGACCATCCTCTACCTCTCCCCCACCAAGGCGTTGGCAGCCGACCAGCTGGATGCGCTGGCTGAGCTGGCTGAAACCGTGGGCCACGCCGGCCCATCCGGCGGTATCCGGCCGGCCGCCTACGATGGGGACACCGATTCGGAGGAGCGCCGCTGGGTGCGTCAGCACGCCAATGTGGTGCTGAGCAATCCGGATATGCTCAATGCCGGCATCCTGCCAAACCACCGCGGTTGGGCCCGGTTCTTCTCCCGGCTGCGCTATGTGATCGTGGATGAGGCCCATACCGCCCGAGGGATCTTCGGCTCACACACCGCACTGCTGCTGCGCAGGCTGCGCCGGGTGGCACGCTCCTATGGTGCCGATCCGGTGTTCGCCGGAGCTTCGGCTACCAGTGGTGACCCGGCGTCGTCGTTCTCCCGGCTGATCGGTGAGCCCAGTTCCCAGGTGCTGGCAGTGACCGAGGACGGTTCCCCGCACGGTCCGGTGGACGTCTACCTATGGGAGCCGGCGGAGTCCAGCTTCACCGGGGACAATGATGCTCCGCTGAAACGCAGCCTGACCGCTGAGGCCGCCGATATTCTCAGCAGCTTAGTGGTGGCCGGGCACCGCAGCCTGGCGTTCATCAAGTCCCGGCGCGGAGCAGAGACCATCACCGCCATCGCCCGCGATAATCTCCTGGAGACCGATCCGGCGCTGAAGGACCGGGTGGCCACCTACCGGTCCGGGTACCTCAAGGAGGAGCGCCGGGCCCTGGAGGAGGCGCTGCGCACCGGGGAGCTGCTGGGTGCAGCCTCCACTCCCGCCCTGGAGCTGGGGATCGACATCTCGGGGCTGGACGCGGTGGTGATCGCCGGCTGGCCGGGCACCCGCGCCGGCTTCTTCCAGCAGCTGGGCCGGGCGGGCCGCTCTGCCGACACTGAGCAGCGCAGTGCCGCGTTCTTCATCGCCGGGGACGACCCGCTGGACGCCTATCTGTTGGAGCATCCGGAGGCGATCTTCGCCACTCCGGTGGAGGATGCGGTGACCGATCCGCACAACCCGCATGTGGCCGCTGCGCATCTGCTGGCCGCCGCCCAGGAGCTGCCGCTGGTGCCGGATGATCTCGCAGCCTCCGGGCTGTTCGCCGGGCTGGGTGAGCTGGTGGACTCACTCACCGCCCAGGGGCATCTACGACGCCGCCCCCGGGGCTGGTTCTTCGGCCACGATGATGTCTCCGCAGCCAGCTGGGTGCGGATGCGCTCTGATGGGGGTGGTCCCTACACCATCGTCAACGCAGAGGACGGCACAGTGGTGGGAGATATGGGGGCTGCTCAGGTACAGCCCCAGGCCCATCCGCAGGCGGTGTATGTCCATCAGGGCAGGACCTTCATTGTGGAAGAGCTTGACCTGGAGCAGAACACGGTGCTGGTGAGCCCGGCGAATCCGCCGTTCTACACCCAGGCCCGGGAGACCACCTCGATTGCCGTGCTTCAGGAGCTGGAGCAGCAGGTGTGGGGGGATTTCCGGCTGTGCTTCGGCATGGTGGAGGTGACGTCCGCGGTGGTGGGTTTCCAGCGCAAAGCGGTGGGCACCTCGGAGGTGCTCTCAGATGAGCCGCTTGAACTACCACCCTCCACCCTGCGCACCCAGGGGATGTGGGTCACCGGCGCTGAGACCGTTCTGCAGCAGGCAGGTGTGGTGGTGGAGCATATTCCCGGGGCGCTGCATGCCGCCGAGCATGCGATGATCGGGCTGCTGCCGCTGCTGACAAGCTCTGACCGCTGGGACATCGGCGGGGTCTCCACTGCACTGCACCGGGACACCGAGCTGCCCAGCATCTTTGTCTACGACGGGCATCCGGGCGGGGCGGGCTTCGCCGAACGCGGCTACCGGATGGCGGAGCGCTGGCTCAGCGCCACTGCGGACACCATTGCAGCCTGCTCCTGCGCGGAGGGCTGCCCCAGCTGTGTGCAGTCTCCCAAATGCGGAAACCGGAACTCCCCGCTGCACAAGCAGGGGGCGCTCAACCTGCTCCGCGGCATGCTGCCTACCTAAGCCTCTCAACCGCCATTAGGAATTGCGGCGGTACCTTCTTGCTGCGTCGAGGAACGCCCGTGCGAGGGCGTTGAGGTGGTCAACCCTGGCTTCCTGGTCCTCCGGGTGCCATTGCACGCCCACGAGCCATCCTTCTCCGCGGGCTTCGTAGCCCTCCAGCAGTCCATCCTCGGCAAAGGCCGCCGGCGTCAGCAACTCCGGAAGCCTGCCGATGGCCTGATGGTGCGCTGACCGGACCTCGATCCTGGCGGATCCGTAAATCCGGGCGAGCGCAGTGCCCGGGGTGAGCTCGACCTGGTGAGTGGTCATCTCATCGCTGCCCGGGCGCTGATTATGCACCGTTCCGGCCCCGATATCGGGGATCAGCGATCCGCCCAGGGCCACGTTGACCACCTGCATTCCCCGGCAGATCCCCAGTAGCGGCACGCGTCTCTCCACCGCCGTGCGGGCAAGCTTCATTTCGAAGCCGTCCACAGCGGAGTTGATCCCCTCAGCATCCACCTGTTCGCGGGTTCCAGGGTCCGAGGTGTAGAATCGGGGTTCGATATCTGCCCCGCCGAGGATCACCAGCCCGTCAGCGCGCTGTAGCAACTCCGACGGCTGGGCCCCGGGGGATGCTGCATCCACGAACCAGATCTGGACGTCCGGGCCTCCCCGGGTGAGGGCCTGGCCCATGCGCTGGGCCAGCGCATGCAGGGTTTCGGCGTAGCGCTGCGAGACATTGGCGTCATCCATGCTGTACGAGACGAGGATCCGCAGCGGGCACTTCACGGGCTGGGTCATGGGCACCGCTCCCGGCTCACCGCCGGCTCAGATCGCGTCACTGCCGTGCTCCCCCGTGCGCACCCGGACCACGCCGACCAGATCGGTGGACCATACCTTGCCGTCCCCGATCTCCCCGGTGCGGGCGGCATCGACGATCGTGTCAATGACCTGCTCCACGACCTCGGTGGGAACGATCACCTCGATCTTGGTCTTGGGGAGGAAGTCCACCGCGTGCTCCCTGTCGCGGAAGACCTCCTTGCGACTTTTCTGGGAGCCGTAGCCGAGCACATCGGTGGCGGTGAGCCCACCCACCCCTGCGGCAGTGAGCGATTCAGTCACGGCTTCGAGCTTGCGCCGCTGGATGATCGCTGTCACGAGTTTCATATCTGCTCCCTCAGCGGTAGTCGTAGGCGGTTTCGCCGTGGATGCTAAAATCGAGGTCCTCTTCCACCTCATCCGTGACCCGGATCCCCATGATGAGATCCATCACCTTGGCCAGCACCCAGGTGATGATGAAAGCGTAGATGCAGGTGACGGAGACAGCGATGAGCTCTCCCACCAGCAGGGTCCAGCTGCCCGGAATTTCATCCTGCCCAAGACCCCCGAGGCCACGATCGCCACGGTGATGCAGGCCACCAGGGCGAAGAAGGCGAAGTCAGTGATCTCCGAGACCTGGTCCCCGGTGTCCTCGTAGAAGCCGAGCATCCCGAGATAATCTGCCGGATTACCGATCACCCCGCCCAGGGATTCACCTAGCACCGCGCCGTGGCCGATGAGCAGGTACATCACCCCCACGGAGAAGAGTGTGCTCATCACCATGAGGATCATATTGAGGACGTTCTAGGCGCCGGACATCCCGCCGTAGAAGAACGCCAGCCCGGGGAACATGATGACGACCAGCGCCGTGCAGATCATCAGCCATGCTACATCTGCTGCAGCCATGGTCAGTTACCTCCATTCATCGAGAGCGCGCAGGAGCACGCGGTATCAGATAAGGCGGGAGGGGCATCAGCCCCGGTCCTCAGCGGGCAGTGGAGGAGAGAGACGGCGCCGCTGGTGCCGTTTTCCGGGGACGACGCCGCAGGAAATTCCCGGGGGACGGTTACGCCTCGGCGGCGGCCGGCTGCATCTGGGGGCTCAGCACGGCGCGGAATCCGGCGATCCCGGCCCGGGCGGCCTGCTGGATGCTCTCCGTCTGGTCGGGGTCAGCCAGGAAGGCCCGCAGCGAGACCTCCGCCGAGGTATCGGCGTAGCGGTGCATATCATTCATGGTGCTGATCCCGGAGTGGAACCGGTACTGGCTACCTTCATTGAGGTTCAGGGCCGCCTGGACCATCTCTGCGGCATCCGCGGTCCGGAAACTGCCATCCTCAAGCCCGTCGTCCACGATGCTCCGGAGCTTCCCGGCGAGTTCCGCGTAGTCGCTGTGGAAATCACTGAAGACATCGGGCTGCTGGGTGGCTGACTCCTCCAGGTCGTAGAAGTTCAGCGGCGCCGAGCACATCTGGATCACGTCTTGGTAGAGCACGATGTAGAGCCGGACCGGAGCGGGTTCGCTGCGCCCGGCCAGGGCCCGGGCGGCCGTCAGCGATACCCGGTTCTGATCCATGATGGCCCGCAGGACCTCATCCTTGGACCGGAACCAGTAGTAGATGGAGGACTGCCGCAGACCCGAGGCCTGAGCGATCTCGGTCATCCGCGTGGCCTTGAAGCCTTTCTCAGCGAAGAGCTCCGCTGCGGCGGTGACGATGCCTTCCCGAGGGTCATCGGTGACGATACCGCTCTGACGAGGGCGTCCTCCCGGGGCGACTGATCTGGCCATGCAGTTGATGCTACCCATTGTGCGAGACCGGGGAGTCAAGCGGCAGGTGCGTGACATGGCTCCCCTCACCCGGAGCGCTCGTGGCGGGCGCATGCTCAGTCGTTGCCCGCGAACAGCGACTCGTAGTCCTCAGGCTCTCCGCTGAGGATCCCGTACTCCACGGACGCTTCGGCGTAGTCCTGAAGGGTCTCCACCTCGTTGTCATTGGGGAACATCGGCAGGTTCACGTCGTCAATGTACTCGGCATCGAAGCCCATCTCCTCCACGGCCACCTCACGGACCAGATCGGGGTTCTCCTCCGCGAAGGTGTTGATCTCCGTCATAGCGTCCTGGAATGCCTCGACCACCTCGGGGTTGGCCTCGGCATAGGACACAGAGGTGGACCAGTAGCCGCCGACCTGCTCGGGGAAGGACTGGGCGCCCGGGGCGATCAGCCACTCGTATCCCGCTGCCAGGCCGGGGGCCAGGAAGGGTTCCGAGACCCAGATGGCATCGACATCGCCGCGCTCGAGCGCTTCTCCCATATCCGGGAAGGGCAGCTGGGTCCAGCTGAGCTCGGAGTGGTCCAGGTCGAGGTTGTCGAAGGCGCGGCGGACATGGACCTCCCCGATGTTCTGCAGGGTGTTGACCGCGATATTCGCCCCCTCCAGGTCTGCAGGCTCATCGAATCCGCTGTCGGGTAGGACCAGCAGCCCGTGATCGTCCTCCTCGAATTCGCCGTGGGGCGCCCAGGCGGGGTGGACCAGTTGCAGGGGCAGGGCCTCGTCGATCGCCGCCAGCTGGCTCACCGTGTTGGAGTAGCCGAACTGGTACTCATCGGAGAGCACCGCGGGGATGACCGCGGCACCGCCATCGGCGAAGCTGATGTCAACGCCCAGGCCGTGCTCCTCGAAGATGCCCTCAGATACGCCCAGGAACAGCGGCGCGGAGAGGATGCCGTTGAGGGTGCCGACGCTGATCTCCACCAGGTCGTCGCCCCCGTTCTCCTCCCCGGGGCTCTCCCCGTTGTCATCGTCGCAAGCGGCGAGAGCCAGGGCAGCGGCTGAGGCCACGGTGATGATTTTCATGCGGTGCGGTAGGCGAGTGATCATGTTCTTCTTTCCTTTTCCTCAGGGGTGGGGGTAAGGGCTCAGGCCGCCATGGGGGTGGCGGTGCTGACCATCTCCCGGATGCGCCCGAAGACATGAGTCCTCAGGGTGGCGAACTCCGGGAGGGACTTGGTGCGGATCTGATCCCGCGGATAGGGCAGCGGGATGTCCACGATCTCGTCGATCCGGCTGGGGGAACGGGACACGATGGCCACCCGGTTGCTCAGGTACACGGATTCATCCACGTCGTGGGTCACGAACAGCACGGTGGTGCCGGTCTCTTCGCGGATGCGCAGCAGGAGGTCCTCGAGGTCGGCCCGGGTCTGGGCGTCCACCGAGGCGAAGGGCTCATCCATGATGAGCACCTGGGGCCGGTAGGCGATCGCCCGGGCGATCGCCACGCGCTGCTGCATGCCTCCGGAGAGCTGGAAGGGCTTCTTCTCCATGGCATCGGCCAGTCCCACCTCCTCCAGGGCGCTGGCGACCCGCTGGGCGCGCTCGGCGGCGGAGATCCCCTTTTTCATCAAGGGCAGTTCTACGTTCTTGGCCACAGTGATCCACGGCATCAGGGAGCGCGCATAGTCCTGGAAGACGACGGCGAACTCCCGGGGCGGGCCGCTGACCTGCTGGCCATTGAATGTCACGCTCCCCGCGGTGACGTCGTCGAGTCCGGAGATGCAGCGGAGCAAGGTGGTCTTCCCAGCACCGGAGGGACCAACGATGGTGAACAGTTCCCCTTCCTCGATATGGAAGGACATGCCGCTGACCGCGGTGAACCCTCCGGACTTGGTGGGGTAGGTCTTCTCCATATCAGAAACGATGAGCATTTTATCTCTCTTGATTGATGAAACAGTACGCAGTATGGGACATACTTTTCGACCGGCTAGGACGGCTATTCAAAGCAAACCTTCAAGCTCCTTTAAAGACTGTATTGAAACAGTAGGCTCCTAAAGTTTCACTGCATTATCTGATGTGTTACAGGAACGTTTCATTGCTGAGTTTCAGTGGCGTCATGATTCACGGTCACGCCGCGGGTCCGCCCAGCGCAACAATCGCCGTTCGATGAGTGAGTAGGCGAAGGTCAGCAGGAAGCCGAGAATCCCCAGGATCAAGATTCCGGACCACATCGTGAGGATCTGGAAGGTGGCCTGGGCCTGGGTGATCACGAATCCGAGCCCCTGCTGGACTCCCACCATTTCGCTGGTCACCATCAGGATCAGGCTCAGCGGAATGGCGATCCGGATTCCCACCAGAATGCGCGGCAGCACCGCGGGCAGCATGACGTACCGCTGGAACTGTATCCCCTCCACCTGGAAGGCCCGGGCGGAGTCCCGCATGGTCGTGTCGATGCCCCGGGCCCCGTCCGCGGTGCTGAGCAGGATAGGCCAGATGCAGCCCAGTGCAATGAGGAAGATCTTCATCTCATCACTGACCCCGAAGAGCATCAGTGCGAAGGGGATCAGTGCGGTGGCGGGGATGGCCCGGGCGAACTCCAGGCTGGGTGTGACCGTCTGCTCCACGACGGCCAGCTGGCCGATGACCAGTCCGATGGCCACCCCCAGGACGATGGCGAAGAAGAGGCCTCCGCTGAGGGTGCGCAGACTGGCCAGGATGTTGTCCACGCCCTCCGGCGTGGTCCAGTACTCCCAGGCTCGTTCCACGATGGCTTCCAGGGGCGGGAAGTAGGGGTTGTCGGACCCGCGGGAGAGGAGGAACCAGGCTAGAAGGGCGGTCACCGCGCCCAGCAGACCCAGGACCAGCCGGCCCCTTCCGGTGTGCGCTGCGGCGTTGAGGCTCGATACGGTGGTGCGGGTAATACTGGCGGAGCTCACTGCTTCCCTCCCTTTCCGTGGGTGCTGGCCACCCGGGATTCCGCCCACCGGACCAGGCCATTGAGCACGATCCCAGCGATCCCGCTGAGCGCGATATAGGCGTACATCCGCGCGGGGTTGCCCGCGCTGCGAGACATGGTGATCTCATAGCCCAGCCCCGGCATCTGGATGATGATCTCCGCGGTGACGATGAGGATGAGCGTGGTGGAGGTAGCCAGCCGGATGGAGGTGACCAGATAGGGCATCATGCTGGCTAGTTGGATGTACCGGATGCGCTGCCACAGGGTGAAGTTGTAGGAGCGGGCAGTCTCCAGCGCCACCGGGTGTGCTGATCGCACGCCCACGATGGCGGGGATGAGCACCTGCCAGAAGGCGGCGAAGACCGCCAGGAAGAGCGCGGAATCCGAGCCAGTGCCGATGGTCAACACCACCAGCGGGATCAGCGCCACCGAGGGCACCGGGCGTAGGAATTCGATGACCGGGCGTAGGAAGGCCTCCAGCGGGACCACCAGGCCCAGCAGCACCCCTATCACCGTGCCCAGCACCACGGAGATCACCAGCGCCTGCAGCCAGGTGCTCAGCGTCCCGAAGAGCGCATCGGGCAGGGCGGAGCCGCCCAGTTCCCCGATGAATGCAGTGAAGATCTCACTGGCCGGGGGGAAGTAGTTCGAGGGCAGTACCTCGGTACGTGTGAGCAGTTCCTGCAGGCTGATGAGGAAAGCGATGAACGCTGTGGGCAGCACGAAGCGTCGTCCGGGTAGGGAGGCTGTGCCGCTGCGGCACTTCGGCGGGGCGGGGGCGACGACGGCTGTCATACTTCGAACTCCATGTACCGGTCGATCTGCAGGTTGCTTCCGGCGGTACGGTACTCCGCCCGGGTCTTCTCCCAGCTGAAGTGCAGCCGGGAGTACTCCACCATGGTGTTGGCCTCATGCATCCGCTCTGCTTCGAAGGCCTGCAGCGCCCGGGGGACCTCCATGTGCTCGTCCAGTTTCCCGGCGAGCACCTGGCCGTCGATGAGCGCCTGGTTCGCGCCCTGGGCCATGCCGGGGTACATGGGGTGTGCGGAGTCTCCGAGCAGGGTTACGCGCCCATCGGCCCAGCGCGGCAGGTGGTTCTTGTAATGGGTCAGTTCCCGGCCGATGATGCTCTCGGGTTCGCTGACCTCGATGATCTTCGGTACCGGGGTTCCGGTCCAGGTGTTGTAGACGCCGCGGAACTCCTCGAAGGTCGAGAGACTCCCGAGGCTTCCGTACCAGTAGGCGTGGGTGGCGTCGATGGGGATCCAGCCGAAGTGCCCTTCAGCCCCGTAGACATCGGCCTGGACATCGGCGGGGACCCCGGCTTCTGCTGTGGCGAATACTCCGCGCCAGCGTGTGATGCCCTCATCGGTGAATTCCGGGGGCCCGCCCAGCATGTGGTTGCGAATCTTGGACCCCACGCCGTCGGCGCCCAACAGCAGATCACCGGTGGCGGAAGTGCCGTCGTCGAAGTGCACGGTCACCGAGTCGGTGTCCTGCTCATAGGACACCGCGGTGGTGTTGAACTGGATGGTGTCATATCCGAGCGCCTCGGCGAGCATGGCGTTGAGACGACGGCGGCGGGCTCCGGTGATGGGGGCACCCAGCAGTTGGTCCCATCCGCTGACGTCGACATCCGAGGTCAGGGTGCCATCGCTGTCCAGGGCCCACCAGCGCTTCATCGCCGCGGCGAAGGAGAGGAACTCCTCCCCCAGGCCCAGTCCCTTGAGGACCCTGACCCCGTTGGGCCAGATATTGAGCCCCACGCCGGCAGTACGCAGTTCGGAGTCCTTCTCGAAGAGCCGGACCTCCCAGCCGTGCTTCCTCAGGTGCAGGGCGGAGGAGAGCCCGGCCACGCCGCCTCCGCAGATCAGTGCTGTACGCATCAGGCCGTCCCCCCTGCTTCCGGGAGGACGACTCCGGAAAGTCGTTCAATGGCCTTGATGAGAGCCCCGTGGTCTTCTCCGCCGTCGCCGGCTGCCCGGAGGGCCTGGACCAGCTGTGTGGTGAGGCCCGTCAGCGGGACCGCCAGGCCGGCCTGCTCTGCTGCGGCCAGGGCGATCCTGAGGTCCTTATAATGCAGATCCAACCGGAATCCGGGGGTGAAGTTGCGCTCGAGCATGGCAGGGCCCTTGACCTCCAGCACCCGGCTGGCGGCCAGGCCGCCGTTGAGGACTTCCAGTGCGGAGGGGATATCCACCTCGGTGCGCTGCAGCAGGGAGATCGCCTCCCCCACCAGCGCGATGTTCCCCGCCACGAGCATCTGGTTGGCGGCCTTGACCAGCTGCCCGGAACCGGCTGGTCCCACATGCGCCATGGCGGAGGCGAAGACGCTGAGCACCTGCTGGGCCCGGGTGACCGCCTCGGACTCCCCGCCCATCATGATGGCCAGCTTCCCGGCGACTGCGCCCACCTCCCCGCCGCTGACGGGGGCGTCCACGAACTGCATGCCTGCCTCAGCCAGCTGAGCCCCGATCCGGGCGGCCGACTCCGGGGAGATGGTGCTGCAGTCAATGACCAGGGCGCCAGGGGGCAGGGAGGAGACTAGTCCTTCCTCGGCGAAGAGCACTGCCTCCACGTCGGGGGAGTCCGGCAGCATCGTGATCACCACCTCGGAGGCCTTGCCGACCTCGGCGATGCTGGCCGCACCGGTAGCGCCCCGGGTGAGGAGGTCCTGGGCCTTGGCGGGGGTGCGGTTGTAGACGCTCACCTCGAGTCCGGCGTCGATTAGGTGCCCGGCCATGGGCTTTCCCATGACGCCGAGTCCGATGAATCCGACCTTCATATCTGTTTCTCCTTGGTCCGTAGTCTGGGATCCTGGTGCACGGGCACTCAGTAGCCGCGGGTGAGATCGACGACGTTGCGGAACTCCCGGCCGGCCACCAGGCGGGAGAGGTTGTCCACAAACACATCGACCTGCCGGTCTCCCAGCAGCTGGGAGGCGTGGGAGTCGTGCGGGAAGACCAGGGCGCCGGGCGCCTCCCAGAGCGGGTCGTCCGCGGGCAGGGGTTCGGTGACGTGGCAGTCGATGAGCGCCCCGTTGAGGTGTCCGCTGTGCAGGGCGTCCACCAGAGCGGCGGAGTCGTGGACGGCGCCGCGGGAGACATTGGCCACCCATCCGCCGGGCTTCATGGCGGCCAGCGCCTCGGCGTCGATCAGTCCATTGGTCTCAGAGGTCAGCGGCGCGGCGATGACCAGGTAGTCTGAGATCGTCAGCGCGGCGTGCAGTTCCGCGGTGGTGCGGATCTCGTCGAAGCCCTCCACCTTGTTGCCGCGGCGATTGATGCCGATGGTGCGGATGCCCATCGCCCGGGCCATTCGCGCGGTGACAGTGCCGATATTGCCGGTGCCGAGCACGGACATCACCGAGCCGTCGAGCTCGCGGGCGGGCAGTTCCTGCCATTCCTTGGCGTCGTGGTGCGCCCAGCGCTGGCGCAGCATCTTGGCCTCGGCGAGGATGCCGGTGATGACGGTCTCGGCGATGGCGTTGGCCGCCACTCCTCCGGCGTTGGCCAGCACCACTCCCTCGGGCATGATGCCCACCAGGTGCTCAGCACCGGCGCTCATGGACTGCAGCAGCTTGAGGTCGGGGTTGAGGAGACGCTCCAGCCCGGGCATCTTGAGGATGCCCTGCTCACCTTCGATGCCCTTCTTCGAGCCGCTGGTTTCCACCATGATGGCGTGCGGGGGCCGTTGCGGGCCTTCCCCGGCGTGCAGCGCGGAGACGGGGAGGTGCTCCAGCCAGACGTCCTCGGCCACCGCGGTGATGCGCTGTTTCTGCTGCTCGGTGAGCCAGATGCCCTCATCGGGGTCGGCAGCGCCCTGCACGGCCTTGGGAAGCCCGGCGACGACGATATTCAGTGACACGATGTGGTCTCCTTCGGGTGTAGCGATCAGGTGGGGTTGGTGGTGGCCAGCAAGCTCTGCAGGCAGGATTCGACCTGGCTCTGCTCCTGAGGGCGGATGCCGGGGCGGCCTGCGACATGGCCCAGGGGGGACCGCAGTTCGCGCAGTTCGCCTGCCACGAGATAGCGGGCTTCGGCCCGGCTCTCCCGCAGCGTGAAGTAGGTATCGGTGGTCGAGGGCATCAGCACGGTGCGGGCGGTGATGCTACTCAGGGCTGGCCGCAAGCCCCCGCGCTGGGCGCCGAGATCGGCAGTGCGCCACATCCGCAGGCTGGTCATAAGGTCATGGGCGTTGTGCTCAAGGTGATCCCGCCCCCAGGAGGCGACGACTTCGGCGGGATCCCGGTAACCCAGTTCGCGGTAGATACCGGTGGCATAGAACTCCTCGGAGTACGCCCATCCGGCGTAGACGCGGCCGAAGGCGTCCAGCCCGACTTCCGGGGGCTCGCCGTGCGGCCCGTTGGCGAACCGGGGGTCGGCGTGCAGGGCCGCGGCGAGCCCGTCGAGGAAGACCTGGTTGGTCTCCGCGCAGCGCGCTGCGCTGCAGCAGGCGAATACCGCCTCCACCTCCCGGGGGTACCGGATGGCGAATTCCAGGGACTGCATCCCTCCCAGCGACCACCCGGCGGCCAGTCTCAGGCGCTGAACCCCCAGGTGCTCCAGTAGCTGCCTGACCGCGCGCACCGTGTCCGCGATCTGCACCGGCGGGAACTCGGCGGCGGTATTCGACGGGGAACTCGAGACTCCTCCGCCGAAGTGGTTCACCGCCAGGATGCAGTGCCGGGAGGGGTCGAGGGCCTGACCGGGCCCGAACCAGGGGGCATAGCTCCGGTCGGTGCCAGTGTAGTAGCTGAAGAGCACCACGCAGTTATCACCCGCCGGATTCAGTTGCCCGTAGCGCCGGTAGCTCAGCTGCGCCCCGGGCAGCGGCCGACCGCTGACCAGGCGGAAGTCCCCCGGCTGGAAGCTCTCCAGTGCGGGAAGGGCGGTGCTGGCCTGGTCGAGGCTCATGGGATCCTTCCGTGGCGCTTATCAGGGGTCTGGCGGGAGGGGCCTCAGTAGAATGTGAGGTAGCGGTCGCGTTCCCAGTCGGTGACAGCGGTCTGGTAGGACTCCCATTCACCGCGCTTGTAGTCAATGAAGGATTTCCAAAAGGCCTCGCCGCAGATCTCCCGAGTGAAGGGATCCGCCTCGAAGGCGTCGATGGCGTCCCCCAGCGTGCGTGGCAGCAGGCTCAGGCCGCGCCTGCCGTAGTCGGCGGGGTCCACTTCGTAGAGGTTGTCGGTGTGGAAGTGCTCCAGTTCGGTTTTCTCCCGAATACCCTCCAGGCCCGCGGCCAGCAGCAGCGCGGCGGCCAGGTGGGGGTTGGCGGCCGAGTCTACGGCGCGGCATTCCACCCTGCCCCCGCCCAGCGGAATGCGTAGCATATTGGTGCGGTTGTTGTTGCCGCAGCTGGCGAAGATGGGTGCCCAGGTGGAGCCCGACATGCTTCCCTGGCGCACCAGGCGCTTGTAGCTGTTCACCGTGGGAGCGATGACCGCGCAGATCGCGGGGGCATGGCGCAGGATCCCCGCAGCGAAGTGGTAGCCCAGGTCGCTCAGACCGGCGTTCCGCGGGTCATGATCGGTCTCGAAGATGTTCTGACCGGATTCGGCATCTGCCAGGGACATGTTGAAGTGCGCCCCGGAGCCCGTGCGGTCGGCGAACGGCTTGGGCATGAAGGTCGCGTATGCGCCGTGCTTGCGGGCTACCTCGCTAGCCATGGCGCGGAAGATGACCACGCGGTCGGCCATGGTCATCCCGTCGGCGTAGGCGAAGTCGATTTCAAACTGACCCTGGGCGTCCTCGTGGTCGAATGAGTAGACGTCCCAGCCCAGGGTGTTCATGTGGTCGACGAGTTCCTGGAGCCACCCGAAGTTGTCCATGAGGGTGGGAATGGCGTAGCAGGGCTTGTCGAGGGTATCCCGGTCGCTGAGGTTGTCAGTTCCGGTTTCTCCCTCTTTGAGGACAAAGAACTCGGTTTCGACGCCGAGATTGAAGGTGTATCCCAGCTCAGCGGCCGCCGTGGTTTGACGAGCGAGAATATTGCGCGTGGAGGCTTCGAACTCCTCTCCCGCCACATAGAGGTTCGAGAGGAAGAGCGCCACTTCCTCCCGCCAGGGAAGCACCACTCCACGGTCCAGATCGGGTCGGGCGGAGAGTTCTTCATCGGAGACGTCCTGGGGCAGTCCGTCCAGCGCAGCACCGGTGAAGAGCTCAGAACCATTCGCCATCTGCACGAAGTGGTCGATAGGAACCATCTTGCCCTTGAGGTTCCCATGCAGATCGGTGTATCCGGCAATCGCGAAGCGGACTCCGTCTTCTTTTAGCTGCTTGCCGAGTGTCGCAGCCTGTGCATCCTGGAACACTATTGCCCTCCCGTCGTAGTTTCTACTATGTATCGAAACACTAGATGGACAACATTTCTCGGCCTTGTCATTGCTGTTACAGGCAGGTTACTGAGCGTTCTCATCCAGAATCGTTTTGATGGAACGCAAAAAGACAGTGTGCGACAGGCGAACCCCAGGTGCTCAGCCCTAAGGGCTCAAGTGGCACGCCTATAGATAGACACAAAGACCGCCCCGGAAAGCGCCGCGCTCAACACCAACCTTGCCAGCGAGTGACAGGCCCGAATAGGCGGAGCGCCACACGCTAGGAAGCATGCACTCAGTCTTGGGCTACGCCGTCGGCCGTTAGTCAGCGGCCGACGGCGTAGCCCTGGGCGCCGCGGGGGTTGGCGGCGGCTTTGAGCCATTCGCCGTCGCGAGCCACAGCCGAGAGCCGGCCCTCGGTCCAGCCGCCGCCGACTTTGAGGTCGTGACCGCGGCGGGCCAGTTCCTGAAGCACCTCCGGGGCGAACCGGTTCTCGATCATCAGCTGCGCCGGGAAGGATTCCCGGGGGTAGAAGGAGCTGGGCACATGTGTGGAGTGGAACGCAGGAGCATCAATCGCCTCCTGAAGGTTCATCCCCCCGTGCACCAGGTTGAGGAACAGCTGCAGATTCCACTGGTCCTGCGAGTCCCCGCCGGGGGTGCCGAAGGCCAGCCAGGGCTTGCCGTCACGCAGCGCGAAGCTCGGGGTCAGGGTGGTGCGCGGGCGGGCACCTGGGCGCAACGAGTTCGGCAGCCCCTCTTGGAGCCAGAACATCTGGGCCCGGGAACTGAGGCAGAAGCCCAGCTCCGGGATGGTCGGGGAGGCCTGCAGCCAGCCGCCGGAGGGGGTGGCGGAGATCATCAGTCCGCCGGAGTCCACCACATCCACGTGGCAGGTATCGCCCCGGGTCTCCCCGTTGTTGGCCACTGTGGGCTCGCCCACCCCGGCCGCTGCGGCGGTCAGGCTGGCCTGCGGGTACTTCGGCAGCACTGGAGTGCGGCCACCGGGTGAGCCGGGCAGCAGAGCCGTGGAGGCGGCGTCGTGGTCTATCAACGCCCGCCGGGCGGCGGTGTACTCCGCACTGAGCAGATCATCCAGCGGCACCTCAGTGAACCGCGGGTCCCCGTACCAGGCCTCACGGTCGGCGAAAGCCAGCTTGGAGGTCTCCGCGATCAGGTGCACCCAATCAGCCGAGCCCGGTCCCAGGCTGTCCAGGTCGAAGCCCTCCAGCAGGGCCAGCTGCTGCAGCATCACCGGGCCCTGCCCCCAGGGTCCGGTCTTGGCCACAGTGAAGTTCTTGTAGTCCAGGGTGACTGGCTCCTCCACCTCGGGGTGCCAGCCGGCCATGTCCTCAGCGGTGAGCAGCCCGGGATTGGCCTGGCCGGAGGTGTCCTGCACAGGGTGGGAAGCGCAGAACTCGCCGATCGCCTCCGCCACGAACCCCTGGTACCAGGCCCGCTGGGCCGCCTCAATCTGGGCCTCGCGATCACTGCCTGCGGCCTCGGCCTCCTCCACCAGGCGGGTGTAGGTGCGAGCCAGCACGCTGTTGCGGAACCTGCTGTTGGGGGCGGGCACCTCGCCGCCGGGCAGCCAGGTGGCGGCGGAGGTGGGCCAGTGATCGGCGAAGAGATCCTTGACCGTGGCGATGGTGCTCGAGACCCGGGACAGCATCGGGTGGCCGTGCAGGGCAAAGTCAACAGCGGGGCTGAGCACCTCGCGCAGGGTCATAGTGCCGTGGCGGGCCAGCAGGGTCAGCCAGGCGCCGAAGGCCCCCGGGACCACTGCTGAGAGCAGGCCCGTGCCGGGCATGATGTCTAGGCCCATGTCCTTGAGCCGGGCCACGGTGGCGGCCTGTGGTGCGGTGCCCTGACCATTGATCACCTCGACCTTCTGCTCGGTCTCGGACCAGACCAGAATGGGCACCTCGCCGCCGGGACCGTTGAGGTGGGGTTCGACCACCTGGAGCACGAATCCGGAGGCCACCGCGGCATCGGCGGCATTGCCTCCGCGCTCCAGGATGCTCATGCCGGTCTGTGAGGCGAGCCAGTGGGTGGAGGCGACCATTCCGAAGTCACCGAGCAGTTCGGGGCGAGTTGATTCGAGCACCCCTCCAGCATAGTTGCCGGCAGTAACTGTTGCATTCTGCAACGAACTCCACAGAGTTTTCCCCAGGTCGGGACAGCACTGCAGGCCGCGCCGTGGCCTGCACAGGACTGCGACCCGGCATCCCGGGAGATCACCGGACGGGCCACCGTGGAAGCAGCCGCCCACCACCCGGTGGCGGCAGGTCCACCGGAAAGGAGAGAACTGTGAGCGATCCACCCAAGGACCGGTCCCTGGCAGCCCTGCACACTGAGGAGGACGGCCTGGCCACCGCTGAGTATGGAATTGTCATGCTCGGAGCGGTAGCTTTTGCCGGCCTGCTCACCGCCATCCTCACCTCGGACACCGTCCGCGGCTGGCTGGAGGCGATCGTGCAGCGGGCACTGAGTGCCTAAACACAGGTGCGGTCCATGAACCGAACCCGGTACCGCTTAACCAGATCACCTTCTTCCACTGCGGAGCGGGGGTCCGTCACTGCCGAGTTCGCCCTGGCGCTGCCCGGGGTGGTGCTGGTGCTGCTGCTGGTGATCTCACTGGCGATGACCGGCGCCTCCCGGGTGGCTCTGGAGGATGCGGCCCGGGCCGCGGCCCGAGAGGCCGCCCGAGGGGAGTCCGTGGCATCCGCTGAGCAGACGGCCCGGGACGCCGCTGGTGACGATATCTCCATCTCTGTCTCAGCTGAGGGCGCCTACACCACAGTGGTGGTGAGCCGGCCCGTTCAGGTGCTCGGTCTGATCGAGCTCAATGCAGAGCTGTCTGCCGAAGCCCATGCCCGGACCGAGCACCTGGAGCAGCCAGGCGGTGCCCCGTGAGCCGGAAGATGCTGCAGGAGCAGCGCGGCTCCGGCACCGTGGCGGCGCTGGGGATCATCGCAGTGCTGCTGGTGCTGCTGGGCGTAGTGACAGTGCTCGGCGCAGCAGCCACCGCCAAGTCCCAAGCAGCCCGCGCCGCTGATCTGGCCGCGCTGGCTGCGGCTGACACCGCCCGGGGGCTGACCATCGGCGACCCCTGCACCGTGGCCGAGCAGGTGGCCGCGCGCAACGGTGCCCAGCTTCAGGAGTGCACCGTGGGCGGGGAGTATCCCACCGAGGTGACTGTCACGGTCAGCCGCGACTCCGGCGTCGTCGTCATCTCACATCTGATCCCTGCGGTGCATCTGAACGCGGTGAGCACCTCCCGCGCCGGCCCGCCCGAGGCGCTGCAGGGCGAGTAGACCTACACCCGGTCCCCCTCTGGGGATCCGCCCGGCTCATGGGGCGGGAATGCCTACGTGCTCAGCGACACTGCGCATCTGACCCGCTAGATCCCCAGGGCATCGGGGAGCATGCTAACCACTACCGGCACTACGCCCAGCAGGATGAAGGCGGGCAGGAAGCAGGCACCTAGCGGCAGCATCATCTTCACACCCAGCCGCTCAGCCGCAGCCTCGGCTTCATGCCGGCGCTCGGCGCGGGCCCGAGCGGCAGCCGCCTGCAGCATCCGGGCGCTCGGGGCTCCGGTGGCATAGGCGAAGCTCAGATGGTCACAGAAGCTGCGCAGCTCAGGATCCTCCGCCACGGCATCCACGGCCTGTTCCCAGCTCGCTCCGGCCGCGAGCGCCCGGTGCACTCCGGCAAGCGGCTGGGCGCCAGGCACTGCATGTGCCAGCCGGGCGAGTCCAGCCTCGATGCCCACCCCGGCCCTCAGCAGTGCTGCGGTGAGGTCCAGCAGTGCAGCGGCGTCCACCGCGGAGCCGGGGTCCTTGGAACGACGACGAAGCCACCCTCGCAGCGCCCTGTCCCAGGGCCGGCTCTCTGCCACCCTCTCTGCCGGAAGGCGGGGCACCAGCAGCAGAGCTGCGGCCGCCGCGGCAAGACCGGCGGAGGTCACCCACAGGTTAGACATGGCGCATCACCGTTCTGATCATCCTGCTGCTCCAGACCCGGCCGGCCAGCAGGCACAGCGTTCCTCCGACCAGGCAGGCCAGCCCCAGTCCGCCTCCGAACAGTGCTCCAACCGGCTGGGCGCCCATCAGCTGCCCCAGGCCCAGGCCGCCCACCGGCAGCAGAGTCAGCAGCAGCTGGGTGAGCCGTGGCCCGGCCGTGGCGGTCTGCACCGCGGCAGCCAGTTCCGCAGAGCTGTCCACGGAGTCGGCCAGCTGCTCCACCAGCCCCGAGAGCGGTGCTCCGGTCTGCTCGGACAGTGCGGTGACCGCCAGCAGGCGCTGCAGCAGCCGGCGCAGCTCGGGGCCGCGGTGGGCGTTGAGTTCGCTGGCAGAAAGCGCCCGGCGCAGCCCTTCGGCGGTGCCGGCGCCGGAGGTTTCGGCGGCGGCGGTATGGCGGCACACCGCGGTGAGCGGATGCTCCGGGTCCCTGCCCCGCCAGGTTTCCCGCAGATCCGCCCAGGCCTGGGCCTCACCGCGCCCGGAGGCCAGCAGTGCGGAGAACTGGCGCAGCAGCTCGGCAGTCTCTTTGCGCAGCTGCCCGGGCTGCTGCCCGGCGCGGGACCGCAACGCCCTGCCCAGCGCCAGGAGGGCGGCCGCACCCCGGTGTTGTCCGGGCCGGCGTGTCTGCGCGGGGAGCACCAGAAGGACTGCCGCCACCGCGCAGCAGATGGTGATCAGCATCAGGACCAGTCTCATCCCAGCAGCTCCTGCCAGGCCGGGCCCTTCTCCACCCGCTCCGCCACTGTGGTGAGTACCGGGCGCATGACCAGCCGGGCGTCGTCGTAGGTCAGGGCGGAGAGCGCCACCGGCATCCGCCGCCCGCCGCGGCGCTCCACATGAATCACCGCATCAAGCGCGGCCGCAGCCTGCACGGCCACAGCCTCAGGGGTCAGGCCGGCCAGTGCGCCCATCGCCACCAGCCGCGCGGGCACCGCCTGGGGCGAGTTAGCGTGCACCGTGCCGCCAGCCCCCGCGTGGCCAGTGTTCATGGCGGTGAGGAAGTCGCGCAGTTCCGCTCCGCGGCATTCGCCCACAATCAGCCTGTCCGGGCGCATGCGCAGGGTCTCGCGCACCAGCTGGCCCATGTCCACCCGGCCGGCGCCCTCCACGTTGCCGCCGCGGCTCTGCAGATGCAGCACATGCGGATGCGTGGGGGCCAGCTCG
Source organism: Nesterenkonia alkaliphila (assembly GCF_009758175.1). Classification (GTDB taxonomy): domain Bacteria; phylum Actinomycetota; class Actinomycetes; order Actinomycetales; family Micrococcaceae; genus Nesterenkonia; species Nesterenkonia alkaliphila. The sequence continues at coordinate 32,354 of NZ_WRPM01000046.1, forward strand.
GTGGTGTCCTCGACGATCACCATCCGCTCAGTGGCCGGGACCTCGCTGAGCATCGCAGCCAGCAGCGAGGTTTTCCCGGAGCCGGTGGCCCCGGAGACCAGGCAGTTGCGGCGCTGGTCCACCAGCCCGCGCAGGGCTGAGAGCCATTGCTGAGCCCCAGTCCAGTGCCGGGCAAGCTGCTCCAGAGTGGCGGTGGAGCCGCGCGCCACCCGCACGGAAATCAACGTACCCTCCACCGCGATCGGCGGGATCACGGCGTGGATGCGGCAGTTGCCGATCCTGCCATCAGCGCAGGGGTGCCCCTCGTCCAGTCTGCCGCCGGCCACCGAGACCAACCTGCGGGCCAAGGCCCGGGCCTGCTCCTCACTGCCGATCTGCTGCCCGGTGTCGGTGAGCCCGTGCTCCCCGTCGGTCCAGATCCGCCCCTGTCCGTCTAGCACCACATCAGTCACCCCAGGGCTGTCCACGAACTGCTGCAACGGGCCCAGCCCCACCAGCTCGTCGCGCAGCGCCTTGACCAGCTGCGCCGTGGTGCCTGTGCCCAACGCAAGGCCTTCGGCGCGCACGGCCTCCGCGATGCGTGCAGCGCTGACCGGCTCGGCAGAGGCGGTCAGCCGCTCCCGGATGGCCTCCAGCTGCTGCTCACGCATCGTCTGCCCCCAGCGCGCTGAGCACCCGGGCGATGAGCGCGCTGCCTCGCCTGCTGCGCAGCAGCTCATAGGCCTCGGCAATGTCATCAGTGCGGGCCAGCCACTTCTGTACCGGCAGGTCGGCCACCACGGGTGCGCCCAGCGTCTCTTCCGCCTCAGCGGCGCTCCAGCCCGGGGCGGCGTGCCCGTTGAGCACCAGCTGAGGCCGCGACTGCGGTGCGGCGCGGATCAGCTGTTCAGCCGCGTCCACGCCGCGCCGGGAGGCCCGGGTGACCAGCAGCAGCTCATCGACGTTCTCACCCAGCCCGCTGAGCGTGTCTGTCTGCTGGCCGGTATCAATAACGACGACGTCGTAGGCTCGCCTGGCTGCCAGCACCGCAGCTCTGAGCCGGGCGGCGGGGATTCGGGACAGTGCCGGGCCGGTGAGTACGCCGATGCCCTCCAGCACCGGGACCGCATCTCTGAGATGTGCGGCGGAGAGCTCCCCCTCGGTGCTGGCCAACTGCTTCCAGTCGAGCTCACCGCCGCTGAGCTTTTGGCTGCCGCCGGCCGAGCGCAGCAGATCGGCGATCCCACTGCCCGGTCCGCCAGCGGCGTCGATCAGGATGCAACTGCGCTCCCGGGCGGCCAGCTCAGCCGCGCAGAGGTAGGCGAAAGTGGTGGCGCCGACACCTCCGGCGGCTCCGGCCACTGCGATGACCAGCCCCTGGGAGCGATCCAGCACCTGGGCCGAAAGGTGCTCGGTAAGCCACTTTTCGGCGGCTGGCAGCGGCACCGGTGTCAGGCCGGGGGTCTGGGCGGCGGCTGACCAGACCGCCTCGGCGTCGTGGCCCACCAGCAGGCACTGCTGGGCCATCACGGCAGTGCGCGGGGTGCTCTCCGGGCAGCAGAGCACTGCTACGGCCGATTCTGCCGCCTTGTCAGTGATACGACTCCAGCGTGTGGCTGTCTCCAGCCGCAGTCCCACCACCGCAGCGATCAGGGCGATGTCATCGCACAGCTGTTGGTCCTCGGTGACCAACAGCAGGACCGGGTCCTCTGCGGCCGGGACCGCGCCCGCAGGTCTTGGAGCAGGGCGTTGGCTGAGTCTCATATGACTCAGAGTGCTGAGCAGCTCTCCGGTTCAGCAGCGGCACTGCAGGACACCGTGGAGATACCGGCGCGCCGAGGACCGCTGACCCCGCCCTGGGGAAAACTGCAGCCAGGCCCGCGTAGCCGGGTCCGTCGACTGCGCAGTCAGCGCCAGGACTGAGTCCACCCCGCACCTGAGCCAGGTGGGAACTCGATCAGCGCCGCACCGCAGTCAGCGCCGGAACTGGGTCAGCGCCGGAACTGGCGGGGATCGATCTCCCTGGTCCGGTCCCAGTCACGCTCCCAGCCCAGCCGGTGAATCATCCGGTCCAGCAGCGTGCCGGTGAACCCCCAGACAAACGCGGCGTCCTCGCCACCAAACAGGTACGCAGGGGAGGGCAGCCGCGGGCCGCGGTGGACCACCACGGCGGTGTGCCGGTGTTCGGGCTCCACCAGGTGGGCCACGGGGATCTTCAACACCCGGGAGACCTCCCCGGTCTGCGGGGCGAGCACTCCGGGATCCTCAGCAACGGCCACTACCGGAGTGACCACAAAGCCGCTGATCCGGATCGGTGCCACCGGCAGGGTGCCGATGACCTTGACCCGGCTGGGGTCCAGCCCCGTCTCCTCCTGAGCCTCGCGCAGCGCTGTGGCCACCGGGCCGGAGTCGCCCTCCTCAGCGCCGCCTCCGGGAAAGCTGATCTGGCCGGGGTGCTTGGCCAGCTGGGGGCTGCGCTCGGTCAACAGTACGCGCGGGCCCTCGGGGCTCGGCCAGAACAGGGCGAGCACCGCCGCCTCACGGGAGGCTGCGGGGGCCGTGACGTGCTGGTGCACCTCATGGGCGGGGACTCCCCACCACCAGACGCCTGCGGCAGCGTCCTCAGGGTGCTGGGCGGCGTAGTCGGCGCCGAGCTGCACGAGCCCGCCGAGCGCCTCAGCCAGCTCCTGCTGCGTGGTGGGCAGCGGGGTCTCGGGGGCGGCGTCCTGCCTTGGTCGGGAATGATTCTCAGGCACTGAGCGGATATCCTTCCGCCTGCAGCTGCCGGCGGGTGTAGCCGGCCAGGAACTTCTGGTGCAGCTCCTCCCGGCCGGGGGCCAGCTCGTACTTCAACAGTTTGGCCGCGGCCTCAGCGTCCGTCTCCCCAGTTCCGTAGCTGGGGCACAGATGTGCCACCGGGCAGGCCCCGCAGGCCGGGCGCCGGGAGTGGCAGACTCGCCTGCCGTGGTAGATCAGCCGCTGCGACAGGTCGGTCCAGTCCTTGGGCTCAAACAGCTCCGCCACCTCCCGCTCCACCTTCACGGGATCGGTCTGCTGCGTCATACCGAACCGACGGGCCAGCCGGCCGAAATGGGTGTCCACGGTCAGTCCCGGCCTGCCGAAGGCACTGCCCAGCACTACGAACGCAGTTTTCCGCCCCACCCCGGGCAGCTTGACCAACTGGTCCAGATCCTCAGGGACCTGACCGTCATGCTCCTCCACCAGTGCGCCGGCCAGTCCCAGCAGCGAACGGGTCTTGGCCTGGTAGAAGCCGGTGGGCCGGATGATCTCGGCAAGCTCAGCCTCATCAGCGGCGGCCATCGCCTCGGCATCCGGATAGCGGGCGAACAGCCGGGGGGTGATTGCGTTGACCCGTACATCGGTGGTCTGCGCCGAGAGCACGGTAGCCACCAGCAGTTCGAAAGGGGTCTCGAAGTCCAGCTCGGCCACCGCATAGGGGTAGGTCTCCCCCAGAATGCGGTTGATCCTCCGGACTCGGCGTTTTTTGCCGATGAGCGTCTTATCCTGCGCTGGTGTGGCCATCACCACCATCCTATGGGCAATCCACAGGCCGGTGGGCGGCGTCGTACCCTTCTTGCTAAGACCGCTCACAGCGCGATACCGACCGCTCATCCGTGATCCTCACCACTCTGTGACCCTCATCTCGCCTGAGCAGGCGGGGTCGCGCTATTGTGAGGACAGACACAGCTGTGAAGCCCAAGGAGGTACATTTCATGACCACCACACCCGACGAGAGCGTCCAGACCTTCCCACCGAGTGCGGACTTCGCTGCTGGTGCTGTTGCCACCGCAGAGAGGTACGACGCCGCCCGGGCCGACCGTCTCGGGTACTGGGCGGACCAGGCCCGCAGCACCCTGAGCTGGGACAAAGACTTCGGCGAGGTGCTCGACTGGTCCGAGGCTCCCTTCGCCAAATGGTTCGTGGGCGGGGAGCTCAATGCGGCCTATAACTGCGTGGACCGTCATGTGGAGGCCGGCAACGGTGAGCGAGTAGCACTGTACTTCGAGGGTGAGCCCGGCGACACCCGTGAGATCACCTATGCAGAACTGAAAGCGGAGGTGGCCAGGGCCGCCAACGCCTTCGAGTCCCTGGGTGTGGCCAAGGGCGACCGGGTGGCCATCTACATGCCGATGATCCCGGAGACTGTGGTCACCATGCTGGCCTGCGCCCGGATCGGCGCGATCCACTCGGTGGTCTTCGGCGGGTTCAGCTCGGATGCGCTGCGCTCCCGGGTCGATGACGCCGAGGCCAAGCTGGTGGTCACCGCAGACGGCTCCTACCGCCGCGGCAAGCCTTCCGCGCTGAAGCCCAATGTGGACACCGCCCTGGCCCGGCCCGGGCACACCGTGGAGCATGTGGTGGTGGTCCAGCGCAACGGGGAGGCCGTGGACTTCGAGGAAGGCCGCGACATCTGGTGGCATGACCTGGTACCAGGCCAGTCCGCCGAGCACAGCTATGTGCCGCATGACTCCGAGCACCCGCTGTTCATCCTTTACACCTCCGGCACCACCGGTAAGCCCAAGGGCATCCTGCACACCACCGGCGGCTACCTGACCCAGACCGCGGTCACCCACCGGGACAGCTTTGACCTCAAGCCCGAGCAGGATGTCTATTGGTGCTCCGCCGATGTCGGCTGGGTCACCGGGCACAGCTACATCGTCTACGGACCGATGGCCAATGGCGCCACCCAGGTGATCTACGAAGGCACCCCGGACACCCCGCATAAGGGCCGGCTCTGGGAGATCGTGCAGAAGTACAAGGTCACCCAGTTCTACACTGCGCCGACCCTGATCCGCACCTGCATGAAGTGGGGCCGGGAGATCCCTGACCAGTACGACCTCTCCTCGCTGCGTGTGCTGGGCACTGTGGGTGAGGCGATCAACCCGGAGGCCTGGTTGTGGTTCCGTGAGGTGATCGGCGCCAATAACGGTCCCGGCAACCCGCCCAAGGAGCAGCCGGCCCCGGTCGTGGACACCTGGTGGCAGACCGAGACCGGCGCTCATATGATCGCTCCGCTGCCCGGGGTCACGCACACCAAGCCGGGTTCGGCCCAAACCCCGGTGCCCGGTGTGGAGGTCGCCGTGGTGAATGAGGAGGGCAAGCCGCTGGGCAAGAGCGAGGCCGGTCTGCTGGTGATCAAAGAGCCCTGGCCCGCCATGCTGCGTGGGATCTACAAGAACCCGGAGCGGTACAAGGAGACCTACTGGTCACGGTTCGGCGATCTGTACTTCGCCGGCGACGGCGCCCGTTACGACGCTGACGGGGATATCTGGCTGATGGGCCGGGTGGACGATGTCATGAACGTCTCCGGGCACCGGCTCTCCACCACGGAGATCGAATCAGCACTGGTGGCCCATGAGGCCGTGGCCGAGGCCGCGGTGGTCGGTGCCAAGGACGCCACCACCGGCGAGGCTGTGGTCGCCTTTGTGATCCTCACCGGCGCAGCCGCCGAGGCCACCTCGGACAAGGAGGCCCTCGAGCAGGAGCTGCGTGGGCATGTGGGCAAGGAGATCGGGCCGATCGCCAAGCCGCGCAATGTGCTGGTGGTGCCGGAGCTGCCCAAGACCCGCTCCGGCAAGATCATGCGCAGGCTGCTGAAGAATGTGGCCAACGGCGATGAGGTGGGCGACGCCTCCACCCTGGCCGATCCCTCCATCATGGAGCAGATCGCCGAGGATATGCGCGCCAAGCACGGAAGCTGAAGCGGTGGAAAGGCGGCGGGTGCCCCTCCGCCCCGCCGCCTTCCAAGTAGTCTGTTCCTATGACTGGGCGACTGCTGATCGTGCATGGGCCGAATCTCAACCTGCTGGGGACCCGCGAGCCGGAGATTTACGGTTCGGACACCCTTGAGGACGTCAACGAGCTGTGCCGAAAGACCGCCTCTGAGCGCGGGTTGGAAGTACAGACTGTGCAGTCGAATCACGAGGGTGAGCTGGTCGATGCGATCCAAGCTGCCCGCGGTAATGCCGATGGCATCGTGATCAATCCCGCGGCCTACACCCACACCTCAGTGGCGATCGCCGATGCGCTGGCTGCGGTGGGGCTGCCGATAGTGGAGGTGCACCTGTCCAATGTGCACGCCCGGGAGCCGTTCCGGAAGCACTCCTATGTCTCTGCGCTGGCCAGTGCGGTGATCGCCGGTGCCGGCATCACCGGCTACCGGTTCGCCGTGGAGCACCTGGCCGAGCTCATCAACAGCCGCAGGTGAAACCGTTGAACTGAGAGGGAGCCAAATGAGAATCACAGTTGTCGGCGGCACAGGAACTGCCGGAAGAGCTGTCACCAGGGCGGGGCAGGCGCGCGGCCATCACGTCAATCCGATCTCACGCAGTACCGGTGCTGACGTTCTCACCGGTCAGGGACTGCAGGAGGCGTTCACCGGGGCCGACGTGGTGGTTGATACCAGCAGCATCCCCACCCTCTCCGGTCCCACCTCAGTGAAGTTCTTCACCGCCGCCTCCCAGAATGTCCTCGCTGCGGCCCGGCAGGCAGGAGTCGAACATGTGGTGCGCCTTTCCATCATCGGAGTTGACCGTAATCCGCACGGGTTCTACGCCGGTCAGCTGGCGATGGAGAAAATCTACGACGACGCCCCAGTTCCCACCACTGTGCTCCGTGCAGCACAGTTCCATGAGTTTGCCGCCCAGACGCTGATGCGCTCGTCCTTCGGCCCGCTGGGGTTGGCTCCCAGAGCGCGGGTGCAGCCTGTCTCCGGGCAGGAGGTTGGCCAACGAGTAGTAGAGATCGCTGAGGGAGCAGCCCAAGGCCAGGCCGCTGATCTGGCCGGACCGCGCGAAGAGGACCTCGCGGAGATGATCCGCCGCTATGCGCAACGTGCCGGGCTTCGGCGGCTCATTGTGCCCGTGCGCCTGCCCACCGCCATGATGCGCGGGATGGCCGCGGGGCTGCAGCTGCCCGATGCGCAGGCTCAGCTGGGCTCCCAAACCTTCGCAGAGTGGCTGGAGCATCACGCGTAGTCCCCCGTGAGCCACGGTGGAGAGTCGCCCCGCGGGCGCTCGGCCGAGGACAAGGGCTCAGCGCTGCACGCACTGGCCGGTAGAGACGGTCTCGGTGAAGGACTCGGGGGCGGTGAGCACCTGCCCGGCCGCCTCGGCCGTCACAGCGAAGCCCACCGAGTTGCCCTCCATGGCGCGGGCGAACACGATGCCGGAGACCCGTCCTTGCTGATCCACCAGCGGGCCGCCAGAGTTGCCCTGCCGCACATCGGCGTTGAGCTGGTAGATCTCCAGCTCTGAGGGGGAGCTGCCGTAGATGTTGTTGACCTGGGAGACATCGCGGGCCTGGACCACCGCGGAACCCACTGAGAAGGGTCCGCCTGAGGGGTAGCCCATCACAAAACCAGCCTCCCCCGGTTCCATCGGACCTCCCACCGGGGCTGCCACGGCCTGGATGTCATCCACGGCCAGCAGCGCCAGGTCGCTTGAGGTGTTGAAGTAGACCACCCGGGCAGTGCCGATCTGCCCGTCCGGCAGCTCCACCGAGGGCTCGGCAACTCCGGCCACCACATGCGCGTTGGTCGCCACACGGTGGGGGCCCACCGCCACGCCCGAGCCGGCCTGGGACTGGCCGCACTGCTGAGCCACGCCGGTGATGCGGGCCACCGACTGCTGTACCGTGGCCGCAGCCTCCGTCAGCTCACTGGCCTGTGGGGCCTCCGGCTCTTCCGGAACCAGAAGCTGGGCGAGCTCGGGGATATCGGAGGCCAGCACTGTGGAGCGGACATCGGCGAACATCGCCTCGACCCGCTCGGGCATCAGAGTGTCGATGCCCTGCAGCACTGCCGACTGCTTCATGTGCTGGTTGACCTGCGGGAAGCCCATGGCCTGCACGGAGAAGCTCAGGGCTGCGATCACAATGAAAGCCACCACCAGATTGACGGCAGCCCCGATCAGTGCCGAGACCGTCTTCAGCGCCGGTGAGCGGAACAGCCGCTGCACCTCAGCACCGGCAGCGGAGCCTAGGGCGTGCCCTGCCACCACCAGCACGATGGCTGCGCCGATCACCGCCACCACCCGCCACAGCGGGTCCGGCACCCAGGAGGCGACAGTGGGAATCGCGAAGAACGCTGCCGTTGCTCCCACCAGGAATCCGGCAGCTCCGCCCACTGTGGCCCAGACGCCGCGGGCGAATCCGGCCGCTACAAAGCCAATCACCACCAGCACCAGGACCACATCCAGTAAAGTCACGAGACCATACGTTAGCCTGACAGCGCTACAACCTGGTAACTTCTATGCCATAATGATCAACTTCACACCCCAGGAATGGAACGGTTATGGATCTTGAAGTGCTGCGCCGCGCTCCTCTGTTCGCCACGCTCGACGACGAAGTCTTCGCGGCACTGACCAATGAGCTCACCGAGGTGGAGCTCTCCCGCGGCGCCTCAGTCTTCCACGAGGGAGACCAGGGCGATCAGCTCTACTTCATCGTCTCCGGCAAGATCAAGCTGGGCCGCTCCACCCAAGACGGCCGCGAGAACCTGCTGGCCGTGCTCGGCCCGGGTGAGATCTTCGGCGAGATGGCACTGTTCAACCCGGCCCCGCGCACCGCCACGGCCACCGCAGTCTCCGAGACCCGGCTGGCCGGGCTGAAGCATGACAGCCTCAAGGAGATCATCAACTCCAACCCGGAGATCTCAGTGCAGCTGCTGCAGGCCCTGGCCAAGCGCCTGACCCGCACCAATGAGTCCCTGGCCGACCTGGTGTTCTCCGATGTGCCTGGCCGTGTGGCCAAGGCCCTGCTGGACCTGGCCGACCGCTTCGGCCGGCCCGCACCGGACGGCATCCTGGTGGCCCACGAGCTCACCCAGGAGGAGCTGGCCCAGCTGGTGGGCGCCTCCCGCGAAACGGTCAACAAGGCTCTGGCGGAGTTTGTTCAGCGCGGCTGGCTGCGGCTTGAAGCACGCGCCGTGGTCATCCTGGATATCCAGCGCATCAAACAGCGCTCCCGCTAGCACCCGCCCCTACGGGCACTGCTAAGTGCTCACGCTTTGGCCCAGGTGGCGTTGGCGTACTTCTGCTTGTACCGGATCCCCCGGACTGCCACCCAGGCCCGTCGCTTGGGGTGGAACCGGTCAGCGCGGGCGATCATCGGGGTGTGCAGCTTCTTCTCCCGGTAGAGCCGGTCCACCTCTGCGAGCACTGCGGGGTCATCCACATAGGCTTTGAGAATGGACCGGGGCACCACTGTGTAGAGGATCTCAGAATCCACGTAGACGCACTCCCTTGAGGGGTTGCCGCGGATCACATCCTCCACCAGGTAGCCGGCCAGGTTGTGCCCCTGCGCGGTGGCATGGGAGCTGGAGCGACCCTGACGGGTGTTGACCTCCAGGATCTTGAACTCCCCGTCGCGTTCGTCATACTTCAGGTCCACATTGGCCAGCCCCGTATAGCCGATCCCCTCCAGGAACTCCTTCAGCTGGGTCATGACCTCCCGATTGAACTGGGAGCGCACAGCAGCGAAGTTCCCAATCGCTGTGGGCTCATGCTCCTGCAGCACCACCTGGGCCAGATTCACGAACTCGGCCCGACCGTCCGTGTGCAGATAGAGATCCGATTCGTAGACGTAGGTGTCACCACCGGGGATGAAGTCCTGGATGATCAGGGAGCTGCGGTACCCGGAGCCTTCAATACGGGCGACGACGCCGCGCAGCTCCTCTGCCGAACCCACCCGGTAGATCTTCTCCTGGCCCTGAAACTTGTTCCGGTTGTACTGGACCGGGTCGCTGGGCTTGACGATCACCGGGTAGCGGCTGATCTTATCAGTCTCCAGCGGTTCACCGGCCTGGTGGATATGAGTCTCCGGGATGGTCAGCCCGTGCTGCTCTGCGAAGGGGTAGAACAGCTCCTTGAGCTGGAGCTGCTCCAGCAGCTCCGCGCTGGGATAGTTGAACCGGTAGTGCTCTCGCAGCTGGTCAGCGTGTTCGATGATCAGCCGCACGTACTGGTCGTTGGTGCCCACCAGCAGGAGGGGGGCGGCGTCGTGGTTGTGTGCGAACTCCAGCAGGGCGGGCAGGAAGGCCTCGGCGGTGTCCAGATCCTCCACCAGGGTGATCGAATCGATGATGTTGGAGTAGCTGACGTAGCCCAGGGCCATCTTGCCGATCACATGCGGCTTGATCCCGTAACCCTCATGGAAGGCGGTGGCCATATGGTAGGCGTTCAGATCGGTGCCGATGAGCACCGGGGTGAAGCCATGTTCAGCGGACATGGGCAATGAGGTCCACTTCGACCGGGGTGTCCAGGGGCAGCACCGGTACGCCCACTGCGCTGCGGGCGTGGGTTCCGGTATCACCGAATGCCTCCCCGAGCAGCTCGGAGGCGCCGTTGATGACCTGGGGCTGTCCGGTGAAGTCCGGGGCGCTGGCTACGAATCCGCCGACCTTGGCGATCCGGGTGATGCTGTCCAGGTCCACCACGGACTTCAGAGCTGCCAACAAGTTGAGCCCGCACTGCTTGGCCAGCTCATAGGCCTGCTCGGCGGTCACCTCCGCGCCGACCTTGCCCTTCACCGGCAGTTCCCCGTTGATCAGGGGCAGCTGACCGGAGACGTAGACGACATTGTCCACCACGACCGCGGGCTGGTAGGCGGCCACCGGGGGCACCACGGTGGGCACCGTGAGCCCCAGGGCGGCCAGGCGGTCCTCGACTCTAGACATGGTCCTGCCCGCCCCTACTGCTTGGGACGTTTCAGATAGGCCACCGGGGCGTTGCCGTCAGGCCCGGGGAGCACTGTGACCAGCTCCCAGCCGTCCTCGCCCCACTGGTCGAGGATGCCCTTGGTGTTGTGGATGATGAGCGGAATAGTGGCGTATTCCCACTGTGTCAGTTCAGCCATACCCCAAGGCTAACGCACCGCGGGGGCAAGCTGCGCAGCGGCTCAGCTGACCCAGGTTCCTTCGGCGTAGCGCTTGCCCTGCCGGATATGCCGGCCGAGCATGTAGGCCGCACGCTTGACAGAGCGGTCCCTGCGGTAGATGAGCGGGTTGGTGTCTTTGCCCTCGGCCAGCAGCCGGTCCACCTCGGCCTTGACCTCGGGGTCAGTGACGTATCTGTTGAGGATGTACTTAGGCACCACGCGGAAGAGGATGTCGCCGCGGGCAAGCGTCAGGCCCTTGCGGATCCCGTGCACCACATCATCCACCAGGTATTTCATGAGTGGGTGGCCCAGCAGGGCGGTGTAGTAGCTTGAGCGGCCGGGCCGGCAGTTGATCTCCATGACCTTGTAGACGCCGTCGCGCTCGTCCCACTTCATATCCACATTGGCGACTCCGGTATAGCCGATGGCTTCCAAGAAGTTCTTGAACTTCAGCATCAGCTCCTCGTCATATCTGGAGATGATGGCGGTGTAGGACCCCACCGCATTGGCCTGGTGCTCCTGCAGCGCCACCTGGCCGAGAGTGACAAGCTCACACTTGGCCTCGCTGTTCAGGTACAGCACGGCGTCCCAAATCTTGGTGTCATCCCCTGGAACGAACTCCTGGATAATCAGTGCATCCCGGTACGGGGAGTCCTCCACAACGGCCACCAGGTCTTTGACCTCCTGGAGCGTCTCCAACCGGTAGACCTTCTCCTGGCCTGCGATCTTGTCCTGGTTCAGCCACCACTGATTGGGATTGGCGGGTTTGACGATCACTGGGAACCGGTCGATCTCGAGCTCAAAGGGCTCGCCGATCTGATGGATCTGGGTGGAGGGGATATCGATGCCATGCTGTGCCGCAAGCTCATAGAAGGCCCGCTTGTCCATGATCTGGGAGCGCAGCGCCTCATCGGGGTTATTGAACACATAGTGATCCTTGAGCGTCTCAGCGTGCCGTGCCACCAGTTCCACGTACATATCGTTGCTGGGCACCAGCACCAGGGGTACCCCGTGCTCAGCTGTGAGCTGCTCGGCCTTTGCCGAGAGCAGCCGCAGGAAGGCTTCGTCATCGTTGATGTCTTCGTGCAGTTCCAGATCGATGATGCTGCTGCCCCATACAAAGATGGTCTTGTGCTTGCCCAGCATCACTGACTTCACACCATAGGTTTCGTGGAAGCTGCGGGCTGCGTTGTAGCCGTGTATATGGGTACCGAGGATCACCGGCAGGAACCCTGCCTTGCGGGGAGATGTGCTCATCCTTTGAGCGTAGCGCAGCAGAGCATCGCTGAGGCGGCAGGCTCACCTAAACTGCGCCTTGAGAGCTGGCCGCCCGAGGTTTGACCGAGCCCGATATCATAGTGCGGATGGCAACTGCGAAATCCTCCCTTTTTGACACGGCTACCACCGTGGGCAAGATCATGTCCTTCTTGGGCATCAGCGCCCTCTGCGGCCTGCTTGCCGCGGGCCTGCTGTTCCCGATGGCCGCCACCGGCGGTGCCGCCGCCTCGGCCGGTCACAACATCCTCCACGAGGTCCCGGTGGAGCTCCAGGAGGAGCCGCTGTCCACCCCTTCCCATATGTACGCTCGGGACGGTGAGACCTGGATTGCCACCTTCTACGTAGAGAACCGGGTCCCGGTTCCCCTGGAGGACATCTCCCAGGAGATGCAGGATGCCATCGTGGCCATCGAAGATGAGCGGTTCTTCCAGCACGGCGGCGTGGATGCCCAGGGTGTGGCCCGCGCTGCGGTGAACAACATCATGTCCTCGAACACTCAGGGTGCCTCCACCCTGACGATGCAGTACGTGAACAACATCCTGAACAACGCCATGGTGGTCCGAGGGGAGGCGGACAATATCCTGGCTGCCGGTATTCAGGAGAAGACCTATGCGGACAAGCTGCGCGAGATGAAGCTTGCCGTGCAGCTGGAGCAGGAGATGACCAAGGAGGAGATCCTTGAGGGCTATCTCAACATTGTGATGCTCGGCGGGGTGAACTACGGGGTGGAGGCTGCTGCCCAGTACTACTTCGGCGTCCCGGCCTCGGAGCTGGATGTCCAGCAGGCTGCCACTCTGGCGGGGATCGTACAGGCCCCGAACCACTACCGCCCAGACCGCAATGTGGCGGCTGCCGAAAACCGCCGCAACCAGGTGCTGGGCAATATGCACCGCCACGGTTTCATCAGTGAGGAGGAGTACCAGGAGGCCAGGGACACCGACCTCGCAGAGACCCTGCTGCCCGAGGATGAGATGAACAACGAGCGGGGCTGCGTCGCTGCGGAGTTCGCCCACTACTTCTGCGATTACGCCACTCAGGAAATCATGCAGAATGAGGCCTTCGGTGATACCCCTGAGGAACGCGCTGAGCTGCTGCACCGCGGTGGGCTGCGCATCACCACCACTCTGGATCCGGAGCTGCAGGAGCATGCCGAGAACACGGTAGAGCAGCACCGTCCCTCCGGCACCCGCGCCGCCGCTGTGCTGAACTCCCTGGACCCGGAGACCGGTGACATCCTGACGATGGCCCAGTCCACCAACTACAACCCTGATGACGCCGGCGACTGGGACGATATCTCCCTGAACCTCAATGCCGGCACCTCCCACAACGGCGGGGAGGGCTTCCAGGGCGGCTCGATCCTCAAACCCTTTGTCGCTGCGGCCTGGGTGGAGGAGGGCAACTCCATGGACGACCGGGTAGCCGCAGACACCACCGAATACCCCTACGGCGAGGAATGGGAGGCCTCCTGCATGCCTGGGGGCTCCTTCACCCTGCTGGGACCGGAGGGCGAGTCCTGGGACGTCTGGAACGTCATGGACGATACCGAGCGTGAGATGAGCGTGGACTGGGGCCTGTACTACTCCATCAACACAGCCACCATCGCCACCGCCCATGCCATGGACCTCTGCGCCTTCACTGACCTCACCGACCGCCTGGGCATCGAAGGCCAGACTGAAGACCGCCCCCTGGGCCCCCTCCACCCCGACACGCCTTCGGTTACTCTGGGCACCGCCTCAATCACCCCGATGGTGGTGAACCGGGCATACGCCGCTTTCGCCAATGACGGCACTATCTGCACCCCCCGCGCCCTGCTGGAGGTCACAGATGCTCACGGCAACTCCTATGAGGTGCCCGAGCCCGACTGCGAAGAGGTTGTGGACCCGGATGTGGTGGCCCAGGTCAATGACACCCTGATCAATATCGCCGAGCAGAACCAATACGTCCAGCAGCGCGATGGCAGCGCCCCATTCCCGATGGCCGGGAAGACCGGTACCCACCAAAGCGTCTCGGTGATGTCTTTCGTGGGGTACACCGAGGGCATCTCCACCAGCGCCTACATCACTCGTATCTACGATGACGGCTGCATGTGGCCTGAAGGCGCAATCGAGGGCGTCCCGTGTCACGGCAACATCCCGGAAAGCTACGCCGGCGATGTCGCGTTCCCCTTCTGGTACGACTACATGCGTCAGGCGGCCCCGACCCGGGACACTGGCGACTTCGCCACCTCGCCCAACTCGCCCTTCGATGAGCGCCGTTCTAGCTGGTCGGGTCGCTACAACCCCTCCGAGCTCGGCAGCGGCGGCGGGAGCAACTCGAATGACGAGAATGACGACGACAACGGCGACAGTGACGAGGACGACAGCGACGAGGACGATGACTGATGCCGGCCCAGTCCGACCCAAGGGCGCAGGAGACGCTGTTCGTGCCTTGACCCGGGCCGGCGGCGTCGTCGGCGCCCTGGGACTGGGAACCCTGGTGTACTCGAACCGGGTGGAGCTCAACCGGTTCACTCTCCGGCAGGTCCGGATCACAGTTCCGCATCTGCCAGCTGAGCTGAGGGTCCTGCACATCTCAGATATCCACTATGTACGCGGCCAACACCGCAAACTCCGCTGGCTGCAGCAGTTAGCGGAGCTGCAGCCGGATCTGGTGATCAACACCGGGGATAATCTCTCCGACGCCCGGGCCGTTCCCGAGGTGCTTGAGGCGCTGGGTCCGCTGCTGAGGTTCCCCGGCTGCTTTGTGCCCGGCTCCAATGACTACTACGCCCCCCGGTTCAAGAACCCGCTGATGTACCTCAAGGGGCCCTCCACACTGCACCCCAGCGCCGAATCGCTGCCCACTGAGGAGCTGTTCGGCGGGTTCGAGGCTGCCGGCTGGGCGAATCTGAGCAATGCGCACAGCGCCACCCGGCTCAATGGGTTGAAGGTGGAGTTCTCCGGGGTGGATGACCCGCATCTGGACCTCGATGAGTTCTCGGGCTGGCCCAGCACAGATGCCCAGCCGGAACCGCCTGCCGATCTCAAGATCGGGGTGGCCCATGCCCCGGTGGTGCGGGTACTGGAGACCTTCGCCGATTCCGGGGCGGATGCTGTCTTCGCCGGACACACCCACGGCGGGCAGGTCTGCCTACCAGCCTTCGACGGTTCGGGCGGACGGGCCCTGGTCACCAACTGCGATCTGCCAGCCAAATACGCCAAGGGCCTGCATACCCGCCGCCGAGCAGATGGCGGCAGCACCGGGGTGCATGTCTCCGCTGGGATCGGCACCTCGGCCAAGGCTCCGGTGCGGCTGTTCTGCCCTCCCGAGGCGAGCTTGGTGACAATCAGCCCGACATCTGAGTGAAGAGTTTGTCCATCATCCCCTACCCAGAGTAAAGTAGTTGCATCATGCAACAATCTGAGCAGAAGCCCGGTGCGGGCTCCCAGAGTCAACCCGAATCTCCTATCGGAGCCCAGCAGCGGGCCGCCCAGCAGCGCGTGGAGTCTGGAGAGCGGCGCACCCTGGCACAGGCCTTCGGCCGCCTAGTCCCCTACCTGCAGGGGCTGAAGCTGCGCTGGCTGCTCGGGGTGTTCGCCGCCATCGGCGCCGGGGTGATCGCCCTCTCCATCCCCGTGGTGCTGGGCAGACTGGTCGATGACATTGAGGCCATCGACGCCGTAGGTGCCGTGGTCTGGACCGCTTTCGCCGTGGTGCTGTGCCTGGGTGTGCTGGAGGCCGTCTTCGTCTTCCTGCGCCGGTTCTTTGTGATCCCGCCGGCCTCTGATGCCGAGATGAACATGCGCGTGTCACTCTTCGACCGGCTGGTGCACCAGACGGCCTCATTCCACGGTGCTTGGGAAGCCGGTCAGCTGCAGTCCCGGGCGATCGCTGACCTCAATATGCTGCGCAGGTTCTTCGCCTTCGGCTCCCTGATGCTGTTGACCTCCTGCATCACGGTCACAGTGGGCATCGCTGTGATGTTCACCTGGTCCCCCCTGCTGGCCGGCCTTTTCCTCTGCGCCGCAGTGCCGGTGATCGTGCTGGGGCCCGCATTCCGCCGCAAGTTCATCCACTACTCCCGTTCCGCTCAGGACCAGGCCGGCGAGGTGGCCACCAAGGTGGAGGAGTCGGTGCACGGGATCCGGGTGCTCAAGGCCTTCGGCCGCGGCGACTGGGCACGCTCCTCCTTCAAGGAGGAGGCCGCCACTTTGCGTGACCTCGAAGTCTCCAAGATGCGCACGCTGGCCAAGTTCCAGATGCTCATGGTGCTGCTGCCGGAATCGGTGCTGGCTGCCTGTATCTTCACCGGCCTCTACCTGGCCGCTCAGGGCGATATGACCGCCGGAGCCCTGGCCGGGTTCTTCTCCATGGCCGTGGTGCTCAAGCAGCCCATCGAAGGCATCGGCATGCTCATCGGTATGGTCTTCATGGCTAAGACCAGCATCGACCGGCATATCGATGTGATGGACATTGAACCGGAGATCGCCTCCCCCACGGAGCCGCGCACCACGCAAGAGCGCGGCCTGGTGGAGCTCGACAATGTGCACTTCCGCTACCCGGATGCCGCAGAGGACCTGATCCGCGGCGCTACTCTGCGCATCGAACCCGGAGAGACCATGGCTCTGGTCTCAGCCACCGGAGGCGGCACCTCCACCCTGCTGAACCTGGTGCCCCGGCTCTATGACGTGACCGGGGGCAGTGTGCGTATCGACGGCGTCGACGTCCGTGAGTATTCGCTGCCGGATCTGCGCTCCCGGGTTGCAGTGGCCTTCGAGGACCCCACCCTGTTCTCCACCACAGTGAAGTCCAATGTGCTCTTGGGCACCGGACACCACCGCGATGAGGACGATCCTGCCCATCCGTACCGCGAGAAGTCACCCCGCCCGGACCAGCTGGAGCAGGTGCTGGCCGAGGCCCTGCACACCGCAGACGCCGAGTTCGCCGCCAACCTGCCGGAGGGCTTGGACACCCGAATCGGCGAGGAGGGGCTGAGCCTCTCCGGTGGGCAGCGCCAGCGGTTGGCGCTCTCCCGGGCAATCGCGGCCAAGCCCTCGGTGCTGCTGCTGGACGACCCGCTCTCCGCCCTCGATGTGCGCACGGAGGAGCGAGTCACCGACCGGCTGCGCCGTGTGCTGCAGGGCACCACTACGCTGATCGTGGCCCACCGCCCCTCCACGGTGGCCATGGCCGACCGGGTGGCGCTGCTGCATGAGGGGCGGATCGCCGATGTGGGCACCCACACCGAGCTGCTGACCCGCAGTGAGACCTACGCCAAGATCATGAAACCCCCGGCACCCGGTGGCCAGGAGCTTATGGATACGGTAGCCGCAGCAGGGAGCGAGCCGGGGACCGAACAGGACGCCATCGCGGCGGAAGAACCTGAGGAGGTCCGCTCATGACCGAGCGCAACGGCCGCACCGCGAACGTGGATGACAGGCATTTCACCGACACTGCAGCACTGGACCTCTCCAAGATCACTCCGCCGCGGGAGCAGGACGAGTTCGCCCATCTGCGCGGCACCGCCGCTGAGGAAGAGCTCACCTTCAACAAGGAGGAACGCAAGTTCATCCGCCGGCGCTCGCTCTCCCTGCTCTGGCGGGCCAGTGAAGGTGTCCGCGGCAAGCTGCTGCTGACAGCCTCTGCCGTGGTGGTCTCCCAGGCCGCCCAGGCCGCCACCCCGTTCATCGCCGGCGGCCTGGCCATCGACTGGGGCCTGCCGCGGCTGATCGATGGGGATATCACCGGCCTGTGGATCCCCGCAATGCTCTACCTGCTGTGCGCCGTCACCGCCGGGGTGCTGCTGTACTGGTACACCCGGATGACCGCCGAGGCATCCCAGGCGATGCTCTACAAGCTCCGCGATGAAGTCTTCCGCAAGACCCAGGCGCTGAGCCTGGACTTCCATGAGGACTACACCTCCGGGAAGGTGATCTCCCGGCAGACCTCGGACCTGGAGGCCCTGCGCGAGCTGCTCGACGGCGGTGTCAACCAGCTGGTCCAAGGCATCATGTTCATGATGTTCACCACCGTGTACATCTGGATCAGTGACTTCCGCTCCGGGCTGGTGCTGCTGGCCGCCGTGATCCCGATCATCTTCCTGGGCCGCTGGTACCAGAAGAACGCCGAGATTGCCTACCGGCGCACCCGGATCAGTTCGGCCAGAATGATTGTGCACTTTGTGGAGTCGATGACCGGCATCCGGGCCGTACAGGCCTTCCGCCGAGAGCACGCCCGCTCCCGGCAGTACCGCAAGCTGGCCAAGATCTACCGCGATGACATGGTGAAGTCCATCGGACTCTTCGGCATCCTGCAGCCGAGCCTGATGCTGGTGGGCAACCTCTCAGTGGCTGCGGTGCTGCTCTGGGGCGGATTCCGAGTCCTGGAGGGTGATCTGGGCGCGGGACTGCTGGCCGGTATCGTGCTCTCCACCAAGCGGGTCTTCCAGCCCCTGGACATGATCGCGATGTTCTACAACTCGCTGCAATCAGCTACTGCCGCCCTGGAGAAGGTCTCCGGCCTGCTGGAGGAGACCCCCAAGGTGCGCCAGGTGAAGTCCCCCCAGCGCCTGGAGGACTGCCGCGGTGAGATCGAATTCCGTGACGCCGAGTTCAAGTACAGCGAGGACGGTCCGGTGGTGATGCAGAAGCTGGATCTGCACATCCCCGCTGGCCAGACTGTGGCCGTGGTGGGCCGCACCGGCGCCGGCAAATCCACTCTGGTCAAGCTGCTGGCGCGGTTCTACGACGTCACCGCCGGCTCGCTGACCCTAGACGGGGTGGAGCTGCGCAAGCTCTCCGAGCAGGATCACCACCGGCACGTTGCCATGGTGACCCAGGAGGCCTTCCTGTTCTCCGGGTCCATCCGGGAGAACATTGCCCTGTCCCGCCCGGAGGCGACTGACGAAGAGATCTACGACGCCGCCAAGGCAGTCGGTGCCCATGAGTTCATCATGAGCCTGCCCGAGGGCTATGACACAGATGTGAATAAGCGCGGCGGACGGATCTCGGCCGGGCAGCGTCAGCTGGTCTCCTTCGCCCGAGCGTTCCTGGCCGACCCGGCGGTGCTGATTCTGGACGAGGCGACCTCCTCCTTGGACCTCCCCAGCGAGCAGCTGGTTCAGCAGGGACTGGAGCGGCTGCTGGGCAACCGGACCGCGCTGATCATTGCCCACCGGCTCTCCACAGTGGCCATCGCCGACCGGGTGCTGGTCATCGATGAGGGCCAGGTGGTGGAGGACGGCTCGCCCGCTGAGCTCATCGCCCAAGGCGGCTACTTCGCCAAGCTCCACTCCGCTTGGTCCGCCACTATGCAAGCCTAGGAGAGCCGCTCCCCTTGCGCATCTTCGACTGCGGCCGCTGTTCCTTTTGCGCGGCCTACGTCGAAATGCTCCGCGCGGCTCCCCGGAGCCTCAGGATACGATCTAGCTGATGTCTTCTGTCTCTGCGCGCGTGAACTCTCCTCAGCATGCCTCTTGGCGCCGCCGTTTGGGCGAATTGGTGGAGTCAGCACCCGTTCAGCGGATCGTGATCACTGTGATCCTGCTCAACGCGGTGGTGCTGGGCATGGAGACCTCCCCCGCCCTGATGGAGGCTGCCGGGCCCGCGCTGATCAGCATAGACACCGCCTGCCTGGCGGTGTTCGTGGTGGAGATCGGCCTAAAGCTCACCGCCTTCGGCTGGCGGTTCTTCCGGGATCCCTGGAACGTGTTCGACTTCGTGGTGGTCGGCATCGCCCTGGTCCCCGCCGGTGCCGGCCTCGAGGTGCTGCGCACCCTGCGGGTGCTGCGTGTGCTGCGCCTGATCTCCTCACTGCCGCAGCTGCGCAAAGTGGTTTCCGCACTGCTTCACGCGATCCCGGGCATCCTCTCCACCGGTGCGCTGCTGGCGCTGATCTTCTACGTGGCCGCGGTGATGGCCACCACTTTCTTCCGTGAGACGCTGCCGGAGTTCTTCGGCAGCTTCGGCGCCAGCCTGTTCAGCCTATTCCAGATCGCCACGCTCTCCAGCTGGGAGACCATAGTCCGCCCCGCCATGGACGAGCACTCCTGGGCCTGGGCATTCTTCATCCCGTTCATCATCCTGGCTGCCTTCACCGCGCTGAACCTGATCATCGCGGTCATCGTGGATGCGATGAACACCCTGCACGATATGCCCAGCGTCCAGAAAGGCTCAGCGCCCGACGACGCCCCCTCACCCGAGGAAGCCGAAGTACCACCACAGGATGATCACCAGCTGCTCTATGAAGAACTCAAAGAACTCCGGGCAGACGTCGCCAGACTCTCTGCCCAGTTGAAGAGCTCCGCCCAGTTGAGGAGCTCTGCCCAGTTGAGGAGCTCTGAGGTCAGAGGCTCAGACCAGTTCCGGTGAGCCGCTGGTAGGCGTCCAGGTACCGCTCTCGGGTGGCAGCCACGATGCGCTGGGGCAAAGCGGGTGGGGCGGCGTCGTCGTTCTGGTTCCAACCTGACTCAGGTGAGGTCAGCCAGTTGCGAACGAACTGTTTGTCGAAGCTGGGCTGTGCCCTGCCGGGCTGCCACTCCTCAGCGGGCCAAAACCTGGAGGAGTCAGGAGTGAGCACCTCATCCGCCAGAATCAGCTCGCCGGTGGGGTCCAACCCGAACTCGAACTTGGTGTCAGCCAGAATGATTCCGGCCTGGGCTGTGCGGCCGGCAGCAAAGCGGTAGATCTGCAGAGCAGCCTGGCGCAGCCTCGCCGCCAGCTCGGCGCCGATGGCGGACTCCAGGGCGGTGAAGCTGATGTTCTCATCATGCCCGCCCTGCTCGGCCTTGGTGGAGGGAGTGAAGATCGGTTCCGGCAGCTGGCTGCCGTCCGCTAGGCCGGCCGGCAGCGGAATCCCATTGACGGTGCCGGACTCCCGGTACTCCGCCATGGCGGAGCCGGTGAGGAAGCCGCGCACAATGGCCTCGGCGCCGACCATCTCCAAGCCCTGCACGATCATCCCGCGCCCGGCGGCAGCCTCCGGCACGCCGCGCTCTCCCACCTCGGCGGTGACCACATGGTTGCCGATTCCCTCAGCGGCCAGCTGCTCGAACCACCAGAGGCTCAGCTGGGTGAGGATGATGCCCTTGTCCGGGATCCCCGGGGACAGCACATGATCATAGGCGCTGATCCGGTCGGTGGCGACCATCAGCAGCACCTGCTGGCCCTCCCATGCTGAGCCCGCAGCGGGGGTGTAGATCTCGCGGACTTTCCCTGAGGAGAGGTGCTGCCACCCCGGGTACCGGGCGGCACTCATACGGAAATCTCCCCACGGAGAGCTTTGGCGGCGATATCGGTGCGGTGCTGTACCCCGGCCCAGTCGATCTTGGCCACCCCCGCATAGGCTCGGTCCACTGCCTGCTGCAGGGTGCTGCCGGTCCCCACGACTGCCAACACCCGGCCCCCCGCTGTCATCAGTGCCCCCTCCCGCTCAGCGGTGCCGGCGTGCAGCACTGTGACACCCTCGAGCCGCTCAGCCTCCGGGATACCGGTAATCACATCCCCTGTGCGTGGGGAGCCGGGGTAGTTCTCAGCGGCCAGCACCACGTCAACTGCGTAGCCCTGGGACCATCCCAGCCGACGGGAAGGCCCCAGCTGACCGGTGGCGGCATCCCGCAGCAGGCCTCCCAGCGGCGTGGCGAGCCGCTCCAAGACAGCCTGGGTCTCGGGATCGCCGAACCGAACGTTGAACTCCACCACCCGGACTCCGCGTGAGGTCACCGCCAGCCCGCAGTAGAGCACGCCGATGAACGGGGTGCCGCGGCGGGCCATCTCGGCCACAGTGGGCCGGGCCACCGTCTCCACCACGATCTCGGTGAAGTCCCGGCTCACTCCGTCCGGGCCAGTCTCGGCATAGCCTTCCAACCAGTCGAGGGGCGTATAGGCGCCCATGCCTCCGGTGTTGGGGCCGGCGTCGTCGTTGTAGATCCGTTTGAAGTCCTGAGCGGGGCTCAGCGGCACCAGGTTCTCACCGTCGCTGAGCACAAACAGGGAGACTTCGGGTCCGTCCAGGAACTCCTCGATGACCACAGTGGAGCCGCCAGAGAGGCAGCCCACCGCATGGGCCAGCGCCGCTTCACGGTCCTCGGTGACCACTACGCCCTTGCCCGCGGCCAGGCCATCGTCCTTGACCACATAGGGGGGACCGAAGCGGCTCAGCGCCTCGACGGCCTCCGCGGGGGTGGTGAGATGCACCGCCTCTGCGGTGGGCACCCCGGCGGCGGACATGACCTCCTTGGCGAAGGCCTTGGAGGCCTCGAGCTGGGCGGCAGCCTGTGAGGGGCCGAAGACCGGGATGCCGGCGGCACGGAGGGCATCAGCCACACCTGCGGCCAGTGGAGCCTCAGGGCCGATCACCACCAGGTCATAGCCGCCGTCTGCGGCCAGGGCGGTCACGGCCTGGGGGTCGCTGGCCTCCACCGGCAGGCACTCCACATCACGGGCGATGCCGGCATTGCCCGGTGCGGCATGCACCGCGTTCACAGAGGGATCGCGCATAAGCGCTCGGATGATCGCGTGCTCCCGGCCTCCCGGCCCGACAACCATAATCTTCATAGGCTCCAGACTATCGGCTGCCGGGCCGCCGGGAGGCTGCCTCAGCGCTGGGCTGCCCGGCGGCGGGCGATCAGCAGGGCTGATCCGCCCAGGCCCAGCAGCGCCAGTGCAGCCAGCAGGAGGCCTCCCACTGTGGCGCCGGTTCTTGCCAAGCCTGCGCCCTCATCCCCTGCTGGGACAATGGTGAGCTCCGTCCAGCCGATGAGCTCTCCGGCGGTGGTGTAGACCGCCAGGCGGTGTTCACCCTCGCTGTCCTCGGGCAGCGTGACCGTGATGGATCCCTCAGCATCAGCGGCAGACTCGCCCAGGTCCTCCGGTTCGGAGAACAGCCAGGAGCGCAGGGTCTGCCCGGAAGCCTCAGAGCCAGCTGAGACCTGGATCTCCTGCCCAGCAACAGCCGGGTCAGTGAGGATCTCCACTGCTCCGCGGTTCTGGTCGGTGAGCTCTTCGGCGGACGGCGGCCAGACGCTCTCCGGATCAGCGGTCTCGGTGGGCTCAGGGGACTCAGTGGGGTCCGGGGACTCGGCCGGGCCGCTGGGCTCCTCGCTGGGGTCCGGGGATGCGGTGGGGTCAGGCTCCTCGCTGGGCTCCGGCGATGCGGTCGGCTCCGTCGGCGTAGCCGTGGGAGTGGGCTCAGTCGGCTCCTCGGTGGGGTCCGGGGACTCGCTCGGGTCTTCCGGATCCGCCGGGTCTGTGGCCTGTGGCCAGCTCACCAGCAGCTCGCTCCCACCGTCCTCCTCCAGTTTCTCCACACGGAGGGAATTGATGGTGTAGGCGCTGCCACCCCCACCTCCGCGGATGGCGATATTGCCGATCAGCCCGTCGGCGGGCTGGTCGCCGTCCAGGGTCACCTCTGTGACCAGGTCATAGGTGCCCATATTCACCATCCCACTGTTGAAGTAGGCGGGAATGTGTGTGGCGACCTCATCTGCCCCGTACTGGTAGTCATTGACCACTGCGCCGTCCGCTGAGGTGTAGCCGCCGTTGGATTCGTCACGGACCCAGCGCACCCTCAGCGAGGTAGTGCCTGAGGGGGTGTAGTTGACGGTCAGCCGGTAAGTAGCCCCCGGCTCGGGCTCAAAGGCCACCTCACCGTCCTCACCGGCAGTTGACCAGGGCCATTGCGAGGCGTCGTTTCCGAGGATGATGTTGGCCCCGGTATAACCGTCGCCCCGCTCAGCGTGGTAGACGTGCACCCCCGGGACTGGCTCTTGGTCATCATCCTGGTGCTCCGGCTCCATCCAGTCATGGGTGGCGAGGAACTCCTCCGGGTACAGGATGCCCAGCAGCGCCTTCTTCGCCCGGCCCTCATAGTCATAGGGCATGGCGTATTCGCCGGCCTTCCAGCCCTCGGTCACATCGCGGACTCCGGCGAGCTTGACCGTGGTGATGACCCGGGGGTTGCCGGTGGTGTTGGCGGGTCCGGCCGCGTAGTCGCGGAAGACCCTGAACAGCTCGGCATACTGCATCCCCTGATTGTTCTCCTTCTCCTCGGTCAGCTCCCCTGGAGGCACTCCCACATCCATCTCGGTGATGTGGATCTCCACGCCGGGAAGGGTGGCGAAGAGCTGGATATTGCCCTCGACATCACTGATGTCTGTGTTCAACCCGTAGTGGCCCTGCATGCCGATCACTTCGATCAACTGCTTGCCGTCAGGCCGAACACCTTCGTTGCGCTCGTTGATCTCCTTGACCATCTCGTACACCACTCGAGCCTTATCCGGGTTGTTCAGGCCGAAGTCGTTGTAGGTCAGCTTGACGTCCCACCCGTTCTCATCGACCACTTCGGCCGCCTCCAGGAATGCCATCTCCACCCAGTCGGAGCCCAGGGCCGGATACCAGCCTTGCCCCGTTGACAGCGAGGCTCGCCAGTCAGAGGGATCGGCGTGCTCCACGGCTTCGTTGACCACATCGATGGCTTCCAGGCGGTCGCCGAAATGTCCCAACACTCCCTGGATGTGCTGACGTAGGTTCTCCTGGGCCACCTCCGGGTCATACTCCCCCGGCTGGTCATAGCGGGCGGGCGGGGCGTCCCACATCCAGGACGGGGTCTGGGAGTGCCAGGCCAGTGCGTGGCCGAAGAAGAGCAGGTCTGGGTTGTGCGCGGCATGCTCGGCCATGGCGGCCTCTGCGGGGTCGAACGTGAACTGCCCCTTCTCCGGCTGAGTGCTCTCAGGCTTCATCTCGTTGCCCGGCGTGTAGGAGCCGTAGTTGTAGATCAAGGCGTCCATATCGTTGCCGCGCCCGAAGATGCCTACGTGGAAGTAGTCCTGGTAGACCTCCTGCATCGCCGGATAATGGTCATAGGTCTGGCCGGTGGGCGGCAGCTCCGCTGTTGGAGCCGCATGTGCCGGGAGATCTGCAGAACCCACCAGGGAGGCTCCTACCAGCAGTCCTGCTACCGCCATTGCCTGGGCAGGGCGGAAGCGTCGGCGAACACCTCCTCCGGGCTTCTCTCTCCTGGCGTTCTTCCCATGTGATCGTTGCGTAGACATAGATAGCCTTCATCGCGTGGAGTGGAGCGGTCGGTGCGAATAACTCCGGAGGCAAACCGCTGGCAAACGTTTTCCGCATGCCTGAGCATCGATCCTATTGTGATGTGCTTCACATGGCAACCTCTGAGTTGTCCCCGAACGTGCAGGCAGCCGGAGGTTAGGCCCCGATCGGCATAGGCTGGAGGTATGAGCAGTGTGCAGACAGCAGCAGCATCAGAGTCCGCGGAACTGGCAGTGGTGACCCGGGCTGGGATCGCGGAGTCCCGGCATGTGGGTTCAGCGGTGCTGGTGGGACCGGAGGGCACCGTGATCCGCTCCCTGGGCCTACCGGAGGCAGTCACTTTTCCCCGCTCGGCACTGAAGCCCCTCCAGGCAGTGGCCTCGCTGCGCTCCGGGGCACTGATCAGCCCGGAGGCGGTGGCGCTGGCCTGCGGATCCCATGTGGGCTCGCCGCGGCACCAGGACCTGGCGGCGGCAACGCTGGCCAAGGAGCGGCTGGAGGAAAGCGACCTGAAGTGCCCTGAGGCCTATCCGGCGCGCACCAAGGATCTGCAGGCCCACCTGGAGGCCGGAAGGCCCAAGACTAAACTGGCCTTCAACTGCTCCGGCAAGCATGCAGCCTTCCTGGCCGCCGCCCGCACTCAGGGCTGGCGGCTGGCCACCTACACTGAGCCTGAGCATCCTCTCCAGCGGACCATCAACGAGGTCTATGCCGAGTACTGCGGCGAACAGCCCACCGCAGTGGGGATAGACGGCTGCGGGGCTCCGGCTGCCGCGATGAGCCTGACCGGCCTGGCCCGCGGAATGGGGAAACTGGCCTGGTCATTGTCCCGCCGGGATGCTGAGGTGCATGCCTTCACCGTGGCGCAGGCCATGCTGGACTACCCCTGGGCAGTCCGCGGGGAGGGCGAGTCCGACACCGTGGTCATGGAGCAGCTGGGCCTGCTGGCCAAGTCCGGCGCGGAGGGCGTGCTGGTGGTGGCGGCCCCGGACGGCACCACCGCCGCAGTGAAGACCTTGGACGGCTCGGCACGGGCCAACCACCTGGTGGCGCTGAGCCTGCTGGCCGGGGCCGGAGCCATCGATCTGGACGATCTGCAGCGGGTGCTCACCATTCTGGTCAAACCGATCACCGGTGGCGCAGAGGATCTGCCCGCCGGAGAGCTGCGGCTCTCTGAGCAAGTCACCCAAACGCTGTAAAACCTCGGCGGCGGGCTCCGCACCTCAGAAATCAGGCACTTATCGGAAGATCGGCACCTCATGAACTGCCGATCTTCCGGAAACCCCCTGACAATCAGAAAGAGACATGGCAAAGCGACGCATCACGCACCAGATTGGGCAGCAGGCCCTCAGCGCCTGGGCAGACCAGTACGACGCCGCCAGCACACCTGATCGCCGCAGACTCGCCACAGCCGTGCGGTACCTGCTGGAGGAGTTAGCCGAGCGCGCCCCCGGAAACGCCGTGGAGGTGAGGGTCCCGCCCTATGGGGTCACCCAGTGCATCGCAGGCCCGACTCACACCCGGGGCACTCCGCCGAATGTAGTGGAGCTGGACCCGAACACCTGGTTGGAGCTGGGCACCGGCAAGCTCACCTGGCAACAGGCCCAGCAGGCCGGCCGGATCACAGCCTCCGGCACCCGAGCCGACCTTAGCGGCCTCCTCCCCCTGGATATCTGAGAAGAGGAGGCCGCAACAGCCTGACGCCCCAGGCGGCTAGGCCGCCCAGGTCACGGTGTTCGAGGAGGCAATTAACGTGACGATCAGCCCGTTGATCAACCCCGGCAGGTACGGGTTGTTCGTCTCCCGGTAGATCTTGCGGGAGATCACGGTGCTGACCGGCAGGATCACCACGAAGGGATAGAGCCAGACCGTCTGTATATTCGCCTCGGCGAAGGGCAGGAACCCGGTGCTGTAGAACCCGATGTACTGCACCAGGAGCAGCCCCACAACAGGGATCATGTTGAACAGCGCCAGCACCATGGTGTTCAGCCACTCCCGCTCCTTCTCCGAACGGCCGATCCGCACGAAGTTGATCGAGTTCGCCGCCACCGAGGAAACGATGAAGAAGATGAGCAGTAGCGGCAGCGCCGGGAACAGAGCTGTGGTAATCACATCCGCAGGGAAGGTCTTCACCGCAAGCGTCCACAGCCGGAAATCGGTGCTGAAGAAGTAGTCGGCAATAAACACCGTGAGGAAGGACAACGCAGTCACCACCACCGCAAGCGCCGCCGTCTTTCCAGCTTTGGCCCAGGAGAGCGTCACCCCGCGTTCGGCAAGGCTGATGCTGCGCGGCCTGATGTAGAAGAAGTAGAAGGCAGCCAGCATCAGTAGGACAAACAGCCCGTTAGCCGCAGCCCACATGCCGATGCCGTAGGTCTGGATCTGCGCCCAACCGCCTCCAGCAACGGTAACGCTCGTCAGTATGGGCAGGTAACTCAGCCCGGCGAAAAGAGCCCCAGCCACCAAGGTGGACCAGAACCAGATCTTCCCGGTCCTATCGGCGGAGCGGATGCGCACTGGGTCAGCCACGCGCAGGCTGGAGAAGAAGCTGCTGCGCAGCAACACCGAGGTCACTGCCACAATGAACATCCCGAAGCCGATCAGCCCGAGAGTAGTGAAGACAGCTTTGATCTGCCATACCTGCTGCCCTGCGGGGATCGGATTGGGTGCGCCCAACGCTTCTTCGAAGAAGTTCACCGTGTCCTCGGCAGCCTGCGGGGAGTGATGGGCCCCTGGGTGGGTGACCGAGGGGTTGTAAATCACCCGCAGCGCTTCCTCCCCGTCGACCTCCTGGTAGTAGAAGACGCCTGGCTCGCGGGGCTCATCCTCCGGTTCGGCGCCGAAGTGCAGGAAAGATTGGGCGTTGCCGTAATCGATGAAGTCACGTGCGGCCGTCGCGCTGCCCTGCTCGTCAACATCGTCGAAGAAGAACTCGTCGTATTGTGGAGCCAGGATCCCAACGTCGCGGGCGCCATAGATATTGGCCAACTCTCCGGTCTCTTCGTCCGCATAGACGGCTTCGGTGGAGTTGATCAGCACTGCGGAGATAAGACCGGTGCCCATCGCTTCATCGAGTTGCACCGCCACGTTGCTGGATATTCCGCCCATAGAATGGCCAGTGATTCCGATTCGTTCATCGTCCACGTAATCGAGGCCGGCTACCTTGTTCACCGCCTGGTACATGCCAGTGGTCAACGTGCCAATATCCGAAACCGGATCAGACCAGCCGTGGGAGTACATGTCCATGGACAGCACTACATATCCGCGGCGGGAGAGCTCAACGTAGTTGGCCTCCTGCATCTCTCGGTTGTTGTTCATACCGTGGCTGACTACCACAGCAGGTGCAGGGTTCTCCCCTGATACTCCCTCAGGAACAAAGAGCAGACCGCTCATCGCTCCTCCCTGCGAGGTTTCCCACCGGAGGTCCTTGACCTCAACCTCCCCACCCGAGGTCTGGACAAAGGAAGCGCCCACGGCGCTGACCAGCATCAGGACCACCGAGACGGCCAGCCACAGCCACCTCGTTCTTGTTCTGCTCTTCATGTGTAGCCTCTCTGTGCGATGTGAAAAGTGATTCGTGCTGACAGAGTATCTAGCCCACGTGATACGGGCCACATGCATGAACGATCGTGCAGAATACCACTGTCAGAGCCTATTCATGCCGATCCAGGCCACCCAAGTCCACGAAACCAATGAACGGACGTGCAACAGCGGCACGCAGCGGCAGAACTGCCTAATCTGCCGTTAGGCACCGTGGGTCAGAGCGTTCGCCGTGGCCTGGTCCAGCACCAGGTCCGACACCAGTCCCGCCGCAAGCACCCCGCGCAGCGCACCGACCTTATGTGGGGCATTAGCAACGCAGACTCGCCTCGGGATCCGACCCAACGCATCAGGCTCCATCCCCGAGCACCGGCTGTTCAGCTCAATATCGCGCCAGGATCCTTCGGCCCGCAGAAAAACTGTGCACACATCACCCACCACCCGCTCGGCGTTGAGCTGGTCAAGGTCTTCACGGCTCAGGTACCCCTCGGAATACACCTGGGAGGGTGCGCCGCCGGCGAACGTCCCAACGCCGAACACCGCCAGGGAGGCCCGGCGCTGCAGGTTGAGGATTCGCCGGGTCGACCGCTCGCGCCACAGCGCCTGCTTTGTCTGCTCATAGTCGAAGAAAGCCGGGACGGCAAAGAGGTGAGCGCGGGCCGCATAGGCGTCGGCAAAGCGCTCGACCACTCCCATACCGAGGTCAATACCGGAGGGCGAGTCCATGAACTCGGGCTGGGAATTGA
Source organism: Nesterenkonia alkaliphila (assembly GCF_009758175.1). Taxonomy (GTDB): domain Bacteria; phylum Actinomycetota; class Actinomycetes; order Actinomycetales; family Micrococcaceae; genus Nesterenkonia; species Nesterenkonia alkaliphila. The sequence continues at coordinate 61,821 of NZ_WRPM01000046.1, forward strand.
CCGCACCATTCAGCTGCACCACCTGCACTCCTGGCACCTCCCGAACAGGCAGTCTTCGAACCACTGAGGTCACAGTGGCACCCCAGGCCAAGCCGACAATGGTGTTAGGCGTCACCAGATCATCGATCACCGCGGCGGCAAGCACTGCGACAGCCTCTGTCCGCTCGGCGGCAGAGGCTCGCGTCCCGGTCTGAGCCACATGGGCGGTCACCCCGTAGAGCTGGGAGATCCTGTGTTCGAGTGCGCTGACCCGGTCCGTCGGCGGGTGTACCGAGATCCGCACGATGCCCTGCTCCCGCGCCTCCCGCAGCAGCCGCGAAACTGTCGAACGCGAGATACCCATCTGCTGGGCAATCTGCTCCATGGTGCGGTGCTGCACGTAGTACATCTGTGCAGCAGTGAACTCAGCCTTTTCCCGGAACGAGCCCCTCATGACCCTCCATCCTAGGCCCTATTGCACATTCGTGCGCCTTCGTTGAGAATATCGAACCTTAGGTGTGGGATATGTAACGTATTACTTTCGGCCCTGACAATTGAGGTCCTATGCAACCACGCCCACTCGACCGTACCGCCAGGGCCCGCGCCCTAGAAATGCTGGAGTCCACCACTGCCCAGAAGCCTCTCGACCTGCTGGTCATCGGCGGCGGGGTGGTAGGGACTGCTGCTGCCCTCGACGCCGCCACCCGGGGCCTGCGGGTGGGGCTGGTCGAGGCTCGCGACCTCGCCCAAGGCACCTCTTCCCGGTCCTCGAAGCTCATCCATGGGGGTCTACGCTACCTACAGATGCTGGACTTCAAGCTGGTGGCCGAAGCCCTGCGCGAGCGCAACCTGCTGATGACACGTACTGCCCCCCACCTGGTGCGCCCCCTGCCCTTTGTCTTCCCCTTCACACGCCCGCTGGTGGACCGGGCATTCATCGGCTCGGGTGTGAGCCTGTACGACGGGCTCTCCCTGCGAGCTTCCCGGGGTAGGGATACCCGTCCCCCTCTGCACCGCCATATGTCTCGCAAAGGACTGTCCGAGCGGTTTCCAGGCCTGGACGGGGATAAGTTCCTCGGCGGGCTGGAGTACTTCGACGCCCAGGTGGACGACGCCCGCTTGGTACTCACCCTAGCCCGCTCCGCACACAGCTTGGGGGTCTCGGTGGCCACCCAGACTGAGGTGACCGGCTATATACGGCAGGCACAGCAGAGTCCAACCGCCACCGAGCGGGAGGTGGCCGGTGTGACTGTCAAGGACCGCGAGACGGGCCGTGAGTTCACCGTCCACGCTGCCGAGACCATGCTGGCCGCGGGTGCTTGGACCGGGGAGCAGCAGGACCGCGCCCACAGCTCGGGTCCGGGGAGAAGCCCTGCCGGCCTAAAGGTGCTGGCTTCCAAGGGCATCCACATCACCGTGCCAGCCGAGCGGATCCAGGCCCAAGAGCGCGTAGGACTGATCAGTCCGACAGAAAAATCCGTGCTGTTTATTATCCCGATGGGCCGCTATTGGGCCATCGGGACCACCGACACCGCCTGGCATGAGCCGGTGGACTCACCCGCCCCCACCGCAGGTGATATCGACTACGTGCTCGCGCAGGCCAATGCGGTGCTGCACAGCCGCCTCACCCGGGAGGACGTGATCGGCACCTGGGCAGGGCTGCGTCCTCTGCTTCAGCCGGTCGCCACGGATGAGAAATCCTCGGCGAAAATCTCCCGGGAGCACACCGTCATGCGGATAGCGCCTGGGCTGAGCGCAGTAGCCGGCGGCAAGCTCACCACCTACCGGTCCATGGCCGAGGATGCCGTGGACTTCGTCACCTCCGAGCGGTTCGGCCCGCGCCGCTCACTCACCGCATACCTTCCCCTGCTGGGCGCCCAGGGCTTCGATCAATGGCAGCGCCGGGCACACGAACTTACCGCAGAGCTCGGGCTCTCAGAGGAGGCCGTCGACCGTCTGCTGCACCGTTATGGGGCGCTGCTGGGCGAACTGCTTGAGTTGTCCGAGGAGGACCCCTCCCTGCTTCAGGAAGTCACTGGAGCCGGGGGGTACCTGCGCGCTGAGTTCGTCTATGCGGCCCGCTATGAGGGCGCCCTGCATTTGCAGGATCTTTTGGAGCGGCGGACTCGCCTGTTCCACGAGGTATCCGACCGCGGGCTGGCGGCTCTGGACGAGGTTGCCGATCTCGTGTCAGCGGAGCTGGGCTGGGATGGGGCCCGGCGGGAAGGGGAGAAGCGCGTCTATATCGAGTATGTGGAAGCGTATTTGCGCGCCGAGCTGTCAACTTCGGATGCTGAGGCAGCCCGCATCATGCGGGAGGCGGCACCCGACTACTTGGACCTGACCACCGCCCGAGCAGAGAGGGTCTGACGATGACTTCCATCTCCACTGCACACAGCTCCTCTGGGCAGACTGAGAAGAAGTATGTCCTCGCGATCGACCAAGGCACCACCTCAACCCGAGCAGTGGTCTTCGACCATGCCGGCAAGATCGTTGCCTCGGGTCAGCGGGAGCATCAGCAGATCTTCCCCCAGGCGGGCTGGGTGGAGCACGATCCCCTAGAGATCCTGCGCAACACCCGAGAGGTTATCGGGCTGGCGTTGGCCGATGCCGACGTCAACCGGCACTCCCTGGCCGCGGTCGGGATCACCAACCAGCGCGAGACCACGGTGGTCTGGGACCGGCACACAGGCAAGCCAGTGCACCGGGCCATCGTCTGGCAGGACACTCGCACCCAAGACATCTGCAACAGTCTGGCCGCTGAAGGCGGCATGCAGCGGTACCTGCGCCGCACCGGACTGCCTCTGGCCACCTACTTCGCGGGTCCGAAGATCCGCTGGATCCTGGACAATGTGGATGGCGCTCGGGAGCGGGCAGAGGCCGGCGACCTGCTGTTCGGCACCACTGACTCCTGGCTCATCTGGAATCTCACCGATGGCGTGCATGTCACCGATGTCACCAACGCCTCCCGGACGCTGTTGATGGACATCGAGACCCTGCAGTGGGACCAGGAGATCGTCGAGGAAATGGGTGTCCCTGCCTCAATGCTCCCGGAGATTCGCTCCTCTTCGGAGGTCTATGGGAAGGGGCGTTCCGACTCGTTGCTCATCGACACCCCCATCACCGGCATTCTGGGCGACCAGCAGGCGGCTACCTTCGGCCAAGCCTGCTTCGCCCCGGGACAGGGCAAGAACACCTACGGCACCGGGAATTTCATGCTGATGAACACCGGTGAGGACATCCTTTTCTCTGACAACGGCCTGCTCACTACGGTGGCGTACCAACTCGGCGAGCAGAAGCCCGCCTACGCCTTGGAGGGGTCCATCGCGGTGACCGGTTCATTGGTGCAGTGGCTTCGGGACTCCCTGCAGGTCATCTCCTCCGCCCCAGAGGTAGAGACCAAGGCCAAACGCGTACCGGACAACGGTGGCGTCTATATTGTGCCGGCCTTCTCAGGCCTCTTCGCCCCGCACTGGAGGCCAGATGCCCGCGGAGTAATCGCAGGTCTCACCCGCTTCGCCGATCAAAATCACATCTGCCGGGCTGCCCTGGAGTCGGTGGCGTATCAGTCAGCTGAAGTGGTCGAAGCGATGAATACAGATTCCGCCACTGAGCTCACCGAGCTGAAGGTCGACGGCGGCATGGTCGTCAACGAGACCCTGATGCAGTTCCAGGCAGATATCCTCGGTGTCGACGTTGTCCGGCCCTCCGTTACAGAGACCACGGCACTGGGTGCCGCCTACGCCGCGGGGTTGGCCGTCGGTTTCTGGAGCTCGATGGAAGAACTTACTGCCAACTGGATCGAGGAGAGCCGGTGGTCCCCCCAACTGGACCAGGACGAGCGTGACCGGCGGATGCGCCGCTGGAAGAAGGCCGTCTCGTGCACATTCGACTGGCTGGATGAGGATGAATAGACTTACTCTATGTCTCCCAGTACGCACCGCCGTAAGGTGAGCGTTCGCACAGTCCCCAAACTGATGCCGTTCATGGTGGGTGCCGTGGCACTGGCCTTCACCGCCGCTGTGCTAGTGGTCTACACCACCCCGGCAGACCCCAACTACTCCCGCCCAGCCTCGCTGGGCTATATGACCCTGGTGCTCTGTCTGCCTGCCCTGGCCCTGGCCGCCGGTGCGTGGCTGGCCACCGAGAAGATCCTGCGGAAGCGCGCCACATCGGGCTACATCGAACCGGCAGAGGAGCACTGAGCGTATGGCACGGGCAGACGGCCGCCTGAACCACAACCTGCTGGACGAAGACCCCCTGCCGCAGGACGAATGCGGGGTGTTCGGAGTCTGGGCCCCCGGCGAGGAAGTCGCCAAGCTCAGCTTCTACGGACTCTTCGCCCTGCAGCACCGGGGACAGGAATCTGCCGGGATCGCCACCTCTGACGGCAACAACATCCACGTCTACAAGGATGTTGGCCTGGTCTCCCAGGTCTTTGACGAGGCCACCCTGAACGCCCTGCGCGGGCATATCTCCATCGGTCACTGCCGGTACTCCACCACCGGCGGCAATCAGTGGTCCAATGCTCAGCCGACGCTCGGGGCCACCCCGCACGGGACTGTGGCCCTGGGCCACAACGGTAATCTGACCAACTCCGCAGACCTCTACGATCAGGTAGTGGCACGGCACGGTGCAGCCAAGTTCGGCGAGCTCGCTCAAGGCAACACCACAGACACCGCGCTGGTCACCGCACTGCTGAAGGACCAGTCCGGAGAGTCCCTGGAGGAGCAGGCGCTGGCCCTGCTGCCCACCCTCAAGGGCGCTTTCTGCCTGGTGTTCATGGATGAGCACACGCTCTACGCCGCCCGCGATCCGCAGGGGGTCCGCCCTCTGGTACTGGGCCGGCTGGCCAACGGCTGGGTGGTGGCCTCTGAGCAGTCCGCCCTGGCCACTGTGGGCGCCAGCATCATCCGCGAGGTGGAGCCTGGCGAATTCATCGCAATCGACGCCGAGGGGGTCCGCTCCCACCGGTTCGCCGAGGCGGCTCCGGCCCGCTGCGCCTTCGAGTACGTGTACCTGGCCCGTCCGGACGCCAACATCAACGGCCGCAGTGTCTACGAATCCCGGGTGGAGATGGGCCGCCGGCTGGCTTCCGAAGCCGCTCACGACGCCGATATCGTCATCCCGGTGCCCGAGTCCGGCACTCCTGCCGCGGTGGGGTATGCAGAGGCCTCCGGGCTGCCCTTCGCCCAAGGGTTCATCAAGAACGCCTACGTGGGCCGCACCTTCATCCAGCCCAGTCAGACTCTGCGCCAACTGGGCATCCGGCTCAAGCTCAATGTGCAGGAGCATGTGGTGCGCGGCAAGAAGGTGGTGGTGGTGGATGATTCGATCGTGCGCGGCAACACCCAGCGCGCCATCGTGCGGATGCTCAAGGAGGCCGGGGCAGCCGAGGTGCATGTGAAGATCAGCTCCCCGCCCATCAAATGGCCCTGCTTCTACGGAATCGACTTCGCCACCCGCGCCGAACTGATCGCCAACGGTGCCACCATCGAGGAGATCACCGCTGCGGTGGGCGCCGACTCGCTGGCCTACATCAGCGAGGAGGGTATGATCGCCGCCACCGGCCAGCCCCGCTCTACGCTCTGCACCGCCTGCTTCTCCGGGAAGTACCCCATCGAGCTGCCGCCGGATGAGCGCCGCGGCAAGATGCTGCTGGAGCAGCCGCTGCTGCCCGGGATGCCGCACCGCCGTATGCAGACCGGCTGCGAGCCGGGCCCCGATTCCGAGTTCGAGCTCGATGAGTCCGAACCGCCACTGCGCGAGGAGACGGTCACCGGCAGTGCCAGCAGCGGCGTATTGGAAACCACGACTGGGCCCCTGACGTCTAGCACCGGTGCCGAGGCGGCAGGGGCAGCGCAGGCCACGACGACGGGAGCACCCCGATGAGCGGCAGCTCACCTATCACCTATGCCTCCGCGGGAGTGGATGTGGAGGCCGGCGACCGTGCCGTAGAGCTGATGAAGGCTCATATCGAGGCCACCCACACCCCACAGGTGGTGGGCGGCTTCGGGGGCTTCGCCGGGCTCTACGACGCCTCTGAGCTCAAGCGGCTGCCGCGGCCGCTGCTGGCCACCTCCACCGACGGGGTGGGCACCAAGGTAGCAATCGCTCAGGCGATGGATATCCACGACACCATCGGCTACGACCTGGTGGGCATGGTGGTCGATGACATTGTGGTCGCCGGTGCCAAACCGCTGTTCATGACCGACTACATTGCCTGCGGCAAGGTGGAGCCGACCCGGATCGCTGCGATCGTCTCCGGGATCGCCAAGGCTACTGCCGAGGCAGGCACAGCCCTGGTTGGCGGGGAGACCGCTGAGCACCCCGGACTGCTCGGTGAACACGAGTACGACGTCGCCGGGGCAGCCACCGGAGTGGTGGATGCCTCTGCGGTGCTGGGACCGGAACGGGTCCGCTCTGGTGATGTGGTGATCGGGATGGCCTCCTCGGGCATCCACTCCAACGGCTATTCGCTGGTGCGGCGCATTGTCCGGGAGGCCGGCTGGGCCTTCAGCCGCGAGGTTCCGGAGTTCGGACGCACCCTGGGTGAGGAGCTGCTGGAGCCCACTAAGCTCTACACCGCGCCCTGCCTGGATCTGGTGACGCACTTCAACGGGGATCCGGCGGTGACTGAGGTCTCCCCTGATGCACCCATCCGTGGGTTCAGCCATGTCACCGGCGGCGGTATGGCCGCCAATCTGGCCCGGGTGCTGCCCAGCGGGCTGCTGGCCACCGTGGACCGTTCCACCTGGGCCTGGCCTGAGGTCTTCACCGTGATGGCTGATCTGGGCCGGGTTCCACAGGCTGACCTGGAGCGCACCTTGAACCTGGGGGTGGGCATGATCGCGGTGGTGGCAGCGGAGGCTGCCGAGGGCGTCGTCGAACGTCTCAATACCGCCGGCCAGCATTCCTGGGTGATGGGCACTATCAGCGAGTACTCGCCAGAGGATGTGGCTGATGCTGGCCAGGACTTTGTGCAGGGCGCCAAGGGTGTAGACGGCGGCGGAGTGCTGCTCACCGGCCGCTACGCATAGGCGCCAGCCGGAGCGGTTTCTGGCCCACGCTGGACTCCCAAGAAGGGGTCACAGGTCGAAGGTGCCATGCTCCTCTACCTGGGCAGCGCCGGCTGATTCCTCCTGACTACGCCTGGAGGAACTGGGGTGTGGCCTCGTTCTGCCCTGCCCCCAAGCGGCGGCGCATCACCGCGATGGCCTCCGGGTTCTGGTCGATGAGCAGGTAACGGCGCCCCAGCTCCGCGGCGGCCACACCCAGAGTGCCGGATCCGGAGAAGAAGTCCAGCACCCAGTCCCCGGGCCGGGAGGAGGCTGCCAGCATGCGGCGGATGATGCCCAGCGGCTTCTGGGTGGGATAGCCGGTCTTCTCCCTGCCATTGGGTGAGACGATGGTGTGCCACCAGACATCTGTGGGCAGCTTGCCCCGGGCGGCCTTCTCCGGGGTGACCAGGCCAGGGGCCATATAGGGCTCCCGGTCCACCTCCTGGCTGTTGAACCAGTAGCGCTTGGGGTCCTTCACGTAGACCAGGATGGTGTCGTGCTTAGTGGGCCATTTCCGGGTGCTGCGCGCCCCGTAGTCATAGGCCCAGATGATCTCGTTGAGGAAGCACTCCCGGCCGAAGAGGGCGTCCAGCAGAACTTTGGCGTAGTGCACCTCCCGGTAGTCCAGGTGCAGATACAGCGTGCCGGTCTCAGCCAGCAGCCGCCAGGCCTGCTCCAGCCGTGGGGCCAGGAACTCCCAGTAGTCGGCGAAGGAATCGTCATAGGCGCTCAGAGTGCCTTTGAGGGTCTGGTAGCTGCGGCCCTTGAAGCCCACCCGGTCGCCCTCCTGGGAGCGCACTGTGGTGATGGTCTGCCGGCGCTGGGTGCGCCCGGTGTTGAACGGCGGATCGAGGTAGATCATCTGGAAGGCCGCCTCCGGCAGCTGCTCCAGCACTGGGAGGTTGTCGCCTTCGATCACAGTGTTCGGGCCACCGGGCGCCCACAGCCGAGAACTCATGCTCAGGCGGCTCGCCGGTAGCTGGGTTCGCGCCGCTTGAGCATCCCCACCACGGCGTAGGTGATCGGCAGCAGCACCCATTCGATCAGGCACTTATAGATCACGCCGAAGATGAAGTAGTTCCAGAACTCCCCCCAGCCCATCAGCGGGAAGAGGTCCACACCCGGCAGCACGTTGAGGAACAGTGGGAAGGTGGTGAAGGCGATGAGACCGAAGATGAAGGTGTCCACAATCTGGCCGAACACGGTGGAGGACATCAGCCGTGCCCAGAGGTTTGATTCGCCGAACCGGGTTTTGATCCAGCTGATGATATAGGCGTTCATCAGCTGTCCGGCCACAAAGGCCATCAGCGAGGCGATCAGGATGCGCACGTAGACCCCGTCCCAGCCGAAGAGCACCTCGAAGGCCTCCTGGTTGTGGGCATCACCCACCGGTGGGGAGGCGGTGACCAGGCCGAAGACCACCGCTCCGACCACCATCGCGGCGAAGCCGATGAGCACCGCCCGGAAGGCGGCCCGGAAGCCGTAGATCTCGGTGATGATCCCACCCAGCAGGTAGGTCAGTGGGAACAGGAAGACCCCGCCGTCCACCACCCAGTCGGTGAAGCACAGATTGAAAGACATCTGTTTGGTGGCGGCGATATTGGAGATGAGGTAGAAGGCTGTCAGCAGCGAGACGAGGATCGCATAGTACTGACTGCCGATGCTGGCAAAACGTGGGCTGTGGGTTTCTCCGGGGGCCGCAGCGGCTGCGGACCCCTGCCCAGATCCGTTATCGGGCGTGGTCATAGGAGTGTCCTCTCAACGGGGGTTCAGGGGTGATTCGCGAAGAGTCTGCCGCCTGGGCGGGACTCCTTACCGGTCTAGGGTAGCCGAGGGCACTATTCTGTACCGGTGACCGAACAGCCCACTGCCCAGATCACGGTGCGCCGCATCACCCCCGCGGCCCATGCCGCATTCCTCCGGGACCGTCCGGCCAGCTCCTTCCTGCAGAATCCGCAGTGGCCGGCGGTGAAGATCGATTGGCGCGGGGAGTCGGTGGGCCTGTTCGCCGCAGACGAGCTGATCGGCGCGGCCCTGGTGCTCTACCGCAGGCTGCCGGTGCCTGCCTTGGTCCCATATCTGGGCCGCCGCTGCCTGGCCTATATGGCCGAGGGCCCGGTGGTGGACTTCGCCGCGCACCCGGCACAGACCGTGCTGCCCCCGCTGATCCGGTACCTGAAGACCCAGGGTGCCTTCCTCGTGCGGATGGGCCTGCCCGGGGAGGTCCGCCGCTGGGAGGCCGCAACAGTCCGTAAAGCGCTCTCCGCGGGGAAGCACAGCCGCCTGGCGGAGCTGACTGCCGCCGAAGAGGATCACCAGGCCGCCACACTCCACGCCCAGCTGCAACAGCTGGGCTGGCAGCCCCCGCAGACCGAGGCGGACTTCGACGCCGGCCAACCCCAGTTCACCGCCAGGATCCCTCTGGAGCCCGCGCAGCCGGAGGCCGACCCCGAGGAGGACCTGGAACGCCGGGTGGAGGCCGCACTTGCCCGGATGGACTCCACCTCCCGGCGCCAAACCCGCAAATCCACCCGCTCAGAGTTGAGCTTCAGCACCGCCGGCGCTGAGCAGCTGGACGCCTGGCAGGCGCTCTACGAGGAGACCGCTCAACGCGATGACTTTCTACTGCGCCCCAAGGAGTACTTCCAGCGCATGTTCGCCGCCCTTGACGGGCAGCCCGACACTGAATGCACTCTGCACCTGGCGCACTGGAACGGCACTCTGCTGGCGGCAGCCATCTACATCCGGCAGGGCAAGGCCGCCTGGTACGCCTACGGGGCCTCCAGCTCCCAGGAGCGCAAACGCTACGCCCCGCGCGGACTACAGCTGCAGCAGCTGCGCCAAGCCCTGCAGGCCGGCTGCACCTGGTATGACCTGGGCGGGATCAGCCCCTCCCTGGACCCTGAGCACCCGCTGGCCGGGCTCACTCGGTTCAAGACCACTATGGGTGCAGATGCCGTAGAGTCCCACGGGGAGTGGGACCTGCCGCTGAACCGTCCGCTGGCAGCAGCGTTTAAGGCGTATATGGCCCGCCGCTGGTAGGCCGCTGCGCATCGCCCAACGCAATGATCTCAGCCACCAGGCGCTCGCGGATCTCCTGGGACATGGGGCGCTCTGAGATGGACTCATAGAGCCAGAGCCCGTCGGCGGCCAGCCGGGCGATGAACCGTGCCATCGCCTGGTCATCATCTGCGCTCGGCGGGACCGGGGCCGCCCAGCGGTCATACACACCGTTCCAGACCGCCCGGGCCGCTGCATCCGAGATGGCCTCCAGTGTCAGCAGCAGCTCGGCACGGTCCGGATTCTGGGAGGCACGCACATAGGCTGCGGTTTTGGCAGTACTGCTCAGTGCGGCGTCGTCGTTGGTGTTGTCCACCTCGGTGATGTCCGCCTCATCGCGCATACACTGCTCCCACTGCCCGGCCACATGCTCATGCAGGGCCAGCAGCAGATCCTCCCGGGACGGAAAATGATAGAGCAGCCCACCCTTGGTGAGGCCTGCCTCCGCGGCGACCGACTCATAGGAGAGCGCGGTGACCCCTTCACGCTGGACCACCTGCTTGGCCGCCTCCAGGGCCGCTTCCCGCTTAGACTCTCTCATTGCTGCTCTACCTTACTGATCAGTGGTTGTCAGGGTATTTCTGGGACTCAGTGCCTGGGGTGTAGCGCCGGAGCACATAGACGACGACGCCGGCCCCCACAGTCATCACCGCAGCCAGGGCTCCCAACACACTGAGGTAGGCCCGCTGGAAGGCCTCAGCGGCCCGCTCCATCAGCAGCTGGTGGCCACTGTCCAGTGCGTTGGCTGGGGACGCTGCGGCCCAGGCCTCCGCTCCCGGAGGCACCTGCAGGGTCCAGGAGTAGACGAAGGTGAGCACCGCCCCCAGCAGGGCCACGCCCAGCAGATTGCCCATCTCATAGGCCACCTCCTCAGTGGAGGCGGCCATACCGGCCCGGTGCGGGGGCACATTGCCCATGATGGCGGTGGAAGCCACTGAGATCGAGCAGCCCATTCCGGCCCCGCCGATCACCAGGCCCACCACCAGCAGCGGCAGCGAGCCGGTGAGAGCCGCGCCCAGGGCCACCCCGGAACCCAGTGCCGCGATGCCCATACCGCCGCCGATGAGCACCAGCAGTCCGAGCCGGTCCAGCAGGGCCCCACCCACCACGGCGAAGGGTGCTGAGCCCACCGCAACTGCGGTGACCAACAACCCGGCCTGCAGCGGGCTGAAGCCCTCCAGCAGCTGGAAACGCTGAGCCACCGCAAGCTGCACCCCAGCGGTGATGAAGGTGGAGAGTCCCGCAGCGATCACTCCCCCGGTGAAACCACTGTTGCGGAACATGGCGAAGTCCACCAAGGGCTCTGCAGTGCGTGCCAAGCGCAGCTGACGGCGGGCAAACACGGTCAGGGTCGCAATGGCGATGAGCGTGGAACCGGCGGCCAGCGGCAGGTTCAACGGGGCCTCCGCCCAGGTCTTGATGGCCAGCACAAACGCGCCCATGCCCACCAGGGCCTGAGCGGAGGAGAGGAAGTCCCAGCGCCGGGCGGGGTCGGCGGCATTGCGCGGGCCAAAGGCGATCATCAGCGCGGTCACTGCCAGTACCAGCGGCACATTGATCAGGAACACCGAACCCCACCAGAACCACTCCAGCAGCACTCCTGCCACGATGGGGCCCAGCGCCATGCCTACGGTGAAGGTGGCTGCCCAGATGGCGATGGCGAGATTGCGTTCTTTGACTATCGCGAAGCTGATCCGAATCAGGGCCAGGGTGGCCGGCAGCATCAGGGCAGCACCTACGGCCAGCAGGGCCCGGGCTGCGATCAGCGCAGCGGCGGTGGGTGAGTAGGCCGCCGCCAGTGAGGCGATGCCGAAGACCACCAGCCCCACCTGGAAGATGCGCTTATGCCCGAACCTGTCACCTAGGGCCCCGGAGCCGGGCAGCAGTCCGGCCATCACCAGCGGGTAGGCGTTGAGCACCCAGAGCTGCTGGGAGGTGGAGGCGCCCAGATCCGCGGTCAGCCGCGGCAGGGCGGTGTAGAGGATGGTCATGTCCAGTGAGATCAGCAGCAGGCCTGAGGAGACCAGCGCCAGCACCGTCCAACGCTGCCAGCGGGTCAGCGAGGTGTCTGGGGCGGTGGTGGAGCGCAGAGTGCCCACGCTGCGGTGATCAGCCCGCGGGATAGGTGCGGTGTCGGTGGACACCGGTGCAGGGCGCCGCCGGCGCAGTCTGCGCATTTCAGCCATAGCTCAAACTGTACCTTACGTACGGTAAAGTTTGTCCAGCTCCTCCAGTGCCGGGGTAATCCTGGTTCGCCAGCGCCAGGCTGCTTTGGCGTCGGCGCGGCTGGGTCCGCCGTTGATCACGGCCACCGGCTTGCCGGCCTGGACCATTTTCAGCGCGATGGAGTATCCGCTCATCACCGCCATGGAGGAGCCCACCACCAATAGTGAGGACGCTGCGGCCACCAGGCCCTCCACTGCGGCTTTGCGCTCTGCCGGCACATTCTCACCGAAGTAGACCACATCCGGTTTGAGCGTATCGGCCCCGCAGACCAGACAGGCCACCAGGGTGAAGCGCTGCACCCAGGAGTCATCGAGTGTGACATCGCCATCCGGATTGACGTTCTGGGCAGCTCCGGCGGCGGCCTCCGCATAGCCGGGGTTCGCCTCCTCCAGCCGAGCATCCAGGCTGCGCCGCTGCTCAGTGTTCCCGCAGGTCAGGCACACCACTCGGGAGAGGGTACCGTGCAGCTCGACAGTGCCAGTCCCGCTGGCGGCACACGGCGCAACGTGGCCGCTCTCAGCCACTAACCTCTGGCCTTCACCACCTAAAGTGGCCGCTTCGCTCCTGACACGCAGCTGAAGCTGCTCTGCTGCCTCGGAATGTAGGCCGTCGACGTTCTGGGTGATCAACCCGGTGAGCACGCCGCGATGCTGCCAGTCGGCCAGGATCTCATGGCCCCGATTAGGCTCAGCTGCACCCAGGTGCCGCCACCCCACAAAGGAGCGCGCCCAGTACCGGCGCCGAGCCGCGGCGTCGTACTTAAACTCCTGGAAAGTCATCGGCCGGTGCCTGGTGAGTGAACCGGCCGGGCCCCGGTAGTCAGGTATGCCAGAGTCTGTGGAGATCCCGGCCCCGGTCACGCACAGCACCCCTCCGGAGTTCAGTAGCTGGAGGATTCCGGCACGCGCCACGGCAGGGTCCTGCAGCGGCGCAGCCTCCTCTACAGTGCGCGCGATCGATCGCAGCGCAGCCCGATGCGCCTGCTCAGCACTTGTCCCCCCGGCGCCGCGCAGGTCGCCGCCGCTCACCGTTCAGTCAATCCTCATCTGTGTCTTCGTACCAGTCGTCCTGATCCTGGTCCTCAGCAGTGTCGGAAGCGGGGTTTTCTCCCCGGGCAGCGGCGAGCTCGCGCTCCAATGCGGACAGATCGGTGTTCGGGGTGTAGTACTTGATCTCCCGCGCCTGCTTCGTCGCTTTCGCCTTCTGACGGCCACGCCCCATGAGCGGGACCCCCTTAACGTCGTCTCGAAATAGCCTCGCGGTGAACATTCATCGCGGGCTTGACTCTTGGATGAAGTGGTTGGTGCTCTCTAGGTTAACATGAAGCCCACCTAAGCGTCGCACCGAACGGGGAGGGCCACACGGCAATGAGCGAGTCACCGCAGGTCAGCCAAGGTTCACAACAGCCCTTGTCACGGCGGGCTCGCCGCGAGGCGGCAGGCGACACTGGGTTCAGACTCAACGCAATCCCGTTCCTGATCATCGGAATTCTAGTGGTCCTCATCACAGCAGCTCTTCTCTGGTGGTTCCTGGGTCGCGAGGAAGAGCCCGAACCCATTGAGTGGACCTGGGTGGAGGATCCGGCCGACGGCGTCCATGCTCGCGGTGTCCCCCCGGAGGACTGGGAGGCCGGCTGGTGCCTCTCCGGGTACACCGATGAGGAGACCCCCGCTGATGTGATGGACTGCGAGCGCAGCTACGACGTCCAGGTGCTGCTGCAGGATGAACTCGACGACGAGATCACCGAGGGTGCCTATCCCGGCGACGATGTGGTCTCCCACAACGCCAATCTGCGCTGCGAGGAGATCGCCCTGAGCAGTTCCGCCATCGAATCCCTGGGTGCGGAGCTGCAGCGCGAGATTTGGTACCCCACTGAGGACACCTGGAATAACGAGGACGACCGGCTGGTCTCCTGCTTCCTCACCCGGGCCGACGGCGGCAGCCTCCGCGGCGACTTCCTGGACACCTCAGACGATGATCCCGACGATGATGAGGAAGAGGTCGAGATCGTCGACGAGCAGGGCGACGACAACGATGACGACGCTCCTGTAGACGAAGAAGCCAACGAGGACTCAGGGGACGCGGATTAAGCGGGCTGGGTCGTAGGCGCGAACCCGGAGGATTCCTTGTAGGAGCGAGTTAACCTTGCAGAGCTAAGCTTCAGCAGCTCTGCAAGGTTAACTGCGAGTGAAGGAGGAGGGTTCGCGCCGGAGGGGCATCCAGCCCGCTCAACGCCTGCGCACAGTCAGACCGTGCACGGAGTCCTCGTCCAGGGAGAGTTCCTCGCGGTCTACCAGCACAGTGTCGCCGTCGGAGACTTCGCCGCCGAGCAGCGCTTTGGCCAGCTGATCGCCGATCTCACGCTGCACCAGCCGGCGCAGCGGCCTGGCCCCGTAAGCAGGGTCATAGCCGGTGAACGCCAGCCATTCCTTGGCGGCCTCGGTGACCTCCAGGGTCAGCCGGCGCCCGGCGAGCCGAGCGGCCAGGGAGTTGATCTGCAGGTCCACAATAGATGTCAGCTGCTCCATGGAGAGCGGGTCGAACATCACGATGTCATCGAGCCGGTTGAGGAACTCGGGCTTGAAGCTGGCGTTGACCACCCCCATCACGGCCTCGCGCTTGGCCCGGTCATCCTTGTCCTGATCCACCAGGAACTGGCTGCCAAGGTTTGAGGTGAGGATCAGCACCACATTGCGGAAGTCCACAGTGCGGCCCTGCCCGTCTGTGAGCCGGCCGTCGTCGAGGACCTGGAGCAGGATGTCGAAGACCTCGGGATGGGCTTTCTCCACCTCGTCGAGCAGCACCACCGAGTAGGGACGACGCCGCACCGCCTCGGTGAGCTGACCGCCCTCCTCATGCCCCACATAGCCGGGGGGCGCCCCGACCAACCGGGCCACTGAGTGCTTCTCGGCGTACTCGGA
This sequence comes from Nesterenkonia alkaliphila, assembly GCF_009758175.1. GTDB lineage: Bacteria > Actinomycetota > Actinomycetes > Actinomycetales > Micrococcaceae > Nesterenkonia > Nesterenkonia alkaliphila. Next base: position 77,068 of record NZ_WRPM01000046.1, read on the forward strand.
CATATCGATGCGGATCATCGAGCGCTCGTCGTCGAAGAGGAACTCGGCGAGCGCCTTGGCCAGCTCGGTCTTGCCCACACCGGTGGGGCCCAGGAACAGGAAGCTGCCGGTGGGCCGGTCAGGGTCGGCGACTCCGGTACGGGCGCGGCGCACAGCGTCGGAGACAGCAGTGACAGCCTTGGTTTGGCCGATCAGCCGGGAGCCGATGAGCTCCTCCATCTGCAGCAGCTTCTCGGTCTCACCCTGCATCAGCCGCCCGGTGGGGATGCCGGTCCAGGCGGAGATCACCTCGGCGATGGCATCCGCGTCCACTTTGTCCGAGACCATCCGGTCTTCCTGCTCAGCGCCGGCCTCCTGAGCCTCGGCCTCAGCTAAGGCCTGCTCAGCCTGGGGGATCTCACCGTAGCGCAGCCGGCCAACCTCAGCGAAGTCGCCCTCACGCTCGGCACGCTCGGCGGCGGACTTCAGCTCGTCCAGCCTGCGGTGCAGCTCGGCGGCCCGGTTGTGGGCCCCCTGCTCCCGCTCCCAGCGGGCGTTGAGCGCATCGAGCTCCTCCCGCTTATTGGCCAGCTCCTCCTCCAGAGCGGTCAGGCGCTCCTTGGAGGCGGCGTCGGTCTCCTGAGCCAGCCAAGTCCGTTCAGCCTCAAGCCGGTCAACTGCGCGGCGCAGTTCGTCAATCTCCACCGGGTCGGAGTCGATCTCCATCTTCAGCCGGGAGGCGGCCTCGTCCACCAGGTCGATGGCTTTATCGGGCAGCTGCCGGCCGGTGATGTATCGGTCGGAGAGCTCGGCGGCGGCCACCAGTGCGGCATCGGAGATCTCAACTCCGTGGTGGGCCTGGTACTTCTCCTTGATCCCGCGCAGGATCGCCACCGTGTCCTCCACTGAGGGCTCGCCCACATAAACCTGCTGGAAGCGGCGCTCCAGAGCGGCGTCGGTCTCGATGTTCTCCCGGTACTCATCCAGGGTGGTGGCACCGATCAGCCGCAGCTCGCCGCGGGCCAGCATCGGCTTGAGCATATTCCCGGCGTCCATAGAGCCGTCGGAGGATCCGCCGGCACCGACCATGGTGTGCACCTCGTCGATGAAGCTGATGATCTCGCCCTCTGAGGCTTTGATTTCATCGAGCACGGCCTTGAGCCGTTCCTCGAACTCCCCGCGGTATTTAGAGCCAGCGACCATAGCGCCGAGGTCCAGGGAGATCAGCCGCTTGTTCTTCAGTGCGTTGGGCACATCGCCGGCCTCAATGCGCTGAGCCAGGCCCTCCACCACGGCGGTCTTACCGACCCCGGGCTCACCGATGAGCACTGGGTTGTTCTTGGTGCGGCGGGAGAGCACCTGCACCACGCGGCGGATCTCGGCGTCGCGGCCGATCACCGGGTCCAGCTTGCCCTCCTTGGCCAGCTCCGTCAGATCGGTGCCGAACTTGGCCAGGGCTTCGAAGGTGCCTTCAGGGTCCGGGTTGGTGACTTTGCGACCCTGCCGCACGGAGTCCACGGCGGCCCGCAGGGCCTTCACATCGGCCCCGTTGTCCTTCAGTGCCGCTGCCGCGGCGTCGTTGATTCCAGCGATACCCAGCAGCAGGTGCTCAGTGGAGACGTAGTCATCGCCCATCCGCTCGGATTCGGCCTGGGCGTTCTTCATCACGGAGAGCCCGTTGCGGGAGAACTGGGCGTTGGTCATGGAGGATCCGGAGGAGCTGGGCAGCTCCTTGATCGCGGCGGAAGCACGCCCGGAGACTGCGTCAGGGTCAGCGCCGGCGGCTTTGAGCGCGGCCACTGCCACTGACTCCCGGGTGTCCATCAGTGCTTTGAGGATATGGGCAGGCTCAATCTGCGGGTTGCCGGCGGTATTGGCGTTCATGGCGGCCGCGCTGACGGCCTCCTGCGACTTGGTGGTGAGCTTGATGTCCATGGCCTTCGCGGCCCCCTTCCATTCACAACTGCACGTACAGGAAAACTTGAGTCCATCGTACTCAACTTTCTGGGCGGCGTCGTTATTCCACCTCACCTGCAGTCTGTGTAGCATCGTCCAGATGCATCTCAACGACATCGCCCTCCGCATTGAGAATCTGTCCGTCCAGTACGCAGAGGTGTACGGGATCAGCCGTTCCGCCGACTGGGCCCTTCTCAAACTCACCGAAGAGATCGGAGAGCTGGCCCAGGCGCATCTCACCCTGACCGGCCAAAACAGAGATCGTGGCCTGAGCACAGAAGAGCAGCAGCAGGTCGTGACCAATGAGCTCGGAGACGTCCTCGGAATGTGCCTGGTCTACGCGAAACAGCTCGGCATCGACCCTGAACTGGCCATTGCAGAGAAATGGTTCCAACACGAGTGAATCGCCTTCCCGATATCGCTGGGGCCCTGCGCATCACGCTCGACCTGGACGAGGTGGAGCTGGGCGGCTACGCCTGGTGGGGTGAGAGCCGCGCCCCGGCGTTTCTGCTGCTGCACGGGTGGGGTGAGGACGCCTCAACTATGGCCCCGGTGGCCCAGCGGGTGCGCTCCAGAGCCTGGCATGCGGTGAGCATCTCGATGCGCGGCTGGCGCGGCTCGAGCGGTGCCGACGACTATGGCCTCAGTGCAGCGCGGGATATCGGCGCGGTCCTGGCCTGGATGAGACGGCAGCCCCTGGCCTCCTCACCGGTTCTGGTGGGGTTTTCGATGGGCGGGCTCATGGCGAGCTTGGCTGCCGCGGAGCAGGAACCGGGGGAGCTTGCAGGGATCACCGTGGTCAGCGCTCCCAGCGAGCTCACCTCGTTCTACCGCGATACCGCCTTCGGGGGCGTTCGGCGATACCTGGACGCCACGCTGCAGCCCGCCCAGTGGCGGGAATCGTCCCCGCTGACCCACTCCTCTCGTCTGGTGCATCCGATGGTTGTGGTGACCGGCGGGCAGGATGTGATGACCCCGCCAGAACAGGGACTGCGCCTTGCCGAATCCGCCCCGAATGCACGGCATATTCACCGGGACCTGATGGGCCACCACCCTTCAGAACAGGACTGGGAGCACATCCTCACCGAATCGGCGCGCACATTCGGCCTGTGAACCTGCCCCTGCGGTGCCCGCCCCGGCCCTCTCAGGGCCATCTTCTCCTGACGCCTCCGTGCTGCAGCAGGTCGCTGCCGCAGTTCAGCGACTGAGGATCATAGGGTGTGACTGTGCGGCCTCTTCCCCTGCTTCTCCGCGCAGCCTGCACTGCCCTTGCTGCCATGCTGCTGCTTCTGGGCGCGGCTGCGGCTCCTATTCCGGGGACCGCCAAGCTGGTCCATACCGCCAGCACCCACATCTGGCAGGAAGCGGTCAATGACCGCACCCAGTACCTGCGCAGCAGCATTGCGGCCTATCCTTGGGCGGAACAGACTGCGCAGCTGCGCCAGCAAAAAGATTACGACGACGCCGAGGAGTCCGCGGTGCCAGAGATCAGCGACCCACCCCGCACTCCCCGCTTGGTGCGCAATCCCGCCGGGCCTGTGGACTGCACCCAGGTGCCGTGTGTGGCGCTGACCTTTGACGATGGTCCGGTGCCGAACACCCGGCAGGTGCTCACCGCACTGTCCGAGGTGGACGCCAGGGCCAGCTTCTTCATGACCGGCCAGATGGCCGCGACCTATCCCGAGATCGCTGCCGAGGTCGCAGCGGCTGGGCATGAGGTGGGCAACCACGGCTGGAGCCACACCGACTTCACCGATCTCAGCGATGCACAGCTGCGCTCAGAGCTGGACCGCACTGCGGAGGCGATTGAGCAGGCCGCCGGGATCCGCCCGAGGATGGCCCGGCCGCCCTACGGGGCGCTGGACTCCCGGGTCAGGGCGGCCTCAGGGCTGCCGATGATCAAATGGGGCACCGATTCCCGCGACTGGCAGCACAAATCCGCAGCCGAGACTCATCAACGAGTGCTGGAGAACGTCTCACCGGGAGACATTGTGCTGCTGCACGATCTGGAGGCCTCCACCGCCGAGGCCGTGCCGCTGATCCTCCGCGACCTGCTGGCCGAGGGCTACCACCTGGTCACGGTCAGCGAGATTCTCGGTCAGCCCGGCCAGCCCGGCGAGGTCTACCACTCCGGCCAGAAGCCCTGAGCTGGTCCCGGCGGCGCCTACACCCCGTTCGCCCCTTGCCCGGCTGCACCGAACCGTAAAACACGAGTCGCTAAGTGCAAGTACTCCGCCCACTGGCTGCTCACCCGCAGGGCTGACCGGCCAAGATAATCCTCAGGGGTGACGTTCTTGGTCCGGTAATCCGGAAGACTTATCACCATGATCCAGACACTGACTGCACTCACTGAGACCGCACAGACCCTAGCCCTGGCCGGCGGCGCCGAGACCGACCCCACACAGATCGTCTTCCCGGAGGACTCCTTCTGGGGTCAGCTGCGCGGCTGGACCGAATCACTGCCGGAGACTCTGCAGTGGCTGGGCGTAATCGCCGTCTCCGCCATTCCGTTCTTCGAGTCCTACGGGGGCGGCTTCCTGGGCGTGCTGATCGGCATGCCGCTGTGGGCTGCGATCATCGCCGCAGTGGTGGGCAATATGCTATCCCTGACCATCGTGGTCTACACCGCTCACGGCATCCGCAGCGCGGTGGTCAAGGGCAGGGAGCCCCAGGAGATGAGCGAGGGCAAGCGCAAGCGCCGGGAGAAGGCCAAGCGACTCTTCGACAAATTCGGGGTACCCGGAGTATCTCTGCTGGGGCCCTTCGCTCTGCCCAGCCAGATCACCGCTCCGCTGATGGTCAGCTTCGGCGCCAACCGGAACCTGGTGCTGATCTGGATGCTGGTCTCCGTGATTGTCTGGGGCACCGGCTTCGCCCTGCTCGGCATCGGATTCCTCAACCTGATCAGCGGCTGATCCCGGCAGCGGCTGGCTCCTGAGCCGGCGTTGCCGCCGGGGCTCACCGCTGGTGTTCGTCCCGCGGGTAGCGCTGCAGCTCCCGGGATCCCTGGGTGATGTTCTTCAGGTCGGCGTCATCATCGAAGTTAGCACCGATGGCGCCGGCCACTACCCCCATCGAGGCAGAGAGCCAGGCCACATCCACATAATTGGCGAAGGTCGCCTGGTCCTCCCCAATGTTCTGGGCCATGAACGCCGGTTCGATCAGCAGCAGCCCCACGCCCAAAATGCCGCCAAAGAGGAGCAGGTACAGCGAGGTCACGCTCACCAGCAGGGTCACCACTGTGGAGGCGTTGTACATCAGAGCCTCCTTGCGCCCGCCGACTGTATTCGGCCGGTCCCACAGCCTGTTGGCCAGGGTCAGCCAGAGCACCACACTGGCGATGGCAACCAGTGAGACCACCAGCAGGCGCCAACCGGGCAGAAAGTTGGCCATCTCCCAGATAGTGGAGAAGAAGATGCCGAAGGCCCCGGTGGCCGCGGCTGCGGCAAAGACCCCAGAGAGCTTAGTCAAGGACCAGAACGGCTCATTGGCCGCCACCATGCCCAGCGTCATCCAAAACCGCCCGGGGACGAACCGCGGCGGAGAAATGAAGTAGGTCTCGTGGCCCTGCTGCTCCTCCACTTGGGTGGTCAGACCGCTCCGCTCATGGGCCTCTGCCGCCGAGTGGTACGCCAGCGCCTCCACACTGCGGCGCAGCTGGCCCCGCAGACTCGCGCGCACCCCCACAGGGCCCAAGCCCGGCAGTGAGATCACAGCCAGCCGGTCCGCGAAGTGCAGCTCCACAGACTTGGCCTTCCGGCCCGCAGTGCGCGGCACCTCGGTGATCACCACCGAGATATCAGCGCCGTCCTCGCGGGCCCAGCGCTGCACCTCATCCAGGTCAAGCGTGGCATCCTGACGCAGCGGAATCAGGGTCTGCTTATGGATGATGGTGGCTCCCCGGCTCCAGTCCTTATCCTGCTCGGAGAGCAGCCGGCGCATATGCATCGAGGTGCGCCCAGGGTCTGAGTACACCGCGATGGTGAACTCCTCGGCATCCTTGGCAGCACCGGACTCATCCTCCCCTGAATGCGGGGCCCGCGGGGCACGCTGCGCCCCTGCGGGCTCTTCGGCCTCGCCACGGTCCTCGATGACCTCGCTCTGTCCCTGGTTCGGTGTTCCGTGCTCTCTCTCGGTATCCGATCGCTCAGCTGGGGTGTTCTGTTCCTGCCTCACCCCGGCAGAGTATGGGTAACTGCTCAACTAACCCTGACCTCTACCTGAACAGTTACAGAACACCTCTGGCGAGTGTCAACCCTGAAGCCGGTCCAGCACCAGGGGCTTGACCTTGGTCCCGTACAACTCGATGGCCTCCATCATGTGCTCGTGGGCCAGCGAGCCGTTACCGTACTTCAGGCCGAATCGGGTAATCCCCAGCTGCTTCTGAGTTTTGACGATCTTCTCCGCTACAGTCTCCGGAGAGCCGACGAACAGCGCGCCGTGAGTGATCTCCTGCTGAAACTGATCGAAGGATGGAAAACCGTTGCCCCAGCCGCGCTCTTTGCCGAGCTTGGCCATAGACTCCGCCCAGGAGGGGTAGAAGATTTCCTGAGCCCGCTGGTCAGTCTCAGCCACAAACCCATGCGAGTGACTGGCCACCCGCAGTTCCTCGGGCTGGCCGAACTCTGCCAGGGCGCGCTTGTAGAGCTCCACGAAGGGTGCGAACCGGCCGGGGGCACCACCTATGATCGCCAGCTCCAGCCCCACTCCGTGCCGGGCAGCGCGGACGACTGAATTGGGAGTGCCGCCTACCGCTATCCACGTGGGGAGCCCGTGCTCATGGTCAGTCTTGGGGAAGATCTCCTGAGCCTTCAACGGAGCTCTGGTCTGGCCTTCCCAGGTGATGCTGCCCTCGCTGCGCAGGGCGGCAAACAGCTCCACCTTCTCCTCAAAGAGCTGCTCGTAGTCGGAGAGGTCGTAGCCGAACAGCGGGTAGGACTCAATAAAGCTGCCCCGGCCCAGGCTGACCTCTGCCCGGCCGCCGGTGAGCCCGTCGATAGTGGCGAACCGCTGGTAGACCCGCACCGGATCATCTGAGCTGAGCACGGTGACGGCCGAGATGAGTTTGATCCGCTCGGTAGCCGCGCCCACCGCTGCCAGCACCACGTCGGGGGCCGAGATCGCGTAGTCGGGCCGGTGGTGCTCGCCGATCCCGACCACATCAATGCCTACCTGATCCGCCAGAGTGGCCTCTGCCAGCACATTGCGCAGCACCTCGGGCTGGGACAGCTCGCGCTGCCCGTCGGGGGTCTTGGTGACATCGCCAAAGGTATGGATGCCGAACTCAAAGTGCTCTCTGTGCCGCTCTGTGCTGATGGTCATGATCTCTCCTGCGCTGGCCGTAACGGGTCTACCCGGGCACCTGAGGCACCCTTCTGAGGTACCAACCGTGGCGGCGTCGTCGTAATTCCTTCAAATTTGAAGCACTTGCCGGTGGTGCAGGGATCAGTCGCCCACCTGGATCCCTGCCTCAGCTGCCAGGTGCGGAGCCAGCTGAAGCAACTGCGCCTGGGACACCGTGGCGCCGCGCAGATTGGCCAGGCTGGTCACCCTGCGGAACTCAGCGCTGCGCAGATCCACATCCGCCAGTTCCGCGCCGGTGAGCACCAGGGTGCCGATGCTGCAGTCGCGGAACTGCAGGCGCCGAGCCCGGGCACTGCTGAGATCCAGTTCTCCGATCTGACAGGACTCCAGTAGCACATCCATCAGGCGTGCGCCGCGGAGGTTCACCAGGTCGAACTTGCTGCCGGTAATGTGCACCCCTGACCACTCGGCATCGTAGAGCTCAGCCGCCCCGATCCGCGAACCGCCCAGGAAGGTGTCGCGCCATGTGGCCCGCGGGCTGTGCAGCTGCGGGGCGCTGAGCCGCTCGAGGTGAGTGTCGATGAGACTCAGCCTCGTGAGGTCGGCCCCGGCAACCGTCAGACCTTCTGCCAGGCACTCCACCAGGGTCGCATCACGCAGCTCGAGGTCACTCAGATCCAGTGAGCTCAGGTGCGCACCCTCGGCCCGGGCTTCCCTGAGGAACTCCTGGCGGCTGATCGGCCTCAGGTGCCGCGGTCGGTGCAGGTTCAGCCTGGGAGTGTTCATGCCCTCACCGTACCGCCGCAGGGGGAGACGCCCGCCGCGCGCCCTGCACCCTCCGCCTCCCACACCCAGGTGCCCCACTTGCGCTGGTAAACGTTTTCCGCCTATGCTGTGACCCAGATCACCGCAGGGTCGGTATCAGTACGACGCCGCCCCTGACCGCGGTCACCGCACCGCGGGAAGCACACGCACCACAGGCGCAGAACCACGCGCAGAACGGACGGGGACATGACCGAGCTCCACACCTCCCAGCCACTGGGCATCATCGTCAACGGCGCCACAGGGCGCATGGGCTACCGCCAGCACCTGGTCCGCTCACTGTTGGCAATCCGCGACTCAGGGGGCGTGCCGCTGCCCAATGGCACCAAGCAGCCCATTGAGCTCTACCTGGTGGGCCGCAATGCGGAGAAGCTCAAAGAGGTCGCCGAAGCCCACAGCATCAAGCGCTGGACCACCGACCTGGACCAAGCCCTGGCCGCGGAGGGCTTCCCCATCTACTTCGATGCGCTGATCACCCAGCTGCGCGTGCCGGCCATCCGCAAGGCGATCGCCGCCGGCAAGCACATCTACACCGAGAAGCCCACCGCCGAGTCCTACGCCGAGGCCCTGGCCCTGGCTGAGGAGGCCGAGGCAGCCGGGATCCACAACGGGGTGGTCCACGACAAGCTCTACCTGCCGGGCCTGCTGAAGCTCAGGCGGCTCATTGACTCCGGGTTCTTCGGCGAGATCCTCTCGGTCCGCGGCGAGTTCGGCTACTGGGTCTTCGAGGGCGACTGGCAGCCCGCCCAACGCCCCTCCTGGAACTACCGCGCCGAGGACGGCGGCGGGATTGTGGTCGATATGTACCCGCACTGGAACTACGTCATCGAGAACCTCTTCGGCTCCATCAGCACTGTCTACGCCACCACCCGCACACATATTCCACAGCGGGTGGATGAGTCCGGCAGCCCCTACACCGCCACCGCCGACGACGCCGCCTACGGCATCTTCGAGCTGGCAGACGGCCCCATCGTGCAGCTGAACTCATCCTGGGCCACCCGGGTCAACCGGGACGAGCTGGTGGAGTTCCACGTGGACGGTACCCGCGGCTCGGCCGTGGTGGGCCTGTTCTCGGCCAAGATCCAAGAGCGCAACGCCACCCCTAAGCCGGTGTGGAACCCGGACATCCCCGATCCCCGGGACTATTCCGCCACCTGGTCGGCGGTGCCGCAGAACGAGCCGGCAGAGAACGGCTTCAAGCTGCAGTGGATCGAGTTCCTGCGCTCTGTGCTCGGCGCCGGTGAGCACCGCTACGACTTCCGCTCCGGGGCCGCCGGCATGCTGCTGGCCGAGGCCGCGCTGGCCTCCCATGAACAGGGCCGCAAGGTGAGCCTCACCGAGCACGCCCAGAACCTGATCGGGGGTCCCCAGTGAACCAGCCGGAACAGCTCACGACGCCGCCCCAGGCACCGCAGCCGGGCACCACACAGTCCACAGGCTCACCTCAGAACCCCCTGACAGAACGCCGGGAGACCGGTCTGAACCTGACCCTGATCGGCCAGGACCGGCGGCTCACCGCCGCCCCGCTGCTGAGCGCCCCGGCCTTCCAACGGCCCTCCGCTCCCCTGGCCTCCCGCACCCTGTACGCCGCGGCCCACGTAGTCCCCGATCCGCTGAGCGAGACAGTGCCCGGGGAGCCGGCGGAACTGGACTGGGAGGCCACCCTGAACTACCGCCGCCAGATCTATTCCTGGGGGTTGGGCGTGGCCGATGCCATGGACACCGCTCAGCGGAATATGGGCCTGGATGCCGCAGCCACCCGGGAGCTGATCGCCCGCTCGGCCGAGGTGGCCCGCGAGGAGAACGCCTCAGTAGCTGTGGGGGTCAACACCGATGCCCGCACGGAGTCAGAGCTGAGCCTTGCCGAGGTCACCACCGCCTATCTGGACCAGCTGGCCTTCGCCCAGGAGCACCAGACTGTGCCAGTGGTGATGGCCTCCCGTCATCTGGCCAAAGCCGCCAAAGACGCCCAGGACTACAAGAACGTTTACGCTGAGGTGCTCAGCCACGCGGATACCCCGGTGATCATCCACTGGTTGGGCGAGGCCTTTGACCCCCAGCTGCGCGGCTACTTCGGCTCCACTGACTGGCGCCAGGCCGCCGACACTCTGATCAGCATCATCGAGGCCGCTCCGGAGAAGGTGGCGGGGGTGAAGATGAGCCTGCTCGATGCTGAGGCTGAGAAAACCGTCCGGGCCCGGCTGCCGGAGTCCGCCACCATGTTCACCGGTGACGACTTCAACTATGTGGACCTGATCGAGGCCGACTCAGACGGCCAGTACTCCGATGCCCTGCTGGGAGCCTTCAGCGTACTGGCCCCCAGCGCCTCGGCAGCGATCCAGGCCTTGGACCAGAACAGCCCCGAGCTCTACCGGCAGATCCTAATGCCCACCCAGGCACTCTCCCGCCAGGTCTTCGCGAGCCCCACGTTCTACTACAAGACCGGGGTGGCCTTCCTCTCCTGGCTCAACGGCCATCAGGCCAGTCCAGCGATGGTCGCCGGACTGCATGCCGCCCGCAGCCTGCCCCATCTGAGCCGGATCGTGGAGCTGGCCAATGACTGCGGGGGGCTGGAGGCCCCGGAGACCGCTCAGACCCGCTGGCACCAGCTGCTGGCACTGCACGGCATCGGAGGCACCTCATGGCACTGACAGAGACCCCAAGTACCACGCCGCACCCGCGCCTATCGCTGAACCAGGCCACCATCAAGTACGCCGGGCTGGAGGAAGCACTGAGTCTCACCGCAGCGGCGGGCTATCAGTCCATTGGGCTGTGGCGCGAGCCGGTGGCCGAGGTGGGCCTGCAGCGGGCCGCTCAGCTGCTGAGCAGTTCGGGACTGCGCTTCTCCAGCCTGTGCCGGGGCGGGTTCCTTACGGAGGCCGATGACGCCGCCTTCGCCGCCTCCCTGGCCGAGAACCGCAGGGCGATCGCAGAGACCGCGGCCCTGGCCGAGGCCGGTGCGGCCGGCTCAGCCCCGGTGCTGGTGCTGGTGGCCGGGGGCATCCAACCCGGCTCCACGGTGCACGCGGCCCGGGAGCGGTTCTTCCAGGGCCTCTGTGAACTGGTGCCCGATGCCGCAGCAGCCGGCGTCACTGTAGCCATTGAGCCGCTGCATCCGATGTATGCCTCTGACCGGGCAGTGATCTCCACCCTGGAGCAGGCTCTGGACCTGGCCGAGGAGGCAGAGAGTCCGTATGTGGGCGTCGTCGTGGACTCTTTTCATATCTGGTGGGACCCCCAGGTACTGGCCCAGATCCGGCGTGCCGGAGCGGCGGGAAGGATCGCCAGCTACCAAGTTTGCGACTGGCGCACCCCTCTGGAGACAGACGTGCTGCTGAGCCGCCATCAGCCGGGCGAGGGAGTCATCGACTTCGCCGCCATGACCCGCGCGGTGGAGAACACCGGCTACACCGGCGATGTGGAGGTGGAGCTGTTCAACCAAAGCATCTGGGATGCCGAACCCGCCTTGACCGTGCAGCAGACCGCTGCCAGCTTCCAAGGCGCTGTGGCGCCGTATCTGCGCGGTGCTGGTTCCGCCGGCGGGGAAGCCCCGCTCGGCTCCCGGCCGGCTGCAGCGGCACCGGCCTTCACACCTAAAGAGCCCCCGGCGCAGCCGCCCCACCAATCTCAAGATCACATTTGACTCACGATGCGACATAAATCGAAGTATCGTCTTGACCTGTGATCTGACCCACAGTTATAGTCCTGGAAAGCGTTTACCGTGATGTACATCATAGAGAGGGGGACGCGCGTATGACGGCGATGACTCAGACGCCTGGGCAGCAGCCCAGTCGCGGGGCCCCGCCGGCTGCGGTGT
>NZ_WRPM01000047.1 GCF_009758175.1 Nesterenkonia alkaliphila
GTGCGCCACGAGGCGCTGTTGATCTGGATGGAGGTGAGAGACCTACATCGCTTAGCCGTCGTAGCGGCTTGGTGAAGCTGGCGGCAGCCGGAATCGGGGGACGCCGAGGACGGTGGGAGCAGCCGCGACAAAGTCAGGGCGGTCCAGTACTACCGGATGGGTCGTGCCTGGTGAGCAAGACGGGACGGTGCACGTAAGGAATCGATGTTGTAAAGCCTCTTGATCGTCGACCAGCTCAGAAACCCGGTGGATTCGGGCTGGAACGCGGTGCACACCCGCCCCTTGGGCCTCTCCGCCAGAGTGGCTCGCCGGGGTGGGTGACTGTCAGAACGGATGATGTGTCGGGTCTGGCAGATCGTGGTGAATGTCTACGGCGTAGCCACGGTGAAACCGCAGGGGCAAAGTCGAGCACCTCGCCCGTTGACCAGATGACAGTGAACGTGGGAACCACCAGTGTCCCGTTCCCTTACAAGGGATAGGCGCGTCGCCCGCTGAAGGGTACTGGTGGGGCGGAGCCGTCGTAGTACTCCGAGGCCGGGAGAGCCGGTCACATGGGGAAGGACGGCAGCGAGGAGGAGCAGCAAGTGACTGTAATGTCCGAAGACGCGCTGGTGAATACTGGCGCCACACGGTGGCCCGGCCCTGCTGAGGCCGCTGTGAGGGTACGGAAGATGCAGAACAAGTTGCATTGCTGGGCGACCGAGCAAAGCGGTCGTCGGTTTGATGATCTGTATAACCTGGTCTGTGATCCGGCGTTCTTGGTGGTGGCCTTTGACCGTGTCGCCAGGAACAAAGGAGCACAGACCCCTGGAGTGGATCGGGCCACTGTGGCCAAGATCGGCTCCGAGGCGGGAGTGACAGCGTTCTTGTACCAGCTGCGAGCCCAGTTGAAGGCCCGCGGTTTCGCTCCTGTGCCGGTGCGGCAGGTGATGATCCCTAAGGCCAGTGGGAAACTGCGGGCCCTGGGCATCCCGACCGTGGCCGACCGGGTGGTACAAGCGGCTGTGAAACTGGTGCTGGAACCCATCTTCGAGGCCGACTTCGCGCCGGTCTCCTACGGGTTCCGTCCGAACCGTCGCGCACAGGATGCGATTGCCGAGATTCACCACTTCACGACTAAGTCGTATCAGTGGGTACTGGAGGCCGACATCGAGGCGTGTTTCGATAACATCGATCACGTCGCTCTGATGGACCGCCTGCGGCGCAGGATTGGGGATAAGCGTGTCCTAGCGTTGGTGAAGGCATTCCTCAAGGCCGGGGTGATGACCACTACCGGCACCCGAGAAGGAACTATCACCGGCACCCCGCAGGGCGGGATTCTCTCCCCGCTGCTGGCCAACATTGCTCTGTCCGTCTTGGATGATCATTTCACCAGGCAATGGCAGTCGATGATGGCCACCGTGCAGCAGCGACAAAAGCGGCGCTATCACCGCAAGGCGAACTACCGACTCATCCGCTACGCTGACGATTTTGTCGTTGTCGTCACGGGCGAGAAGGAAGACGCCGAAGCCCTACGCCACGACGTTGTAGACGTCCTGGCTCCGGTCGGGCTGCGACTGTCGCCGGAGAAGACCCGCGTGGTCCACATCGACGAGGGGTTCGACTTTCTCGGATTCAACATCCGTCGGATGCGTAAACGAGGCAGTCATAAACACTTCGTCTACACTCGTCCTTCGAGACAGGCTCTCGCCTCGATCAAAGACCGAGTGCGGGTCATGACCTACAGACACACCCTGCACCAGGATCCTGGGTACCTCATGGAGTATCTGGGCCGGGTGCTGCGTGGCTGGGCGAACTACTTCCGGCACGGGGTTTCCAAGCGCATCTTCACCGCGATCGACTCCTATGCTTGGGAGCGGATCACGGCATGGTTGCGGAAGAAACACCGGATGGGATGGCCAGAGTTACGGCGTAGGTTCTGCCTGCCCGGAACCTGGCGCTTAGCTCACGACGGGCAACGGTTCCGTGGCGCCGCCAGCGTCACCGTCACCCGGTACCGCTACCGCGGTTACCGCATCCCGACCCCGTGGCCACCGACAGGCGATCGTGCCTGACCAGCAACCTCACGTGGAGAGCCCGGTGCGGTGAGAATCGCACGCCGGGTTCGGCGGGCGGTCCGGGGAAACGGAGCAGCAGCAATGCTGCCACCGCGCCCCGGGCCGACCCAACTGGC
>NZ_WRPM01000048.1 GCF_009758175.1 Nesterenkonia alkaliphila
GTCCAGTTCGTGGCATACCCCATTCTACAACTAATCCAACGAATTACTGACGCACGACACTAGCCAAGGTGACCGCCTGCTCGGCTGTGCCTGCGGCGACCAGCGCCTCAGCGGCCAGCTCCACTGCCCTGAGCCGGAGCTCCTGGAGCTCGGCGATTTCGGCGGCGAGCCAAAGCTCATCGGTGAACTCTGCATATGCCGGTCCCCGCCACAGCTTCAGGGCGGCCTCCAGCAGCTCGGCCCGCTGCGGACCGGCGGGCAGGCCTGTGGCGCTGCGCACTGCAGTGCGGAACTCAGCGGCGTCGCATGTTCCCGCCGTCAGATCCAGACGGTAGCCGCCGGGTGAGCGGAGCAGCAGGTCCCGGCCCCCCGGTGAGGCGGTATCCAGCAGGGAGCGCAGCTGCGAGAGTTTGGCCTGCAGCACCCGCGGCGGATTGCTGGGCAGATCCTGACCCCAGGCCCGGTCAATGAGAGCCTCCGCGGAGACAGTCTCGCCCGCGGCAGCTGTCAGGGCGGCGAGCAGGGCACGTACCTTCCGCTCTGGCACCTCGACGGCCGCGCCGTCGTCGTCCCGGAGCTGGACCGGTCCCAGCACCTCGATCCTCACGTTCGCTCGCTTCCCGTGACCTGCTACACCTGGGGCCGGGGCCTCCCCGGCTCCCCTAGAGTCTATGGCCCCGTCCCCCGTGCAACGATAGGGTGAGAGTGAATGTGTCTGCACCGATTCCGAAGGAAGTGAGCGAACGTGGAGTTTCGATACCTCGGCAACAGCGGATTGAAGATTTCCGAGATTACCTACGGCAACTGGCTGACCCACGGGGCGCAGGTGGAGCAGGACGTGGCTACCCAGTGCGTGCACGCCGCCCTCGATGCCGGGATCACCACCTTCGACACTGCCGATGTCTACGCCAACACCGTGGCCGAACAAGTCCTCGGCGACGCCCTGGCCGGCCAGCGCCGGGAATCACTGGAGATCTTCACCAAGGTCTATTTCCCCACCGGCCCCAAGGGGCACAACGACACCGGGTTGAGCCGCAAGCACATCATGGAATCCATCAACGGGTCGCTGAAACGGCTGGGCACCGACTACGTGGACCTCTACCAGGCCCACCGCTATGACTTCGAGACCCCGTTGGAAGAGACCATGCAGGCCTTTGCCGATGTGGTCCGCTCCGGCAAGGCGCTCTACATAGGTGTCAGTGAGTGGACAGCCGAGCAGCTGCGCGCCGGGGCCGCCCTGGCTAAGGAACTGGGCTTCCAGCTGATCTCCAATCAGCCGCAGTACAACATGCTCTGGCGCGTTATCGAGCCCGAGGTCATCCCGGCTTCCGAGGAGCTGGGCATCAGTCAGATCGTCTGGTCCCCCATCGCCCAGGGTGTGCTGACCGGCAAGTACCTGCCGGGGGCGCCGTTCCCCGAGGGATCGCGGGCCACTGACACCCAGGGCGGAGCCCGTTTCATCGAGAAGTACCTCACCGAAGAGATCCTCGAGGCGGTGCAGAAGCTCAAGCCCCTGGCTGAGGAGCAGGGCCTGACCCTGGCCCAGCTGGCCATCGCCTGGGTGCTCCAGAACCCGAATGTCGCCTCCGCCCTGGTGGGCGCTTCCCGCCCGGAGCAGATCGCCTCCAATGTGGCAGCCGCCGGAGTGCAGCTGGACCAGGGGACCATGGAGGCCATCGACGGCGTGATCGGCCCGCTGGCCCAGAACGACCCCTCGCTCACCAAGTCACCTCCGGAACGAGTGGCCTGAGAGAGTGTGACCGGGGGTCTGCCAGCTCACTGTGAGAGAGTCCGAACAGTTCTGATTTGGTGCTATGCCCTACGATGAGAGGTGTGATCTCTGGAACGGCAGAGGGAACCCCTTATCCTCCCGTGCGTATTCTCGCAGCCCTAGCCCTCGTGGCGGGGCTGCTTCTCAGCTCTGCCGCAGTGGCCGCAGCCACCACCGCTCCGGCGGAGCCCGGGACGCCGGAGGAGACTGCATCCCCCGAGGACGATGACATCCCCGAGGACGACTCTCCCACTGCAGCAACCCCGGATCCCACCGGTTCGCCCTCCCCTGAACCGACCGAAACGCCTACGGTGACTAGTCCGCCGCCAACCTCCGAGCCGGATCTGACCGTCAACTGCACCAACAGCAGCCTACGCCCCGGGGAGCGCGTCAGCGTCTCCTGCACCGCCAATGCCCCGGGGGTGGCCTTCGAACTCGGCTCCACCTCCTCGCAGATCGGCGGAGAAGTCAGCATCTCGGGGAACCGGGTCAGCTACACCGCTCCGGCTGAATACGTCGGCACCGGCACCGATGACTTCGCGGTGATCGCCACAGATGACCAAGACAATGAAGCCCGCACCTCAGTCACCTTCACTGTCTACGGCGATCAGTTCACCCCCACTCCCACACCCACACCGTCTCCCTCCCCCACGGCTTCTCCCTCGCCCACGGAGACGCCGACGACGACGCCCTCCCCTTCCCCTGATCTCACAGGCTCACCTGATCCCACCGGTTCGCCCGACCCCACTGGCACCGCGACCTCCGCCCCTCCACCGGAGACTGAGGATTCGGACAACGGCACTCCGCAGGGCGGAGTGGGCGTCCCGCCGCCGGGGGCGCCCAGTCAGGGCTCCGGCTCGGTTCCCTTCGGTTCGGTGTTCCTGCCGGTGCCGGGCATGCCGGAGCTGCCTTCGCTGCATCTGCCAGGCTTCTCCGGCTCCTCTGCTGAGCCGACCGCCGCTCCGGAGGACGCTGAACCGGGCAGCGAGGATGAAGCTGTGGACGAAGATGAAGATGAGGGTGTACTTGCGGAGACCGGCACTGCAGCCGCCTACACTGCGGCAGGCCTAGCGCTGTTGAGCATCGCCGCAGGGGTGCTGGCGCTGCGCGGATCCCGCCGCTTCTCCTGACTACCCGCCATCCTCCGGTGCAGAGTCAGCGCTCTCTGCCCCCGTCTCGGTCCCCCGGGCCGGGCGCAGCACATAGCCGGCCCCTCGCACGGTATGAATCATCCTGGGGCTGTCGGCCTCAATCTTCTTGCGCACGTAGCTGATGTAGAGCTCTACGATATTGGCCTGGCCAGCGAACTCGTACTCCCAAACTTCCTGCAGGATCTGTGATTTGGGCAGCACTGTGCGGGCATGCCGCATCAGCAGACGCAGCAGTCTGAACTCGGTATCCGAGAGGTCGATGTCCCGACCGGCCCGGGTGACCGTGCGCTGGGTGGTGTCCATCTCCAAGTCCCCCACGATCAACCGTTCACCGTCCCGCTGCTCAGGAAGCCGACCCGTGAGGAAGTGCAGCCGGCGCACCGACTCCTCCACGGCGATGGCGCCGGCCATATGGTCATCGATCGGCCGGCACAGCGCCAGAATGTCCTCCTGGGGGGCATCTGCGTCGAACCAGGCCAGTACGGCGGTCTCATCGCGGCCTGAGCGCAGATCATCCACCACATCCTCCAGCTGCGGGACGCGGCGGGCCAGCCGGGCATCGAGCACCAGCAGGCTGGGAGCCTCCTCGGCGCGCAGCTGAGCTGCCTCAGCGGCACTGGCTGCCTGCAGCACCTTAACGTCCATGCCGCGCAGCCGCTGGGTGAGCTCATTGCGGGCCGGGGAAGGACCGCCCAGGATCAGCACCGGTGAGCTGATGCGCAGCGCGGGGGAGCCCTCGGTGGTCTCCATAGGTGTCCTCCCCCGTGCGGCTCAGGCAGTCTGCACCCTCTGTCCCGGGCACAGCTTGTTCACAGAGTCTATCCAGAAGACCCGCCTGTTACCGCAGGTTCAGCAGTTTCCCCGGCACTGGGGTGAAGTAGTGCGCCACCAGGTCATCATCCACCAGCTCCAACGCGACAGGGTTCCACTGCGGATTCCGGTCCTTATCGATGAGCTGAGCGCGAATGCCCTCACGGAAGTCATGGGAGCGCAGCGCGTGCACCGCCACGGTGTATTCCTGGCTCAGGGCGCCCTCCAGACTAAGCTCCCGGGCCTGGCGGATAGCCTGGAACGCCACGTTGACCATTGTGGGCGATTTACTGCGCAGCGTCTTGGCCGTCTCTGCCGCTGCGGGGATGCTCTGGCCCAGTTCTTCCAGAAGTTGGACGACCCCGCTCACATCCTCCTGGGTATAGGCCTGATCGATCCACCCCGCTTCAGCCAGTTCAGATGGCTCCGGGTGTTCGGCAAAGCGCGGCAGCACCTCCTCCACCGGGGCCGTGGTGAGCTCACCGACCAGCTGCTCCAATCCCCCGGACGGAACATAGGTATCGGCCAGCCCCAGATGGAGAGCATCTGCGCCGGAGAGATGAGCACCGGTGAGCCCGGCGTGGACACCCAGCTGCCCGGGGGCCCGGGAAAGCAGGTAGGTGCCGCCCACGTCTGGAGCGAAGCCGATGGTGGTCTCCGGCATGCCGATCCGGCTGCGTTCGGTGACAATCCGGTGTGAACCGTGCGCCGATACGCCCACCCCGCCGCCGAGCACCACTCCGTCCATCAGCGCGATGTACGGCTTGGGGTACTCAGCGATCCGCAGGTTCATCAAGTACTCGGTGGCGAAGAACCGTTCTGCGGCGAACTCCGCCTGATAGGCAGGGGTGCCCTCGGGCAGGACCGGGCCACCGTCGCGGGGCTGCAGCTCCACCATCTCGTAGTAGAGGCTCGCCACGTCTCCGCCGGCACACAGTCCACGGTCGCCAGCACCTCGGATGAGGACCTGTGCCACGGCGTCGTCCTGTGCCCAATCCTCCAGCTGAATCCTGATCGATTCGCACATCAGCTCGGTCAGCGAGTTGAGCGCCTTGGGCCGGTTCAGAGTGATGATTCCCAGGTGGCCGCGCACTTCGAAGGCCACATCACCGGTATAGGTCTCTCTACCCATTCAGAACCTCCTTGTTCGCTATGGCGTGATGCCCGTCTCACTCAAGCATTCCACAGCCCGTACGAGTCAGCCAGGCTGGCAATCTTCTGCGCTCGTGCCAGCCGGGGGAGGTAGGAGCCGTCACCGATCGAGGCTCCCTTCTCATGAGCCTCGATGAGTTCCTTGGCCCAGGCCACCTCATCCTCTGAGGGGCTCAGGCCCTGGTTCACCAGCTCTACCTGGGCCCGGTTCAGTGACAACTTGCCGGTCATCCCCATGGAGGCCGTCACCCGGCAGGCCTCAGCGATGGCCTGCTCGTTCGCATTCGCTTCCGTGGGGCCATCGATGGCCCCCGGCAGACCACCCACCCGAGAGGCGATGACCAGGCGGGAACGGGCATAGGCCAGTGCCATCGGATCGGCGGAGACACCCACATCCTTGCGGAAGTCATTGGTGCCGAAGGCTAATCGGAAAGTGCCTGGAGCGGAGGCAATCTGCGTGGCGTTCTCTACGCCGAGAGCGGATTCCACCAGCGCGATGACCGGGGTGCCGGCCCGCAGCCGCATCGCCGTATAGGTGACCTGGTCGGGCCGCTCCGTCTCTGCAAGCATCACCCCGCGCAGGCCGTCCGCCTCCGCAAGGGCCGCCACATCATCCTCCCAGTGCTCACTGGTGGTGGGGCTGATCCGCACCCAGGCCGTCATACCACCATTGAGCGCCTCCATCACCGCTTCACGTGCGGCAACCTTGGCCACATCAGGCACCGAAGCTTCTAAGTCGAAGATCACCGAATCGGCCTCACTGGCCAGACCAGGGGCGAAATCTTCCTTCTTGGCAGCATTGATCAGCAGCCAGGAACGGGAGAGTTTGGCCGGCAGAGCAGCGGCGCGACGGTTCCGGATAGGCATGATTCCACCCTACCGGAGACCTTGCTTGACACAGGTCCGGAGGAGGTCTCACTATAGACATACAAGGGGTTGTTCAGGTTTGAAACATCAAGTCTGAGCGGCTCCGGGAATGGTCCGCTGTCCATTCCTGACATCTCCATATGAAGACGGCATCAGAGTTTCCGTTCCCTCTGTTGTCATCACAGTATGAAGTGAGAAGCATTGGCGCCGGGTGCTAAACATCCCACCCCCTCCGTGCAGCACCCAGAGCGCGCTTCTCAACCGCTGGTGGGGGCCGCCCCCGTTCACGGCCCCCACCAGCACCTCCCCTCACTTCAGCAGCTTCTCGGCACGCTGCAACCGCGAGGGCCTCCGGCCTCGAGGTCTCGATTCGGCTGGTCTGCGGTCTGCTCGTATCCTGGAGCAATGACTTCGGCCTTCTCTCTGCGCGCTGCCGCCGCGGCGTTCTCGGCAGCTGCGTTGTTCGGTCTCACCGCCTGCGAAAGCGGCCCCGCGCAGCCAGACCCGGACTCTCCCGAGGCTGAGGGTGAGGCCCCAGCCCAGTCCGAGGAGATCCCGGAGAATCCGATGCCAGAGCCGGAGTACGACAGTGACGACACGGTGGCCCTGCCGGTGGGACTGATCAGCCCTGCAGGCTATGACTGGGAGGTCTACGGCGAGGATGCTGACTACGCTCCGGAAACTCCACACGGGCGGCAGGTGGCCCGCACCGAGCAGTTCGGCTGCCAGGACTATATCTCGGTGCTGGAGACCGTCCCGGTAGTGACTGACAACCCGGCCGAGGCCGCCCTGGAGTATCTGCTGTCCCTGGAGCGCACTACCCACGGCAGCCCTGCCTTCCGCAATCCGCTGGCCGCCTCAGGCTTCGAGGTCACCGGGGTGGAGAATACCGGCTCAGCGGTGACGGTGAACCTCACCGGATTCGCCAACAGCAGCACCTCCTGCCAGTCCTGGCAGCTGCTCAAGCAGATCGAGACCACCGTTCGGGCAGCCTCGGGAAATCAGCAGGTGGAGATCCTGCTGGACGGCGCTCCACTCGCCGGTCAACTCGGCCTGGAGGACCCCGGTCCGCTCACCATCCATCGGCTGCGGGACTGAGGTTGCCGGCGCGCCGCCGGAACAAGCTCAGTCCAGGAGCAGGCCGGGCTGTTCCAGGACAGCGGCGATATCGCTGATAAAGGCTCCGGCCAGGTCACCGTCGATCAGCCGATGATCAAAGGAACCGCCCACCGTGACGATCTGCCGGGGCACCACCTGACCGTCCACAACCCACGGCTTGGTGCGCACTGCACCCAGCATCACGATTGAAGCCTGTCCCGGAGGCAGGATCGGGGTGCCGAAGTCCAGGCCCAGCGATCCGATGCTGGTGATCGAGACCGTACCGCCCTGCATCTGGGCTGGTGTGGTCTTCCCATCCCGGGCATCTGTGGTCAGTGCGGTGATCGCTGCCGCCAGCCCCCGGGTGTTGTAGGTGTGCGCATCATGGATCACCGGCACCACCAGCCCCCGGGGGGTGGCGGCGGCAACGCCCAGATTGACGTAGTTGTGCAGCGTGTAGTGGGTGTCATGCCAGGAGGCATTGACCTGCGGGTTGCGCCGGGCCGCCCAAATGATCGCCTTAGCAGCAAACAGCAGGGGTGAGACGCTCAGCCCCTGATACTCCTGGCTCTCCCGCAGCGCTGAGCGCAGCTCCATAGTCCTGGTGACATCGATCTCCTTGAACACCGAGACATGCGGGACAGTGCTCGCCGAGGCAGCCACGTTCAGTGCCGTGGCTTTGCGCACCCCGCGGACCTGGATCTTCTCCTCACGGGGGCCTTCGTAAAGCAGCCCGAGCTGACCCGGGGACCCAGAGGCCGGCACCCCGCCGGCTTCCCGCTGGGCCTCCTTCTGCTTGGCCCGGCGCTCCACGTCATCCCGGGTGATCTGACCATTGCGGCCCGATCCCACCAGTTCCCAGACCGCCACCCCGAGACGCTTGGCCAGGGCACGTACCGGCGGCGAGGCCCGTTGGACGATATCGGCGGCGAACTCCCCGCCGGGGAGCCCCTGGGTCCGCGCAGTAACGCCCTCCGGCTCCAACCCGGGGACCTCAACCAGGTCCAGGCTGGTCGGTCTGGTGCGGGTGCGGGCCTTGGGTGCATCAGCCTTGGGCCCAGAGCCCACAAGGGCTGCCTGCTCATCATCCGTGGCGGTCGGGGTCCTCTCCTGGCCGCCCTGCTGCTGAGATTCAGATGAGGACGACGAGGCCCCCTCGGGTGGGGCTCCGGATACCGGGCGGTCAGCCGGCTCTTCAGCTCCCTCGGCTGCGCCGATTCGAATCAGCGGCTGGCCCACCTCAATGGTCTCCCCCTCCTCGGCGACGAGTTCCTCGACGGTTCCGGCATAGGGCACCGGGAGCTCCACCAGTGATTTGGCGGTCTCAATCTCGCAGATGACATCATTGACGGCCACGGTGTCCCCTGGGGCAACTTTCCAGGACACGATCTCGGCCTCGGTGAGGCCCTCCCCCACATCGGGAAGGTTGAAGGTCTGGCTCATCAGCGGCCTCCTGTGCTCGCATAGGCGAAACTGCGCTCCACGGCTTCCAGCATCCGGTCGATATCCGGTAGGTACCGGTTCTCCTGGGCTGAGGGCGGGTACGGCATATGGAATCCGCCCACCCGCAGCACCGGGGCGGCCAGCCGGTGATAGGCGCGCTCGGTGACCCTGGCGGCTATCTCCGCGCCGAACCCGCCGAAGGTGGGAGCCTCGTGGGCCACCACCAGTCGCTGAGTCCTGGCCGCTGATTGCGCAATGGTCTCGTCATCCAGGGGACTGATCGAACGCACATCCACCACCTCGATGCTGCGGCCCTGGCCGGCGGCCACCTCCGCTGCGGCCAGGGCCACCGGCACCAGCGGGCCGTAGGCGGCCAGGGTGACATCGGTGCCTGGCCGCAGCACCTGGGCAGTGAAGGCATCCGGGGCTGGGCGCTGCAGGTCCACCTCACCTTTGAGCCAGTACCGCCGCTTCGGCTCCAGCACGATCACCGGATCATCGCTGCGGATAGCCTGCCGGGTCATCCAATAGGCGTCGTGGGGACTGGAGGGAGTGATGATCCGCAGCCCCGCGGTATGGGCGAAGAGCGCCTCCGGTGATTCGGAATGGTGCTCGATGGATCCGATATGCCCGCCATAGGGGATCCGGATGGTCACCGGGACCCTCACCGCTCCGTCGGTCCGGTTATGGATCTTGGCCAGCTGGGTGGTGATCTGGTTGAAGGCCGGGAAGACGAATCCGTCGAACTGGATCTCGGCCACCGGCCGGTAGCCGCGCATCGCCAGTCCGATGCAGGTGCCGATGATTCCGGACTCCGCAAGCGGCGAGTCGATCACCCGGTCGGCGCCGAAGTCAGCCTGCAGCCAGTCGGTAACCCGGAAGACTCCGCCGAGTGCCCCGATGTCCTCACCGATCAGCAGTGTCTTGGCATCCGCTTCGAGCTCATCGCGCAGCGCCCGGTTAATGGCCTTCGCCAAAGGAAGGGTGGTGACTTCAGGCACTGAGGCCCCCGGCGTCGTCGTACTGGTCTCTGTACTCATCCGACACTCTGCCCCTCATCCTCAGCGAAACCCGCCTCATAGTCCTTCAGCCAGGCCTTCTCCGTCTCCACCTGGCGGTGCGGCTCGGCATACACCGTGTCGAAGACCCGCTCTAGGCCGATGGGCTCCATACTGTGCACCGCAGTGCGCAGATCAGCAGCCAGCTGCGCTGCCTCCTGGTCCACCTGCTCGGCGTAGGCCTGGTCCAGTAAGCCCTCGGCCTCCAGCCAGCTGCGATAGCGGGCCACCGGGTCCTTAGCCTGCCAGGCCTGGACCTCATCGGCGGTGCGGTATTTGGTGGGATCATCGGCTGTGGTGTGAGCGCCCATCCGGTAAGTGACTGCCTCGACCAGCTTGGGGCCGGAACCGCCGCGGATCTGCTCGGCCATATGTTTGGCCACTGCATAGCTGGCCAGCACGTCATTGCCGTCCACCCGGATCCCCTCGAATCCGTAGCCGGCTGCCCGGTGGGCCAGCGGTGCCCTGGACTGGGTCTCCAGGGGCACTGAGATAGCCCAGTGGTTGTTCTGGATGAAATAGAGCATCGGCAGCTGATAGGAGCTGGCGAAGACCATGGACTCGTGCACATCGCCCTGGCTTGAGGCTCCGTCGCCCAAGCAGGTCAGCACAATCTCATCCTCGGGCCGGTCACGGTCCAGATGGCCGGCGGCCGCATCCTGCTTGATGCCCATCGCCCAGCCGGCGGCATGCAGTACCTGGGAGGCCAGCACGATCGCGTAACCGTTGAAGTTGAACTCATGGGGGTCCCAGCCGGTGTGCCGGGCAGCCCGGAACGTAGCCATCAGCTGCTCCGCGCTGATCCCGCGGTACAGCGCCATAGCATGTTCGCGGTAGGTCGGGAAGACCCGGTCAGTGGGCTCCAGCGCTGCGATCGTGCCCACCTGGGCGGCCTCCTGTCCCAGGGCCGGCACCCACAGGGCCAGCTGGCCCTGCCGCTGCAGGCTGGTGGCCTCGGCATCAAACCGCCGCTCCAGCGCCATATGCCGGTAAAGGCCCAGGAGCTGCTGCTCGCTGAGGTCCTGCACATACCGGCTGAACACCGGATGCTCCACCAGGGTCCCGTCAGCCTTCAGCAGCTGCACCGGGACCGGATCCGCCAGCTGCACCTTCTCCCCAGCTGAATTCATGCGATCGGCGTCTCCCATAGGCTCATTGTGTCAGGCGACCCCAGCAGGCCCGCTGTAGGTTCTGCACAATGCGATAAAACGGTCATTGGCCTCTGGTTCACCAATGCTCACCCGCACTCCCTCCCCTGCGAAGGGCCGCACGGCCAAGGCCTGAACCCCGGCAGCCTGTGCAAAGTCAAGGGACTCTGTGCCCAGCGGCAGCCACACGAAGTTCGCCTGGGTCTCCGGGATCCGCCATCCCGCTTCCGCCAAAGCCTGCGTGACTTTTTGGCGCTCTCCTACAAGTTCCTCGACCCGGGCGTGGACCTGGTCCAGATGCCGCAGCGAGGCCACAGCAGCGGCCTCAGCCACCGCGCTGACACCGAAGGGCACGGCGGTTTTGCGCAGATGCTGAGTGATCGACTGCTGGGCGATGGAGTAGCCCACCCGCAGACCGGCCAGGCCGTGGGCCTTGGAGAAGGTGCGCAGCACTGCGACATTGGGGAACTGCCGGTACAGGGCCAACCCGTCCACCGGGTCGGGGCTGCGCACGAACTCCAGGTACGCCTCATCCACCACCACTACCACCTCGCCGGGCACCTTGGTGAGGAACTCAGTGACCTCGGTGTGGGTCAGCGCCGGGCCGGTGGGGTTATTGGGCGTGCACAGCAGAATCACCCGGGTACGTTCGGTGATCACTGCCAACATGGCCTCCAGGTCATGCCGCCCCTCAGCAGTCACCGGAACGGGGACGTCCTTGGCCCCGGCAGTGCGCACCACGATGGGATAGGCCTCAAAGGAACGCCAGGCGTAGATGACCTCATCGGCGGTGCCGTCTTCCCCGGTGCCGGCGAAGGTGCTGATGATCTGGGTGAGTGCCCCGAGACTTCCGGTGCCGGTGACGATGTCCTCATAGGGCACCTCAAAGTGGCCTGCCAGCTCGGTGCGCAGGGCCTCCCCGGCGGGATTCGGGTACCGGTGCAGAGACTGCACGGCTGCCGCCGCCTCGGCGGCGGCGGGCACCGGTCCCAGTGGGTTCTCGTTGGAGGACAGCTTGAAGGGGGTCAGCCCCTCCGCGGCCTTGGGCGGCTTGCCGGCCGCATAGCTGGGCAGCGCTGCCACCGCCGGGCGGGGCGCGATGACTCCAGGGGCGGGTTCTGCAATACTCACGATGAGCTCCTCGTATGTCCAGGTGGGCGTGAGAAGATGCTTCCTGTGAGAATCCTACTGGCCATTCTGCTCAATGCACTCGCCTTGGGAGCGGCGGCGTTCCTGGTGCCTGGTATCCGGATGGAGGGCTGGAGCGATGACCCCGCCGCCGTGATCCTGGCCTATGTTCTGGTGGGCGCGGTCTTCGGCATCGTCAACGTGGTGATCAAACCGATCGTCTCCGTCCTCTCGCTGCCCCTGACCTGCCTGACCTTTGGCCTGTTCGCGATCGTGATCAATGCGGCCATGCTCAGCCTGACCGACTGGCTGACATCCTGGACTCCGGCGAATCTGGTGGTGGACAGTTTCTTCTGGGACGCTATCCTCGGTGCGATTGTGGTCTCGATCGTCTCCGCTGTGCTCAACCGGTTTGTGCTCGGCTCAGGGGCGGGCGGCCGGGGCTGATGCTGATAGGCACAGCAGTACGACGCCGCCTGCTCACTTTCCGCCGGTAATCGTCCCCCCAGCGCCCCAGCTGCGCTCCAGCTCCTCGCCGCCCACCTCATCCATCCCGGGAACTGTGAGGTTCCGGTTCTTGGTCTCCCAGGGAACTGTTCCGGGGGAGCCGGTGCCTTCCGGGATGGGCCCGGGATCGGAGGGCCAGCGGCTCATTTCCCGAACGGACTCTCTTAGAGCGTCCTCGAAGTAGGCCACGTCGTCGTAGCTCTCAGCCTCCCAGGGCAAGACATGCTCGGGGGTGTCCATCTTCTGCCAATGGGTCTCGAAGACATAGGTCTCCACCGCTTCCCCAAAGTGCAGCTGGGCGCGGAACTCATCGAGGTGCTGCTGCTGGTGGTAGTCTAGAAACTGCCCTTCGTCCTCCTCCATCAGCCGGATCGCCTCCACATTATGCTCCCAGGTATGGGTTGAGCCGGCCAGGGACTCCACCTGGTTCTCCGGATCGGCGTGGTTGTACTGGACGATCATCCGATCGCTGGAGAGCACCGGACGCTCTGCGGTGACATGCGGCACCGGATCCCGGACGTCCTCGAAGTGCGTGACCTTGACCCCGTCCTGGGTGGGTTGGTGCTTCAGCGGGCTGCCAATAGTGGTCACTGAACGGAGGTTGTACCGCTGGGTGAAGCTGCTGCTGCGGGCCAGGTTGGTAGCGTGCAGCCCACCCAGGCTGAAGCCGGTCATGAAGATATCTGACCCCTCCGGCACGCCCAGCTCCTGCAGCGCCTGTTCGAGGGCGCCGGCCATATGGTCGGAGTCGTTGTGCAGTCCGTCCACCAGGCTCATCGGGCTGCGGCCGTGTTCCATCTCCAGGCCGTCCACATCGATTCCTGGGAAGTGCACCGCATAGGCGGGGTCCATATCGGGGCGAGGGATCACTGAGACGGCGATGTCCCCGTGATCGGCCACCTGGCCCATCTCCTCGAGGTAGTGGTGCAGGGTACCGCCGGGTTGGTGTTCGAATCTGTGGGTGGGATCAGGGTCAGTGACTTGGTGATTACGTCCCATCAGGGCCGGGGTGAGCCCGGCGTTGCTCTCCACTGCCCGTACCGTGGCCAGGATGACGCCCACCTGCGGGAACCTCTTGAGCACCACATCGAGGGCGACCCCGCCGCCGGAGACCACGGTGGTGGCGAACCAGTCATAGACAAAGCTCTTATCCCCCTCCCAGTGGACAGCGTGCTCCACCGCCAGGCCGACCTCCAGAATCCGGATCCCGGCGTGGATCCAGCGCTGGATCAGCTGCTCGGCCTCCCGGTAGTTCTCATGGGCCTTGTCCAGTCCCGTCTCACTGTGCAGCAGGGCCTGCTCGGCCCCAGCGGTGGAGGCAACCAGCAGGCCCAGGCGGGCGTGCCAGGACGGGACCTCAGCGTGCAGGTGGAGGAACCCGCTGCTGGAGAAGGCCTCATAGACCGAGATGAGCTCCCGGCGCATCTCAGTGAACTTCCGCCCTGCAGCATGCACATGGACAGTTGCGTCAAAGAGGGAGTCCCACATGAGGTTGATCGTGGTGGGGCCGCCCCAGGTGCCGACGCGGAATTCTGGCACCCGTGGAGCCTGCTCCTGGACATAGTGCTCGGCGGTATCGGCGATAGTGCCGTGCGGGCCGGGAATCGGGATCGGAGGCAGGGGCCCCCACAGCGGCTGATTCGTCGGCATCACTTCGGTCTCCTCATGGTTCCGTGCTCAGTGGGTCGGTACTGCCGGAGATCCCGGTTCTCCAATGGGGATGCCCCGGTTGGGATTGGGCAGGCCCAGCAGCTGCCTGACACCGCCCTCCTGTGCCAACTGCATGAACCGGGAGACGTCATTGGAACCGAGAATGTCCACGGTGAGCACCGCAAGGTTCCGGGCGACCTCATCCTGGGCTAGCTGCATATAGTGCCCGAACATCTGGCCTCCAGAGCTGATCAGCAGCATCAGCTGGCGAGCCTGATCACCGTAGCTGCGCAGATCGGAGGCAATCGTCTCAGCACGGGAGGCCAGCACAGCAGTCTCTGCTGTGACCAGCTCCCCGGGTATCCGCAGCGCTTCCAGAGCGGTGCGGAAGGCTCGGCTGGCCATCGAGTCCCAGTGCACTCGTTCGGCCTCTTCGATCAGTGCGAAGTACTCGGGCACCATGGCGAGTACGCGGCGGAGTCTGCCGGCGGCGTCGTCGTAGGCGTCTGCAGCGGCGTAGAGCTGCTGGGGCACTGTGCTGGCCTGGACGATCCAGTTCATACTGCTCTCCCCCTGTTCTGGTGATGGCTGGGCCGGATGCAGCTGCTGGTTCACGAATTTAGGCCGCTGCACCGGCGCCCCGGGAGGTCTGGGCCCTGGCTGTGGAGCTGCAGGCGCGCCCGGAGCCGCTTCGCGCCGTTGTGGAAAACTCTGCCAGTGCCGAATCTGCTGGCTTTCAGCCTGAAACAGCCGGCAGCGGTCTAGGATTGGGGCATGATCAAGGGATTCGTGGACTTCATCAAGCAGGGCAATGTGGTGGATCTGGCCGTTGCGGTGGTGCTTGGTACCGCATTCGGCGCAGTGATCAACGCCCTGGTGGAAAACGTGCTGATGCCGCTGATCGGCCAGCTGCTGGCGCAGGACCCGGACTTCGACAACCTGTTCGCGGTGACCCTGCCCGGATTCGACGGCCCGCCGATGCGCTTCGGCGTGCTGCTGACTGCTGTGGTGAACTTCCTGCTGATCGCTGCAGCCATCTACTTTGTGGTGATCCTGCCGATGAACAAGATCATCGCCGCCCGCAAGGCGCTGCTGGGCACGGCAGAGGAAGAAGAGGCCGAGGAGGAGAACATCACCCTCCTGAAGGAGATCCGCGACCAGCTCAAAGTGCAGACTGAGGTGGTGAACCCGGCTGCCTTCGCGGCGGCAGTGGAGGCTGAGCGGAAGCTCGAGGAGGAGAAGTCCAGAGTTGAGGCCGAGAAAGAGGTCGAGGAGAAGACCGTGCTCAGCAAGGCCAAGAACTTCCTCTGGAGCAAGGACTAGTTCTGCCTGAGAATTCCGCATCCTGGACTTCGATTGTGCCGGGGATCACTATGTAGTTGAATCTCCAACTGATGGACCTACAAGCACCTTGACCCGCCGAATCACCGAGGGAATGGACTATGTCAGCTAAGACCGCGCCCACACAGGACGCCACGGACCTACAGACTCCACAGGAGTCCCGCAATCATTTCCGGGCCGTCATCATCTTTCCGATTGTGACTCTGGTGGCCGCGGTGATCGGCTATGTGTGGGCGGGCCCGGTCAGCGAGGGCGCCTTCATGACCAATTGGTTGCTGGGCGTGATTATGTTTGGCATGGGTCTGACCGTGCGGCCGGCTGATTTTGTGCTGGTGGTCAAGAAACCTGTGCCGGTTCTGCTGACAGTGGTGGCCCAGTACGCCATCATGCCGCTGGCGGCACTCTCTGTGGTCTGGGTGCTGGGCCTGCCCACGGAGATTGCCGTCGGCGTGATTCTGCTGGGCTGCGTACCCGGAGGCACCACCTCGAATGTGGTCACCTATCTGGCCCGCGGTGATGTGGCCCTGTCAGTGACCCTGACCTCAGTCTCCACGATGCTCGCTCCGCTGGTCACTCCGCTGCTGACCCTGTGGCTGGCCGGCCAGTACATGCCGCTGGACGCCATGGGTATGGCCCAGTCGATTCTGCAGATCGTTCTGCTGCCGGTACTCGGCGGACTGGTGATCCGGCTGCTGCTGCCCAGACTGGTCGAGAAACTGTTGCCGCTGCTGCCCTGGGTCTCGATCACCGCCATTGCCATTGTGGTGGCTTTTGTGGTCTCGGGAAGCGCAGACCGCATTGTGGAAGCCGGGTTGATCGTCTTGGCCGCGGTGATCCTGCACAATATTCTGGGCATGGCCCTGGGCTACGGCGCAGCAGCGGCCACCCGGCAGTCTCCTGTGCGGCGGCGCACTGTCGCCATTGAGGTGGGCATGCAGAACTCGGCCCTGGCTGCGGGCCTCGCGGCCCAGTACATGAACCCGTTGGCGGCCCTGCCCGGAGCGGTCTTCTCGGTGTGGATGATGGTCTCCGCTGCGATCTTCGCGACCTGGTGCCGCGCTCAGGACCGGATACGGGCAGCCAAGGACGCAAAGAAAGTAGGAGTGGATGACTGAGACCGGCATGTTGGACCGCGCAGCAGGCGAGAGTGTGGATCTCGGAGTGCTGAGCGCCCGGTTGAGCGAGGGGGCACTGAGCACCGATCCCCGGGGTGATCGAGGCCCATGCCAAGGATGAGGCGCTCTTCTGCCCCGCAGAGGGCGCCATCGCCCTGGTTCGTGCCCGCAGCGTCTCCGATGTTCAAGAGACCCTTCGCTTTGCCCACGCCCATCGCCTGCCGGTAGTCCCGCAGGGTGCCCGGACCGGGATCTCCGGCGGCGCCAATGCGGTGCCGGGCAGCATTCTGCTCAACGTCTCCGGAATGGACCGGATCCTGGAGGTCAACCAGGCCGAACGCACGGTCCGGGTGGAGCCCGGGGTGATCAACCAGGACCTGAAGAACCATGTGGCGCAGTTTGGACTGGCCTATCCCCCGGACCCCGGATCGGTGGCCATCTCCTCCATCGGCGGGAATATCGCCACCAATGCCGGTGGGCTGTGCTGCGTGAAGTATGGGGTAACTCGGGACTATGTTCGTTCGATGACTGTGGTGCTGGCTGACGGCACCCTCGCACACCTTGGTGCCGAAACCGCCAAGGGTGTGGCCGGCCTTGATCTGCGCGGGCTGTTCATAGGCTCTGAAGGCACTCTGGGGGTGCTGGTAGAGGCTGTCCTGCGGCTGGTCCCGGCCCTGGGCGAACCTCTGACAGCTGTTGCCGTCTTCCCAGACGAGCGCAGCGGGCTGGCCACTGTGGCTGACTATATGGCCACCGGAGCCAATCCTCGGATGCTTGAGTTCCTGGACGGTAAGACTCTGACCATGCTCAACGATTTCGGCGGATTCGGCCTGGATGACGGCGCCGGCGGCATGCTGCTGATGCAGGCGGACCCGGTGCCCGGACAGGCTGAGACCATCATGGGAGCCTTTACCGAGGTTGCTGAGCGCAACGGGGCGATCGATGTGGCCTACAGCGATGACCCCGCAGACAGTGAGGCACTGGTCACGGCGCGGCGAATGGCCCAGCCCTCCTACGAGCACTACGCCCAGCGCCACGGCGGTGGGCAGCTGCTCGACGATGTCTGCCTGCCCCGGGCCGCAATGGCCGAGTTCTATGACCGAGTGGCACAGCTCCGGGATGAGTCAGGGCTGATGATCACTGTGATCGCCCACGCCGGGGACGGCAACACGCATCCTTCTGTGTTCTTCAACGCCGCAGATCCCCAGGAGACTGCCAAGGCAGAGGACGTCTTCGAGCAAATCATGGAGATCGGGCTCTCTTTGGGTGGGACCATTACGGGGGAGCACGGTGTGGGGTACCTGAAGCGAGACTGGCTGGCCAGGGAACTGGATGAGGGAACTTCACAGCTGCACCGGGCAATCAAGGCCGCGGTGGACCCGCTGGGCATCCTCAACCCGGAGAAGATGTTCGCCTCATTGGGCTGATTCCAGCGGCGCGCGGTTTGAGAGTGGGGCTCAGACAGGAGTCCAAGAAAACCGGGGGTCCTTCCGCTGACGGAAGGACTCGATACCTATCTCCTTATCCTCTCCATGCACCATTTCCTCCCAGCTGCGCGACCATAGTGGGTCCAGGTGCTCCCGGGGTCCTGAGCAGGCGTCAATGTACTCTTTCGTCTTGACCTGGGTGAACCGGGAACGCTTCAGAAGGGTGTCCAACAGTGCTGAGGATTCCGTCTGAAACTCATCCTCATCAATGACATCAGCCACCAACCCCAGGCTCTGAGCCTGCTCGGCGTTGAATGTTCTACCAGTCATCAGGATGTACTTCGCACGGGCAGGACCTACCTGCCGCACGAGTCGATCCAATCCTGAACGTGGATAGAGAATTCCGATCTTCGCGGGAGTCACAGCGAAGCGGGCATTCGATGATGTGAGTATGAAGTCGCAGGCAGAGGCAATCTGCCATCCCCCTCCCATGCACACACCTTGGACCAGAGCCACAGTCGGTTTGGTAACTTGAGCGAGTGCCGCATCTGCCGCGGAGAAGTGGTCCGTATAACCGCCCTCAGACGCCGGCTCGAAGAGGATTGAGGGCAACTGATCGATAGTGACTCCCGCCGAGAAGTCGGCACCTGCGCCGCTGAGAGCGATGACCTCCGCCGAGGGCTCGGTGTGCAACGACCGCGCCAGTGCTTTCAACTCGAGGCACATGTGTCGAGTCAGCGCGTTCCGCTTCTCCGGGTTGCTGATCGTCACATAAGCAATTCCGCCTGCGATCTGGCAGTCAATACTGCCTTGGCCAGCTTGAATGGAATCCGTGGCGCTCACTGCTGACCCACCCGCTCCCCGGCTGGCATGCCAACCAAACCTCGGTCCCCCAAGGAGGTGATCTCCGCATCGCTGAGTCCCAGCTCTCTGAGAATCTCGACAGTATGCTCACCCAGCTCCGGAGGTGGAGTCCGAACCTTCGCCGGAACTCCGTCAACGTTGATAGGCCCACGTAGGAGACGGAGTTGCGTCCCATCGGCTCGATTCACCTCCTGGATCATCTCCAGGGCAGCAACCTGATCGGTGGCGAAGGCCTCAGTGTAGGTGTATATCGGACCGCAGGGGATGCCGAGCCCCCGGATATCCTCTACCCATGCCTCTGCACTGCGCCGGCTCAGCAGCTCCTCGATCAGGCCCTTCAGCTGCTCTCGATTCTCAAGCCTGGTCTGGCCGGTGCGGAACCGCTCGTCAGTCGCAAGTTCAGGTGATCCTATCAGCGCGGCGAAGCTCACCCAGTCCTTGTCGTTGGCAACGGCCAAGGTGATGGGAACCGTTCCCGTTTCAAACACGCCGTACGGGGTGATGGTGGGGTGATCATTGCCCTGCGGCTCCGGGTTAGTCCCAAGGCTCAGAGCGCGCTGTCCCTGGAAGACTGACAATGCCAGCCCTGTCTCCAGTAGGGAAGTGGACATTTTGGTGGGCGAGGCCCCCAGACGCTTTCCCAGCAGCGCGGTCACTACGTTGAACGCATTGATCATTCCTGTGGTGATGTCGATGATGGAGACTCCGGTGCGGTAGGTATGCTCCCGGTCCGGGCCGGTGACCGAGGTCAGGCCACTCATGCCCTGGATCACTTGGTCCAGCCCAGCCATATCCCTCAGCGGCCCCACCTCCCCGAAGCCCGAGATCGATGTCACCACTAGTTCAGGGTTGAGTTCCCTCAGCACCTCTTCGGAGAGCCCCATCTTCGCCAGGGTTCCAGGCCGGAAATTCTCCACCAGGACATCTGCTGACGCCGCCAACCTCCGGAGAATGCACTTGGCTTCTTCAGAGTAGAGGTCCAGAGAGATAGATCGCTTGTTCCGGTTAGTGGAGTCGAAATAGAGACTGTGTTCATCCTGGAAAGGCGGCCATTGACGTGCCGTGTCGCCACCCCGAATGCTCTCTACCTTAACCACATCCGCACCCATGTCCGCTAGGAGTGCTGTGCAATAAGGGCCGGCGAGCGCACGGCTGAGGTCAAGGACCCGAACCCCAGACAGAGGTAAGTTCATTTTTCCCTTTCGCTGGTTGTGGTGGCTAGCCGATCTGCACACGGTGCCTTGCGAGAAATAAGCGGTTCACCCATTGAACCAATGGACCATTTGCCAGTGCCAGGAGTAAGCTACATCACTCATTTCATCCGCTGCAACCACCGCAAGCCGTCTGTGGTCAGGGATTGATTCCCTCAATTCTGTGGTGTACGTTACATTCGTTCTTCCTAAATGAGCCGATGGTTCATTAGATGGACCACTGTTGAGCACTGCTGAATGCACCCCGACTGACCAAAGGAGTAATCATGAAATCTTCTCTCGCACGGCTCTGCGCCGGGGTAGGCATCGTGAGCCTTCTAGCTGCGACCGCCTGCGGCGATGAAACCGGAGGGGATCCTGAGGCCTATCCGGAGCAGGACATCGAGATCCTGGTTGGATTCGGGCCGGGCGGAGGGGCGGATGTCTTCGCCCGCCAGGTGGCTTCCATTGTGGAGGAGCAGAACGATGTCAGGGTCCAAGTGATCAACATGGAAGGAGCCGGCGGCGCCAACGCAATCCGGGAGGCTGACAACCGCGCTGCAGATGGCTACACGTGGGTGATCGATGTTTCTCTCGCTGCGCTTGCTGCTCAGGGCGAGTTCGGCGACCCCGGGTACGACTTCCTACGCCCGGTCGCCCGATTCCAGGATGAGATCGTGCACGTGATGGTTGACCCCGAACGCTATCAGAGCTGGGAGGAGCTGGCTGAACTGGCCGAGGAGGAGGAAATCCGTCTCGGCGGAGTAGGAGTGGGTGCTCAGGCCGATATCGCCACAATGGAACTGGCCGCTGAGAGCGGACTGAATATCTCCTATGTACCGTTTGACGGGGCTGGCGAGCTTTTGGCCGCCCTACTTAGCGGAAACGTCCATGGAGCCTCTGAAGAGATCGGGGCATGGGTGGACCAGATCGACTCAGGAGAGGTGCTGCCAGTCCTTGCGATGAACGAGGAGCGAATCGAAGGTTTCGACGACATCCCCACCTCCATCGAGCAGGGCTATGAGGTGACCACGGGCGGGACGCGGGGCATCATGGTCCACTCTGAGACGGATGATGAAACGGTCCTCGCAATCGAGGAGGTCCTCCAGGATGTCTATGAGTCCGATGAGTACAAGGAGCACGAGGAGGCCCAGTTCATCCATTTGCGCGAGGGGTGGCTGGATCACCAAGGCTACGAGGAGTTCATCGAGGAGCACTACCACCGGGTGTCTTCGCTGCTGGAACAGACGGGGCAGCAGTGAGTCTCTCCTCCCCACCCCACACAGACAGGTCAGATATGAAGGTCAGCCCTAGAGCACGAAAACTCTCGGTAGAGCAGCTGATATGGCTGGGCCTAGGGATGGCGGCACTTGCGGCTGTCTTCATAGGTGTCCCATCCTCCAGCGCAACTGCGCTGCAGACGCCCCGGTTCTGGCCCGCAGCCGCGGCTGGGGTCATGATCGCAGCCGGCCTCCTGATCGCCCTGTCCGCTCTGCGGGACAGAGGGCGGCTCCCCCCAGCAACGGCTGAATCCGCCGCGACATCTCTCGGGCCGACTCAGCAGGCTGAGGAGCCGGAACCGGATGTGCTGCGCAAGCACAACCACCTTATCCTCATCGCCATCATCGCCGCCTATGTCGCGGCCCTCCCCTATCTCGGCTATGTCGTCGCCACCGCGATGATGGCTTGGGGGCTTGCCTGGGCAACGGGCGTTCGAAAAGTTCTCACAGCAACACTGGCCAGTCTCACCTATGTAGCCCTCACTACGGTGATCTTCGGAGTGCTGATGAACGTTGCCCTCCCTCGTGGCCGCGGCCCCTTCGTCGACATCAACTCGTTCTTCTTCTGAGCCAAGGAAAGCAGCACTCATCATGGAACTTCTATCATCTGTCGCCGAGGGATTCTCGGCCCTGCTGAGTCTGGAAAACCTGCTGATCCTCTTCCTGGCGACGCTGATCGGCTTGCTCGGCGGCGTCATTCCCGGCGTCAGCGGCCCCATGATGGTCGTGGTTTTTCTGCCGATCACCTACGCCTTCGAGCCTACGCAGGCGTTCATCCTCCTCACGGTCATCTACGCCGCCTCAGTCTATGGAGGAATGGTCACAGCCATTCTCTTCCGTGCGCCAGGAACCCCGGAGTCCTCGATGACTGTCCTCGATGGGTATTCCATGGCCCAGAAAGGCGAGGCCGGACGAGCCTTGGGGGTGGGAATCCTTGCCTCCGGCACCGGCGCCATCATCGCGACTGTGGCGATGATACTGCTGACACCCCCTCTGGCAGCGCTGGCCATGAACTTCTCCTCCGCGGAGTTCTTCGCCATCGCGCTACTGGGGCTGTCCATCGTGGCCTCCCTCTCCTCCGGCCAGGTATCCAAGGGGATCTTCGGTGTCGGGTTCGGGATGCTGCTGGCCACCGTCGGCAACGATCCGATGACAGCCACTCAGCGACTGACTTTCAATGTGCCCGACCTCGGGGCCGGCTTGGAACTGATTCCAGTAATGATCGGCCTTTTCGCCATACCTGAGGTGCTGCGTCGGTCTCGTCTCGACACCAAGATCAAGTTCAACACTTCATACGGAAAGGTTGAAGTCTGGAGCCGCCGGAATCTCACCTCGGTCGGTCCCACCGCGGGACGCTCCGGGGTGATCGGCACCGGAATCGGCATCCTCCCCGGTGCTGGAGCTGTCACGGCAGCGATTCTTGGGTACACCCAGGCGGTGAGGTTCAGCCGCGACAAGTCTCAGTTCGGCAAGGGGGACCCCCGGGGTGTGGCAGGTCCAGAAAGCGCCAATAACGCAGGTGCGGTGGGATCCCTGGTCCCCCTGTTCGCACTTGGAATCCCCGGCAGCGCTACCACAGCAATTCTGATCGGCGCCTTCATCCTCCACGGATTCCAACCGGGTCCCAACCTCATGACCACGCAGTCCGCTTTCGTCTACACCATCTTTGCCGCAATCCTTGTCGCAAACGTCCTGGCGCTCGTTTTCGCCAAGCCACTCATCCGTGTGCTCATCAACGTCCTCAACATCCCCTACGCACTGCTCGGACCGGCGATCGTCATCTTCTGCATCATCGGTTCCTACAGTCTGCGCAACTCCGTCTTCGACGTATGGGTAATGCTGCTCTTCGGCATCATCGGCTACATCCTGATGAAGTACAACTTCCCGGTGGGGACTATTGTCCTCGGATTCGTCCTCGGCCCAATCGCCGAATCCAGCTTCCGCAGAGCACTGATGATGTCCGGCGGTGACGCCACGGTGTTCTTCACCAGACCTATCTCACTGACCATCATCCTGATTGCTATCGCCATCCTCGTCTGCCCCCTGCTCAAGCCGCTGGTTCGCCAGGTACTCAAGCCCAAGACCCCCACGAGTCTGCAAGCATGAGGAATCTGTTAGGTTGTGGGACAACAATGGCAAGGAGCACCTCATGAGTACCCGCAGCGTCACCACAGCCATACGTGTGCTCGAGGCTGTTGCAGAGCTCCAGCCAGTAGGACTTTCGGAACTGGCCAGGGCTGTGGACGTGCCAAAAGCCACAGTCCAACGCGTACTGGTCACGTTAGAGGAACTCCAATGGATCGAGCGGGCCAAACGCGACGGCGGGAAGTGGTCCATCGCAGTACACGCCTACGCCGTCACCAGCCGCGGCAGCAGCGGTTCCCGTATCCGCGATGTGGCGATCGGTCCCCTCAGCGCC
Source organism: Nesterenkonia alkaliphila (assembly GCF_009758175.1). Lineage (GTDB taxonomy): Bacteria > Actinomycetota > Actinomycetes > Actinomycetales > Micrococcaceae > Nesterenkonia > Nesterenkonia alkaliphila. The sequence continues at coordinate 23,420 of NZ_WRPM01000048.1, forward strand.
CTGCAGCTCGAAACCGGGGAGACGATCCACCTGGCCGTACCGGATGAACTTCGTATGGTGGTGATCGAACGCCTGGACACCCCTCATGTGCTCCGTGCGTTCCTGGCCCTGGGTTCACGGATTCCGATGCATGCCTCCGCCACGGGGCTGGCGTTCCTCGCATACTCCTCGGACGAGTTCGTCAGCGTCTACCTCCAACATCCGCTGGGAGCGTCCACCCCCGACACAATGGTCGATCCTCAGGAAGTGCGAGCAGAACTGCAGGTGATTCGTTCACGGGGCTATTCCATCAATCCCGGGGGGCTCAGCTCAGGCATCACCGCTATCGGAGCTGCCCTCATCAGCCGGGAGCTCGGTCCAGTAGGCTCCATCTCCGTCTCCGGACCCTCCAGCCGGATCACACCTGACAAATTCGAGGAATACGGCACGGCAGTGGCTGCAACAGCTCGACAAATCAGTATGGCCCTCCCAGGCTAAGGCAGCTCAGGCGTCACATAGTCAACCACGGAACCAATAGGCGGCTTCACCCGCGGGCTCCCTCCGGGGAGCCTGTGGGGGCGGGCAATGGGACAGTTGGGGCGTCGTCCTGCACCACTGCGAACCCAGCCATCAGAATGCCGCTGGCGCTGGCACAGTCCTCCTCATCATTCTCACGACCGAAGAACTTGCCGGACGGCCAGCCCATCCGCCGGGGGGCGCAGCGGCAGGTAGCCTGAACCGCATGCGCTCGATCTCCCATTCCCTGCTGTCTGCAGCGATGACGGCTGTGCTGTTGACCGGCTGCGGCGGCTCGGACCCCGGGGAGGATTCCGCCGGGGCCGGCACCTCGCCCGCGACGGCATCAGCAGACGCCGTCTCCGCACCAGAAACTGTTGAACCGGAGTCTGAACCCCCGGCTGCTGAGCACGAGGCTGAGCCGGGAGGGGAGGAGGAAGCTCCAGAGACACCGGTCAGCGAGGCCTCCTGGGAGCCAGATTCAGTGCATGTCCTGGTGAATAAACGCAACCCACTGGACCCGCTGAGCTACAGCCCCTCGGATCTGGTGACGCCGAATGTTCCTCTCCATGGCCCCCAGGAGGCGATGCAGCTACGAGCTGAGCCGGCTGAGGCCCTGGAACGGCTGTTCGCTGCCGCTGACGGCGCGGGCCACTCACTGAGTATGATCAGCGGATACCGCTCCCATGACTACCAGGTGCAGGTCTATGGCCAGCACGTGGCAACCAACGGCCAGGAGGCTGCAGACAGAGTGAGCGCCAGGCCCGGGCATTCCGAGCATCAGACCGGGCTTGCGGTGGACGTTGACACTCCGGCGGGCCCCGAGACCACTCTACGCCGGGCATTCGGAGAGACTCCCGAGGGCCGGTGGGTGGCGGAGAACGCCCATGAGTTCGGATTCATCATCCGGTATCCGGAGGGCGCGGAGGAGATCACCGGGTTCAGCTACGAGCCCTGGCACCTGCGCTATGTGGGCGAGGCAACCGCGGCTGAGATCGTGGCGCGAGGGGTAACCCTGGAGGAGTACTGGGACCAGCCCGCCGCCCCGGACTACCAGGACTGAGTGGCAGACCCGAGGTGCCCAGCGCCGGGATATTACAGTGCAAGTTCGGTTTTGACGATGTCGGCGAGGGTCTCGGATTCGGCTTGCGCGAGGTCCGCGGTGGCGGCCTCGACCATCACCCGCACCACCGGCTCAGTTCCGGAGGGCCGCAGCAGCACTCGGCCGGACTCCCCCAACCGCAGCTGAGCGGCAGCCACTGCCTCCTGCACCGCCTGATGGGTCTTGGCCTTAGCCTTATCCACCCCTTTGACATTGATCAGCACCTGCGGCAGGCGGGTCATCGCCGCTGCTGCCAAATCCTGCAGAGAGGTCCCGGTAGAGGCCATCCGGGCAGCCAACTGCAGCCCGGTCAGCACTCCATCCCCAGTGGTCGCATAATCAGAAAAGATCAGGTGACCTGACTGCTCACCGCCCAGGGAGTAACCCCCCGCCCGCATTGCCTCCAACACGTACCGGTCCCCCACCGCAGTCTCCACCAGGCGGATGCCAGCAGCCTGCATCCCCAACTTCAGGCCCAGGTTGCTCATCACTGTGACCACCAGGGTCTCATCCACCAGGGACCCCGCTTCCTTCAGCGCCAGGGCCAGCACCGCCATGATCTGGTCTCCATCAACCACCGCGCCGGTATGATCCACCGCCAAGCAACGGTCAGCATCCCCGTCATGGGCGATCCCCAGATCAGCACCATTGGCCACCACCGCCTTCTGCAGCGGCCCCAGATGAGTAGACCCATAGCCATCATTGATGTTGAGCCCATCCGGCTCAGCACCGATCACTACCACCTGCGCGCCGGCTGCGGCGAAAGCCTCCGGCGAACACCCCGAGGCCGCGCCATGAGCGCAGTCCAGCACGATCTTCAGCCCTTTCAGGCTTACTCCGCCCAGGGACTGCAGAAGATGGACTACATACCGGTCCTCAGCATCGGAGAAACGCTTGACCCGGCCTACCTCAGCCCCGGTGGGCAGCAGCGGTGCCTGAGCCATCTGTGCCTCGATCTCATCCTCTACGGCATCATCAAGCTTGTGCCCGCCGGCCCCCAGGAACTTGATTCCGTTGTCCGGGGCCGGATTATGCGAGGCAGAGATCATCACCCCGAAATCCGCGGCAGAATCAGCCACCAAGAACGCGGCGGCCGGGGTGGGCAGCACACCGGCGTCCATCACATCGACCCCAGAAGAGGCCAACCCGGCCTCCACCGCAGCCGAGAGGAATTCTCCAGAGACCCGAGGATCTCTGGCCACCACAGCCACCGGCCGCCGCTCAGCTGGGACACGGCGATGCCCCAGCACCACCGCAGCAGCCTGGGAAAGACGAAGAGCAAGATCAGCAGTCAGCAGCCCATTTGCCTGGCCACGGACCCCATCGGTTCCGAACAGTCTGGTCATATTGGAAGTGAGTCTAACGGCCGAACATGGAAAATCCCCGCCAGGAGCACCTGACGGGGATTTTCGGTACCAAGCTGTAATCGCAAAACTCTGAGCAACGGAAACGGCAGTGCCGTGCCCACCGCAGGTGGAACTTGGATTTTCCGTGCCTAGGGCCCTGTGCGGCGCAGCCGCGTAGGGGCGCGGGAGTGATCCGCGAAGCGGATGCCG
>NZ_WRPM01000005.1 GCF_009758175.1 Nesterenkonia alkaliphila
TGAGCCGCCACATCCCTTAGGAGTCAGACCAACCGGTCCACACCATCAATAGTGAAGAGCCCAATTGAGGGCCACACTTCCCACATTGAATCGTGCTGAGGTGCAGCGCTCCGACCGTCCCTACTTTCCCAGTCGAGCCATATAGTCTTCAACCTCATCGGGGTTATTTACTTCGGAAATTACCTCTCGCGTATGCTGACCGAGGGTAGGCGCGGGGCGATAGATCTTTCCCGGTGCAGTTTGAAGTCGAGGGACAATATTGTGCATAACGTTCTCCCCCTCGCCGACAAGGATCTCTCGACTTTCGAAGTACTCCGAGGAGGCTAGCTCACCGATATTAGAAACAGGACCAACTGTGACACCTTCATTCATGAGGTGGTTCAAGGCCTCTTCGCGTTCGTGTTCGGAAAAGTACTGAGAGATATAGTCATCCAACTCCTCGACGTTCTTCACACGGTCACTATTAGTTGCGAACCTCGGATCTTCGATGAGGGAATCTTGGCCAATGGCCCTGAAGAGCCGCTCTGTCATCGCCTGAGTTGAGCCGGACAGTGCAACCCATTTTCCGTCCTTACATTGGTATACATTGCGCGGAGCTGTGGAGTTGAGGCGGCTTCCCAGGCGCCTCGGAGCCTCCCCCGTCAAAGCGTAGTCAGCTGCTTGAGGGCCCATGATGGCAAAAAGTGGCTCGAAAAGCGATAGGTCAATGACTTCGCCATGATCTGCTGACCGTCCATATAGCGCGGCTGCCACTGCGAAGGCTCCAAAGGTGCCTGCCACCATATCTGCGAATGCGCCGGGAGGAAGTTGGGGCGGCCCATCAGGGTCTCCGGTGCGATCCGCCATACCTGACGCAGCTTCGATCAGCGTTCCGAATCCAGGCATAGTGGCGCGCGAACCAGTGCGACCCCACCCAGAGATATGAACAATGATGAGCGAAGGATTAATTTCTCGCAACACACTGTCCGAAAGTCCGAATTTATCCATATCTCCAGGTTTGAAACTGTCGATAATGACGTCTGCGACTGTGACCAGCTTCTTAAGGGTATCTAAGTGTCTATCATCCTTTAAATTCACCTCGATGCTTCGCTTGTTGCGTGCGTATGTCTTCCAGTAGGTCTCTACTCCCAGGGTTCTCCAATTCCGCAGGGTGTCTCCACTTCCTTGGGCCTCAGCCTTAATCACGTCGGCTCCAAAATCAGCAAGAAGGAGACTCAGCTGATTTCCTGCAACGAGGCGGGAAAGGTCAAGAACCCGAACGCCTTCCAAGATCATGTATTCCCCAATCTGTAGTCTAAGAACGGCGACGCCGCGTTCTTAGGTATGTCGTAGTTGGACTTAAATATTGGACTCACCGAGCGTGAAAAGCGTCATATGAGGCGATATGTTTTTTAGCCCTTTGATAGACCGGGTAGTCTATAAAACTACCATCTATAAGTCGAATAGAAGCAACGCCCTCTGCTTCGGCTTTCTCGAAGGCGTCGATCAGGGTGCAAAGGCGGGAGTACTCTTGATCTGTGGGGAGGAATGCCCGCCTCACAGTCGCCACTTGGTCAGGATGTATGCAGAGTTTGCCCTTCATGCCGTTCCGGACGATGGCTGGCATCCTCTGCGCAAGACCCTCTCGATCACGGACATTCATATGGGGTGTGTCGAGCGGACCATTGAGGCCGGCAGCGCGAGAGGCAATCACCAGTTTCTGCCGGGGGTAGTCGAATTCCACGGCACCAGGTGTTGGCTCGATCTCCCATTCGTTGGACAAGTCTGCTGCGCCGAGAGCTAGCCTTCTGACGGTGGGGTGTTCGGCGATTTCAGCAGCATTGATGAGACCTCGACTCGACTCAATGAGGGCGAGTATCGGGAGTTTATCGGGAGGGGTCCCGAGCTTATCATCCAGACTTTGAAGGCAATCGGGACCCTGAACTTCTGGCAGGACTACGAAGTCTAGAAGATCCTGCAACTCAGCGGCGAGCTCTGCATCGGCCGGAAAGTGCTCTGCAGCAACACTGTTGATGCGAAGACCTACAGGTACCGCGCCGGTGTGAATACTAGGTAGCTGCTGCCGGAGTAGGTTCCGAGCTGTCGCTTTCTCGGATTTGGCAACAGCATCCTCAAGGTCAATGATGATGGCATCGGCGCCGCTCACGCATGCTTTGCTTATGCGATCTGGGCGGGTAGCTGGCACAAACAGGGGGGCAGTGAGTTGGTCAAGCATTAGTTCTCCTTTGGGGCTGCAGCGGGCTCACTAAGCAAGCGGGTTGGTCTCTGGTAAACCGGCCCCGCTCGGGAGGTCTTCCGGTTGCGGGGTTTCTGTGCTCGGAGCGCGGCCTGCATCGTCACTCGCTTTTCGGGCGTTAAGCACATCGTCCCGCGCACCGAGGATATGGTCGCTCATACGTTTCTGCGCTGATTCCGGATTATGCGTGATGATCGCCTCCAGGATCATTGAGTGCTCCTGAATCGATGCATTTGCTCCGCTCGGAAGTAGTAGTACGCGGTATGGAGGGATCCCGGTCCAGAGTTGGTTGGCGATCGAGTAGAGTCTGGCGCTCTCTGCCGCCTCCCAAACTGCTCGATGAAAGATCTCGTTGGCACGTACCAGAGCGGAAGCGTCCGTCGAGTTCATGAGTTGCTCACCGATTAGATGCGCGTCCTGCAGTTCTTGTGGATCCTTCAGATTTTCGGCTGCACGGCGGGCCAGTGCGCCCTCGACGAGCGCTCGGACCTCATAGTGATCCTTCAGGTCTCCGTCCGACACTCCTGCCACGACTGCTCTACGGTTCGGCTTCATTACCAAGAATCCATCTCGCTCAAGCAGCTGTAGTGCTTCGCGAACAGGGATTCGGGAGATGCCGTGCTGTTTCGCTAGTGCTTCCTGGCGAATCTCTGTGCCTGGTGGGAGTTCGCCGTCAAGGATTGCCTTGCGCAAGATCTCCGCGAGGCGCTCCCCTATTGGTCGGTTCCTCAACTGCATGTGCATGACTTCCTCCCCCTTCTGTCTACTGTATACCGTATGCTACGTTAAGTGTGCTGCAGGTCACAATTCGGCGCTAGTGGCGTCTGGTGAGAACTGAAGTAGCAGGTCAGGGTTCCCTCAGGGGATAACGCGAGGAAGGAGAGGCATTATGTCTCAGCAGGAGAATCGTCCGGAGCAGAGTGGCAGATCTGACACGGCGCTACGTGAGGATGAAGTGCCCTCGCGCATTCTCGGGATGAGACTCCCGTGGTTTTTACTGTTACTCGCTGCCATCGTTGCGGCTTCGCTATTGGACGCCATGCCGAATGAGATCATCTCAGGCTTCACTGTTGTTATGGTGCTCGGGGCTCTGTTGTGGTGGATGGGGGAGCGAGTTCCTGTAATTAAGAAGTATGGGCTCCCCACGGTCCTGTGCATCATCGTGCCATCGGTGCTCATTTACTTTGGTCTGATGCCGCAGTCGATGGAAGATGTAATTCAGACATTTACTTCGGAGTCTGGATTTATAAATTTTTACATTGCTGCTCTGATTTCTGGGAGCATACTGGGAATGCCTCGCCAGATACTTATCAAGGCAGGGGTTAGATACGCAGTACCACTGGTGGGTACGGTTATTGTCGTGTTCCTGGTGATTGGGGGTCTAGCAACGCTGATTGGGTTTGGTCTGCGAGATGGCATACTCCTCCTAGCTGGACCGATATTGGGGGGTGGTATCGGCGCGGGCGCAGTGCCGATGTCAGAGATGTATGCTCAGCAGCTCGGCGGTGAAGCTGGTGACTACCTTTCCCAGATAGTTCCGGCGATTGTTGTGGCGAACGTGCTTGCGATTGTCGTGGCAGGTATCTACAACGGCATGGCCCAGAGTGGGAAGACGTGGTTCGTCGGCTTCAACGGCAATGGAAACCTGATCAAGGTCGAAGGCGACCCCAAGGACTTTGAGCTGCGTGGGCGAGAGAGTTCGGGGACTTTTCGTATGTTGTCAGTTGGCTTGGTGATATCTGGGGTATTGTTTATTCTCGGCGCCATAATAGCTTCGTTTACGCCTGCTATTCACTCCTATGCCTGGACTATTTTATTGGCAGCGTTCATCAAAATCTTTGGACTTCTCCCTCAAGCGTTCGAAGAAGCTGTGGTCCGCTGGTACAGTTTCGTCGCCAGTACACTCACTGCTGCCTTGTTGGTTGGAGTTGGCGTAGCGTACCTGGATATCGCTGAACTGTTGGTGCTGTTCGGTGACGTGACGTATTTGATTCTGGTGGTTGTGACGGTTGTAGTTGCAGCCGTGGCTTCAGGATTCTTGGGTCGTCTGGTGAAGATGTACTACCTGGAGTCCTCTGTTTCCATTGGGCTGGGAATGACTGATATGGGTGGCACCGGGGACGTGGCTGTTCTCAGTGCCGCAAATCGACTAGAGCTTATGCCATTCCTGCAGATATCCAGTCGGCTGGGTGGCGCGTTCATGCTTTTGGTCATGTCGTTCCTTCTGCCATTCCTGGGCTGATTGGGTTGGCTCGTCCCGGTCGCGAACGCGAGGCTCCCGATATACTTCAGCTTGAGGAGGAAGGCGTCAGAGCGGCAAGTCGCTCTAGCGATGTAGATGAGGTAAAGTGACTAGCTGTGCCCAGGCGAGGGGGCGGCGTCGTCATCTGACACCAGCCCCGTGATCGACAAGGCGAGCTTCTCACACGGCTGTATCTGGTGCCGTAGTGATCTTCTCTCCTTCTGATCAGCCTGGCGAAGACAATCCGCTGAAGAAGGAAAATTATGGCTGACAAGATTCAGATCTCCGCTGAGACTCGCACCGAGTTCGGCAAGGGCTCCGCCCGCCGCGCTCGCCGCGAGGACAAGATCCCCGCCGTCATCTACGGCCACGGCGACGACCCGCGCCACGTGCTGCTGCCCGGGCACGAGACCGCTCTGGCCGTGCGCAACCCCAACGCCCTGATCACCCTGGACATTGAGGGTGACGAGCAGATGGTGGTGCCTAAGGACATTCAGCGCGACCCCATCAAGCCCTGGATCGTGCACCTGGACCTGCTGGCCGTGCGCAAGGGTGAGAAGATCGTCGTCGATGTGCCCGTGGAGGTTATCGGTGAGCCCGCCGATGGTTACGAGTACATGCTCGACCAGCCCAGCGTCCCGGTGGAGGCCGATGCACTGAGCCTGCCCGACTCCGTCAGCATCGACATCACCGGCCGCAACGAGAACGCGCTGCCCGATGCGCTGATCCTGCCCGAGGGCACCGAGCTTGCCCTGGGCGACCTCGAGTCCCCGGTGGTTTCCATCTATGAGCCGCAGGAGCAGCCGCTGGAGGATGAGGACGCCGAGGCAGCCGAGGGTGGCAGCCCTGAGGCTGAGGGCGAGCAGTCCGGCGACTCCGAGGGCGACTCGGACGCAGAGTGATCTCTGCTGGGTAGGCTAGGCCTATGGCAGACAATGCATGGCTGATAGCGGGTCTCGGCAATCCCGGGGCCCGCTATCAGCACACCCGGCACAATATCGGCCAGATGGTGCTTGACGAGCTGCTGGACCGGATGGGTGCCAGCTACCAGCGCACCAAGGTCGGCGCCAAGGCAGTCGGCGCGCAGCTGGGCCAGGGCGGGCCCAAAGCGGTCTTTGCGATCTCCGAGGGCTACATGAACACCTCAGGAGAGCCCTTCCGCAAGGTCATGGACTACTTCTCCGTGCCGCCGGAGCAGCTGCTGGTGGTCCACGACGAGCTGGATATCGACTTCGGCCGGCTCAAGCTCAAGCGCGGCGGCTCCGAGGGTGGGCACAACGGGCTGAAGTCGATCACCCAGCACCTGGGCGGGGACCGCAACTACATCCGGGTGCGGCTGGGCATCGGTCGCCCGCCCGGGCAGATGTCCAGCGCGGACTACGTGCTGCAGAAGTTCTCGGCCGCGGAGCAGAAGGAACTCCCGGAGTTCATCAGCAGAGCAGCCGACGCCGTGGAATCAGTCCTCCAGGAGGACCTCACCACTGCGCAGAATCGTTTCCACTGAACGCCCATCGGTGAAAATCAGGAGGTTATCGGAAAATCAGGCCTCCATGGAGTGCTGAAATTCCGATAGGTCCCTGATAAACCAGCGGAGCCGGTCTGGGCCGCGGGTCAGCCCCGGCTCTCGATAAACTTGCTGACCTCTTTGGCCTGCAGCTCCACAAACTTGGCGATATAAGGCTCAGCCTGGGTCTTGAGCTTCTTGCCGATCAGTGGGACCTTCACATCCACATCACCGCGCACCGTGGAGAGCGTCTCAGTCTCCCCGCGGGCATGCAGGTTCTGCGAGGCCACGGCCTTCACCGGCGCTCCGGAGATGGTCACATCAGTATCAGAGCGGCGGGATCCGGATGAGTCAGGGGCGCTCCAGGTGTCGGTGATGTTCACCGTCACATTGCCCTTGAACACTTTCTGGGCCAGGGAGGGCAGCTTATCGGCGGGCATCTGCTGCACCGAGCTGATGACGAACCCGCCGTCAGCAGACCTGGTCACCTCAAAGCTCTTCAGCTCGGAGCCGACCTTGCCGGCGAGGTGGTTGTGGAAAGCCTCACTGGAGTAGGCCTCCACGATCTTCTCCACAGAGTGCGGAATCACTTTCTCAGCTTCAATGGCCATAGTGGCTCCTCATAGGTAGGGCAGGTCTTAGGTAGGGCAGGCATATACGGTCCCTCAGGTCCACCGCATATCCTACCGCCCGCTGGGCCCGCATAAGTGGGGGACAGCCCTTCTGCATGGCGCTGACCTGCGGGTATCATAAGCATGGTGACGGTCTCAAGCCTTATTCTGCTGATCAGCGGCCTTGTCCTTCTTGTGATGGGCGGCGAGGCGCTGGTCCGCGGGGCCGCCTCCCTGGGCAAGACCATAGGTATGTCCTCGCTAATCATCGGGCTGACCGTCGTGGCTTTCGCCACCTCCGCTCCTGAGCTTGCCGTCAGCGTGGGAGCAGCCTTCACCGGCTCCCCGGGACTGGCTGTGGGCAATGTGGTGGGTTCCAATATCGCCAATATCCTCTTCGTGATGGGCCTGACCGCGATCTTCGGCGCCCTGCTGGTCAAAGTGCAGCTGATCAAAGCCGATATCCCGATCATGATCGGCTTCTCCGTACTGGCCCTGGCCCTGGCCGCAGACGGTGGGTTCTCGCTGCTGGACGGCATCATCCTCTTCGGCCTGCTGCTGGCCTATCTCGTGGGCACCATTTGGTTCGCACGCCGGCAGACCAGGCGCGGTATTGATCCGCAGCTGGCAGTGGAGGAGGTGCTCAGTGAGGGCGCAGGCAGGCTCACCGCCAAGCTGCGGGCCACCAAGCTGCGCTCCACCACCGTGGACCTCGCCCTAGTGGGCCTGGGCGTGGCCATGCTGGTGCTCGGCGCTCAGTTCCTGGTCAGCTCCGCCACTTCCATCGCCTCGGCACTGGGCGTCAGCGACCTGATCATCGGGCTGACCATCGTGGCCATCGGCACCTCGCTGCCGGAGCTGGCCACCTCCGTCATCGCAGCCGTGCGCGGTGAGCGCGATATGGCAGTGGGCAACTTGGTGGGCTCAAACATCTTCAACATCGGAGCAGTGATCGGGCTGACCAGCATGATCGCCCCGGATGGAGTGGCGGTGGAGACCGCGGCGATCAACTTCGACCTGCCGGTGATGATCGCAGTGGCCCTGGTGCTGCTGCCGCTGGCCTTCACCGGTCAGGCCATCGTCCGCTGGGAGGGCTTCCTGATGACTGCCATGTACGTGGCCTATGTGATCTACCTGGTGCTGGCAGCAGCGGAGCACCAGGTGCTGCGCCCGTTCAGCGCAGCCATGCTCGGCTTCGTGCTGCCCATCACTGCCCTCTGGATTGCCGCGGTGGCCGGCTACGAGCTGGGCCGGAGACGAGCCAAAAAGACACAGCGGGAGACCAGGAACGACGACGCCGCCCCACCTCCTGAACTCGCAGGGCCCGCCCCCGAGACCAGAGTCACCTAGCGGCGGAGCCGGAACTGGGCTGCCGCCACACCGGCCAGTGCGATGGCCCCGCCGATGATCGCCAGCAGCGGTGGGACCTCGTTCAGCGTCACCGCCGACATCAGAACCACCACGGCAGGCACCGCCAGAGTCGCGGAGGCCACCCTACCGGTGGGGAAATGATTCATCGCATAGCCCCAGAACCAGAAGCCCAGGGCGGAGGGGCCGATTCCCATGTACACCGCGCCGGCCAGAGTGCCGGCCGAGAGCTCGGGGAGTTCGCCGAGCGTCTGGGGAAGGAATGGGAGCAGGGCCAGGGTGCCCGCCGCACAGCCCAGCCAAGTGGCGGTCAGCGCGTCCACGCTGCGCAGGGCCAGCTTCTGCAGCAGCATGCCTCCGGCGTAGAGCAGCGCAGCGGCGAAGGCGATCAGCAGTCCCACCATCGCCAGCTGACCCGTGGACCCGGCCACAGTGATCAGGCCGATGCCGAGCAGCGAGATGAGCATGCCCAGGAACAGCCGTCGGCTGAAAGCCTCCTTGAAGAAGACCACCGCACCGATCCCCACCAGCAGCGGGGCGAAATTGACCACCATCGCTACGGTCCCGGCGTCGAGATAGTGCCCAGCCCAGTTGAAGACCACTGTATAGACGGCGAACCAGCTGACTCCGAACGCCAGGGTCAGCCAGAGGGGCCTGCCGCGTGGGATCCGGAACCGGCCGCGGCGCATCAGGCCGATGAGCAGCGTAAGCGTCAGGGAGCCCGCCGTCAGCCGGATCAGCGCCAGCGGACCGGGGGAGATCTCCGGGGCAGCGGCACGCATGATCACAAACGTGGAGGCCCACATCAGTACGGTGGTGAGGATTGCTGCCGCCGGGAGAAGGGTGCGGGTGCCAGCCACAGTGCTGGCTGGAGAGGTCATCGCCGCTGCCTGAGGTCATGGATCACATCATGCTCAACTCGCCTTCGGCGGCGTCGATTCCCGGCCGGGCTGCTGCTGAGGGCAGAACTGCCCGCAGCAGAGAAACCGCGTGCGGAAGGCATCCCGCGGGCAGGCTGGGGATATGAGCGAAGAGAACACCGGCCGGCAGTTGACCGGCCAGATGCGGGAGGAGCTGGCCCACCGCCGTGTGCTGGTGCTGGACTCCGCCCTAGAAGATGACAACGCCGCCTGGCTGATGGCCAAACTGCTGACCATCGCCGCAGACCAGCCCGGGCACGGCATCTGGCTGTGGATCAACTCACCGGGTGGCTCAGTGCCGGCCATGCTGGCCATCCGCGACATTATGCGGAGCATCCCCAATCAGGTCTCCACCCTGGCGCTGGGCATGGCCGCCAGCGCCGGACAGTTCCTGCTCTCCGCAGGGGCGCCGGGGCGCCGATTCGCCCTGCCGCATGCCAAGATCTTGCTGCACCAAGGCTCCTCCGGCATCGGCGGGAGCGCGGCCGATGTGGAGCTGGCGGCCGAGGAGCTGCGCGATACGCGAGACACGGTGCTGGGCATCATCGCCTCCGACACCGGCCAGCCGGTGCAGCGGGTTTTTGAAGACTCGCTGCGTGACCGCTGGTACACCGCAGCCCAGGCCAGGGACTACGGATTCATCGACCAGATCGTCACCGACTTCGGCGCGATCGCGCCGGTGGCCGGCCGGCACCCGCTGGGCCTGACCGCGGCAGTGGAGCAGGCGGCCTCGTACCCGTGTCCGCAGTCCTGGCAGGGAGGCTGGTCATGAGCAGTTACACCATTCCGCATGTGGTGACCCGCGATGCCCGGGGCGAACGAGTGATGGACGTCTACTCGCAGCTGCTGGCCGAGCGGATCATCTACCTGGGCACAGCCATCGACTCCGGGGTGGCCAATGCAGTGATCGCCCAGCTGCTGCACTTGGAGGCCGAATCGGCCGAGGCCCCGGTGAATCTCTATATCCACTGCGAGGGCGGAGACCCTTCGGCGATGATGGCCATCTACGACACGATGCAGTACATCGGCTCACCGGTGGCCACCACGTGTGTGGGTCAGGCCTTTGCCGCCGGGGCGGTGCTGCTGGCCGGGGGAGCCCCGGGCAGCCGGGCGGTGCTGCCGCATACCAGGATCGTGCTGCACCAGCCTGCCATCAATACCGGACGGGCGCCGATCCCGGATCTGATTCTGCACGCTGATGAGCTGGTGAGGGTGCGCGGGGAGATTGAGCAGGTCCTTGCTGAGCACACAGGGCAGCCTGCCGAGCTGCTGCGCCGGGACACCGCCCGGGACCGGGTCTTCACTGCGGAGGCGGCAGTGGCCTATGGACTGGCCGATGAGGTGCTGCGCGGCAGGCCGGAGCTGCTGGGCGGAAGGCCTCAGGCCACCAGGGACAGCTGAGGGGTGCCGGCGGTGCTCAGCTGCGGCAGCGAGGTGGAGACGGCGGGGCTCTGGGTGGAGGACAGCGGCGCGGAGAGCCGGCTGCTGAACGAGGTCCGCTGCAGCTCATCGGCTACGTGGGAGGTCAGCTGAATCAGGGTCAGCCCCAGGGCCCCGGTGATGGCGGCGATCATCTCGGAGGAGGGCTCCTTGCGGCCGCGCTCGACCTCCGAGAGGTACTGGGCCGAGACCCCGGATCTGGCGGCCAGCTCGGTCAGGGTGAGTCCGCGCTGTTTGCGCAGCCGGCGGAGCCGGGCTCCCAGCACCTCGCGCCACAGCGGCTGAGCAAGCCGGGGGTCCAGCGGGGCCTGGCACCGCGTCCGGCTGCCTCTGCGCTGTGCGAGCTCATCCATGAGGCTCAGGCTACCGAGTCCCTCCGCGCAGGGGACAGGGCTTCTGCCCACAGCAGAGGGGTCACATCCGGTAGGCCGCCACGCCCAGGGCGTGGCTGGCAGCAGCATCCGCACTGTGTTGGGCGGCAGCGCTGGTCATCCCCTCGATCATCTCGCGCGGATCGGGGTGGTCGCCGAGCCCGGCCAGATAGGCCTCATGGGCCTGCAGGGAGCGGATCGCCGGCTCCGCAGGCTCCCCTGAGACATCGATCAGGTGGCTGGGTTCGGCATTGGCCACCAGCAGCCAGTCGGTGCCCCAGGGTTCGAGGCCCTCATCCTCCAGCAGCTCGCGGAAGACCCAGGGATTATCAGCGTCGCGCACAGCATCCACCGTGGCCAGCCCGGCAGCCCGATGATCGGCGTGGTTGAGCCCCCATCCCATCTGCAGCTCCCAGGGTTGGGTAAGGACGAGATCAGGGCGGGTCTTCCTGATCTGCCGGGCAATGTGCCTCCGTGTCTCCAGGTCCGGCTGAAGCATGCCGTCGGGGAGGCCGAGCACCGTCAGGTCCTGCACACCGACCTCCTGGCAGGCAGCGCGCTGCTCCTGGGTGAGCAGTGGCGCCACCTCCTCAGGGCTCAGGCTGCGCATTCCTGCCTCGCCAGCGGTCAGCAGCAGGTAGGAGACACTGATGCCCTGCGCCGTCCAGCGGGCCACAGCGGCAGAGGCGCCGTACTCCATATCGTCAGGATGGGCTACTACGCACAGCACGCGGCGGATCTCGCTGTCGTCGAAGAATGGAAGAGTGCCCATGGGCCCAGCCTATGTCGGCTCCACTCTCCCGGCCAGAGCTGTTCACATTAGAGGTGGTCACGCGTAGCCTGGATTCAGAGAGCCAGAGCGAAACCCAGAGCGAAACGAGAGCCCTGGATGCGGGCCCCGCGCAAATGTGCAGCATTTGTGTAGGCCATGACAGGGCGGGAAGCGAGTACACGATGTTAGTTGCATTCTCCGTTGCCCCCACCACCACTGAGAACGACGACGCCTCCGTCACCAAGGCTGTGGCAGAGGCTGTCAAAGTCGTCAGAGACTCCGGACTGCCATATGAGCTGAACTCTATGTTCACCATTGTCGAGGGGGAGTGGGACGAGGTCTTTGGCGTCATCAAGCGTGCTACTGACGTGGTTGCTGAGACCTCCCCGCGCACCTCGCTGGTGATCAAAGCCGACATCCGGCCAGGTCACACCGGTCAGCTCACCGAGAAGGTGCGGCGGATCGAGGAGGAGCTGGGCGGGCTGGACTAGCTGACGTCCCAGAGCCTCCGGTAGAACGTCAGGCGCTTTTCATCCGGCTCCACCCCGTAGGTGGCGAAGAACAGCTCGTCGTAGCTCCGCGCAAAATTGACCTGCCAGCTGATGCTGTATGAGGCGATCGCCAGATCAGCCCACCGGTCGGCCACGCCGAGCTGGCCCAGGTCCACATGAGCGGCGAATTGCCCCTCAGCACTGATCAGGGTGTTCGGCACGCAGGGGTCGCCGTGGCAGACCACCAGGCTATCCGGTTCCGGCAGCTGGGCACCTGTGGCCTCTGCCCAGCCGCCCAGGAACGGGCAGGCATCCACCGGCAGCGCTTCGTGCAGGTGCCGCAGCCCGGTGGCGATGGCGCGCACTGCGGTCTCAGGCTCCTGCCTCCAGCGCCGGTGGAGAGCCGGCAGTCCCCGTATCCCGGCGGTGAGCAGCCAGGCGGCGTCGTCGTTCTCTCCGGCTTCTAACACCTGGGGCACCGATGTGTACTCTCCTGCCCAGGTCAGACGCTCGGCCTCGGCGCGCAGATTCACGTGGCTACGAGCCAGCGGGCCCAGTTCCGAATAGTCCTGCCACTTCAGGTAGCGGGTGGTCTCACCGCCTGAGAGCCTGAAGGTGATGCCGCCGAGCTCATTGCGCCATACTGGGTCGACGGCGTCCCCGCCAGCTAGCTCCCGAACAACGGCGGGCAGTTCGACCGGTGCCTGCGGAACACCGGCCATACTCATGGCAGGTCCTCGGGCAAGCGCACTTTCCCGGTGAGGCAGTCCCCGAGGCTGATCCCCTCAGCGCGGCGGACCGCTGCTTTCAGCGGCAGCAGAAAGTGTCCATCCTTGGGCCACATCGCAGTGTTGAACTCAGTGCTGCCGATGGTGGCGATTACCGGGAGCTGCCCCCAGTACATGAGGTGCCGGCCGGCTTCTTTGAGCTCGGCCGAGAGCTGCTTAGGCAGCGGCGCGAAGAGGTAGGGAGCAGGCCCGCGCCACTCGACGACCTCCGCCTCGAACTGCCATTCCATGGTCCTACTGTATGCCGGTGCTGTGGTGGCCCGAGTGGTGGTGGGCTGCGGTGGTGACTGGTGAGGTGGTGACTGGTGCTGCAGTGATCAGTAAGGCGGCGGGCTGCGGTGGTGACTGGTGCGGCGGCCGGAGGTGGACTGGCCGCGTAGGGACTGGCCGGATGGGGATTGGGGCGATTCATGGGCCCGGGAGCTTGGGTATGGGCTGTTCGAGCTAGTTGAGCGGAGTGCCCCGGGGGATCGGGAGCATCTCCGACCCCCTCTGTAATGTGGATCACAGATAGGAGTACAGGAGGAAGCGAACATGCCACCACCCTCAGCCCCCGCAGTCTGGGTGGCTCCGACATCAGACGGAGCCGGGACCCCTGCGGGTTCCAGCCGGACTGTTGAGGACGCCCGGGAGGCGCCTGCGCTGGCCGCCGCGGGTGTCGAGGACTGTGCGGAGCCGCCGGTCCTGCCGGCTGGGTACGAGCGCCTGGAGAAGCAGCCTGAGTTGATGGCGGCATGGCACGCTGAAGTCAGCAGCCGCCGGGCCGAGGCTCAAAGGACGGTTCATCTTCTGGACTACCGGGACCGGCGGGTCGCTGAGGAGGAACAGTCTGCGCCACATACCTTTAGGCAGCAGGCCGTGCTGAAGACTGTGCACCATGAGGCGGCGGTGCTGCTCGGAATGACTGATCATGACGTGCGCCGAGTACTCAGCGTGGCACAGACCGCCCGGGAATGGCTGCCCCAGGTATGGGAGCAGTACTGCCTGGGCAGGCTCGACTTTACCCGGATGCGAAAACTAGTCGCCGGTGCCGGTGACCTCATCGAGACCAACAGTGGGAACTCCGCAGCTCAGAAAGCCCTCACCGAGGCCCTGGACACGCAGTTCTGCTCAGCAGCAACAGGTGAGAACAAGAACACCCTCGATCAGCAGGTCCGTGACTTCGTGGCGGAGCAGGACCCGGCAGGGCACCAGCGGCGCTATGAGCGGGCCGGCAGTCAGCGCCATGTGGCTATCACCCATCACCACAACGGCATGTCCACGCTCAGGGCCTACTTACCGACGCTGTTTCTGGCTGACCTTGAGACCAGGCTGCACAGCACAGCCCGCAGGGCGCCACGGAGACAGGGGGTCGCAGGTGGGTTGAAGCCTCAGCCGGCCCTGGGTCCGGAGGCTCCCCAGGATCCCGCCCAAGAGCAGAGCACGTTCTCCCAGCGTACGGCTGACCTCCTAGCTCAGTGGCTGAGGATCGGAGCCGGCAGTGGAAGGGGCGATGCTCAGGGCGCGGTTGCTGTCCGGCAGGAATCCACCATCAACATCACGGTCCCCCTAGGCACGCTGACCGGTGACAGCGAGGCCCCAGCCATCAGCAGCGACGGCCGGTACACACTCCCCGCCGGAGAAGCTCGCCGCCTGGTCAATAGCCCAACAGCCCGGAACAGCTATTACCTCACTGGTCTCACAACCGGGCCGGACGGCACAGAGCAGGTCGAGAGGATCGTGAAACTTGGCCGCAGGAATCCGATGCGGGGGCTGTCTGGGGGTGCAGCGACTCCAGACAGTGCTGAGGATTCGCGCTGGACGCTTCATGCCGATCTGGTCCAGCAGATCCGTTCCCGGCCCAACCTCCTGAAGACTTCATCTGCTGCACGGTTTGTCACGGGAAACCTCCGAGCAGCAGTGATGCTGCGGGATAAGCAGTGCCAGGTGCACGGGTGCACGGAGCCGGCATCTACTGCAGAGATAGACCACAGAACCTCACATGATACCGGAGGCGAAACCAGTGGTGAGAACTCCTGGGTGCTCTGTCACCATCACCACGAGGTGAAGAGCCACGGCCTGCTGCCGAGACTGCACACCGGCAGCGACCCTCCCGGGGGATCAACAGATCCGCCGCCGAGCTGGGCCACCGGGACAGCAGACTGAGCATGCGTACGGCGCTCCCGTTGCAGCAACGGGCGCATACAGGGCGTGCCGACAAGTTCCGGCCGGACCTATGAGCCCTCTGCCGCGGCAGGCATGGGCGTGTTGCTTGACAACTTCATAGTGGAGCAGGGGACATAGTGGATCAGGGGACAAGGGACTGGCTGATCAGCTCTTGTGCCTCCGGGGCGCCGTACTGCGGGCTGCAGGGGATGCGCTGCCACACCAGCAGCAGGAGCTTCCCGGCAGGGGCACGGACGGCCAGAGTCTCTCCAGCATCGCCGATCCTCACCGGCTCAGCGCTGAGATCGGTGGCGGTGAGGACAAGCTGCTTCGGCAGCGGCTGCACCCGCTGGGCCCGCAGCATCCGCGGGTACATCACCTCAGCGACCTCGGCCACTCCGTCGTAGGCAAGTGCCGGAGTGATCTCGGTGGACCTGCCCAGGGCGTGGTGTGCGTCCCAGAGGTGCACCACGGTCTCATGGACCTGGCGGCGCTGCCAGAACAGTGCATTGCGTTGCTCCTTCACCAGAGTCCAGCAGGGCTTGTCCGGGCCCGCCTCAGCCAGGGCTTTGCGGATCCTCTCTGCGGTGCGGCCGTACCAGGCGGGCAGAGGCTCTTCTGGGGCGGGCTCGTCCTGTGGGCGATTGCGGGGGTCGGCGCCGTCCAGAATCTGGGCAGCCCACAGATGGGTCCGGCCGAGGTGCACCGCGAGATCCCGCAGATCCCAGCCCGGGCAGGCCGCCACGGAGGAGGCGAGGGCCTCCTGGTCGTGCTCAGCTGCGGCGATGACGGCTCTGAACTGTTCAGTGGCGGCGGCAAGCTCATCCAGCCACGGCCTTCCAGTGGGAGAGATCACAGTCTGGAGCATACCGGAGTGGGCGCCACGACTGGCGGCGTCTGAGCTACTCCGGGCGCAGGGGCAGCTGGTTCCAGGGAGAATCGGGGTCGGCCAAGCAGACCCGGCTGGCTGAGGCCCAGGTGTCGGCGACCTCGCGGATATGGTCCAGCGGTTCATCCGACATCCACAGCAGCCGTCCGGCCAGATAGCTGGCGGCCAGCGCCGCCCAGTCCGGAGCTATCGCCTGAGCAGTCTGAAGCGCGGTGGCGAGGTGCCCGCCCACCTCTGGAGTGGGCGATCCGGGGCGGCCAGCTGGGCCAGCAGTGATGACTCCCTCGATGATGAGGAGCGCGCTGAGGAAATCGACCGCATCCTGTCCTGACCCAGCACGGTACTGTAGGGGAGGTCTTTTTCTCCCCTGAATCTCTGGTGAGGTGTTTGGCGTGTCTCTGAAGGGTCTGCGCACTGCGCTGTCTGCGGCGTCGTCGTACTCTCGAGTGGTCTCCGCGGCCGGCCATCCGGCCGCTGAGCGCACTGAGGAGCTGCAGATCGCGGCCACCTCCGGGCTCAGAGCGGCGCTGATCGCCGAGGTCGCCGAGGGGCTGAGGAAGAACCACAGTGCTGCGGTGGTCCTGGCTGTCACCGCCACCGACCGGGAGGCCGATGAGCTGGAGTCCGCGCTGAGCTGCTTCGCCCCCGAAGCCAAGGTGGGGCACTTCCCCTCCTGGGAGACCCTGCCGCATGAGCGGCTCTCCCCGCGCTCCGATACGGTGGGCCGCCGGCTGGGCATTCTGCGCCAGCTGGCCCACCCTGAGAGTACCGGCGGGCTCGATGTAGTGGTGGCCCCGATCCGCGCGGTGATTCAGCCGATTGTTGCCGGCCTGGGCGATCTGCAGCCGGTCACGCTGACTGCCGGCGAGTTCTACGCGTTCGATGAGGTGGTCGCCAGCCTGGCCGCGGCCGCCTACTCCCGGGTGGACATGGTCACCCGGCGCGGGGAGTTCGCCGTGAGGGGCGGCATCCTGGACGTTTTTCCGCCCAATGACACCCACCCGGTGCGCGTGGAGTTCTTCGGCGATGAGGTCGAGCAGCTGCGGCACTTCTCGGTGGCCGACCAGCTCTCCATCGAATCCGAGGATGCGCCCACCACAGTCCACGCTGTGCCCTGCCGGGAGCTGCTGATCACTGACCAGATCGCTGTCCGGGCCAAAGACCTGATGTCCAGCATGCCGCACGCAGTGGACATGCTTGAGAAGATCAGCCAGCACCAGGCCGTTGAAGGTATGGAGTCGCTGACCCCCGTGTTGGTCGAGCGTATGGTGCCTTTCGTCTCCGAACTGCCGGAAGGGTCCCTGACCGTAGTGGTGGAGCCGGAGAAGGTCCGTGCCCGCGCCCATGATCTGGCTGCCACCAACGAGGAGTTCCTGGCCGCAGCCTGGCAGGCCAGCTCCGATGGCGCCTCCGCTCCCATTGACATCACAGCCCAGGAACAGTCCTCCCTGGAGAGCGGAGCCTTCGCATCACTGACCGAGACCCGTGAAGCCTCCTTGGCGCACGGTGCCGGCTGGTGGTCGATCACCTCCCTGGGTCTGGATGAGGAACTGGAGCAGGACAGCGACCTGGTCAGCATCGACTCCCGGGAACCGATCGGCTACCGAGGCTCGGTGGAGCAGGTGATGGAGTTCCTGGCCGGCCGCGCCAAGGATCAATGGTCCGTGGTAGTCACGACTGGCGGCTCCGGCTCGGCGGCACGAGTTGCTGAGCTGCTGGCAGAGCATTCGGTGCCCCACAGACAAGCCGAAACCCTCGAGGCCGCCCCGCCGCCCGGGCAGATCACCGTTACCACAGCGAACCTGGCCGAAGGCTTCGCGGTGGACGCACTGCAGCTGGCCCTGCTCACCGAGTCCGAGATGCTCGGCCGTTCCATCCGGCAGGACTCACGGGCCGGGAAGAAGCGTGCCACCCGCCGCAAGAAGAACCCAGTGGACCCACTCTCACTGACTAAGGGTGACTTTGTGGTCCACGAGCAGCACGGCATCGGACAGTTTGTGGAGCTCATTCAGCGCCCGGTGGGCTCACCACAGGCCATCCGCGCCGGCACCGCCGGTATGCGCGAGTACATGGTGCTCGAGTACGCCTCCTCTAAGCGCGGGGCCCCCAAAGACCGGCTGATGGTGCCAACTGACCAGCTCGACCAAGTCTCCCAGTACGTGGGCGGGGATGTCCCGGCGCTTTCGAAGATGGGCGGCTCTGATTGGGCAGCCACCAAACGTAAGGCCCGCCGGGCGGTCAAGGAGATCGCCGCCGAACTGATCCGGCTCTACGCGGCTCGGATGGCCTCACGGGGCCACGCCTTCAGCGCTGATACCCCCTGGCAGGCGGAGCTGGAGGATGCATTCCCGTATGTGGAGACCCCCGACCAGCTCAGTGCGATGGAAGAGGTCAAGCGCGATATGGAGGCCGAGGTCCCCATGGACCGGCTGATCTCCGGGGATGTGGGTTTCGGCAAGACTGAGATCGCCATTCGCGCCGCTTTCAAAGCAGTGCAGGACGGTAAGCAGGTGGCAGTGCTGGTGCCCACCACCCTGCTGGTCTCCCAGCACTACGAAACCTTTACCGAGCGCTACGCCGGCTTCCCGGTGCGGGTCCGTGCGCTCTCCCGGTTCCAGACCGGCAAAGAGTCCAAAGAGGTGATGAACGGGCTGAAGGAGGGTGCGGTCGATATTGTCATCGGCACCCACCGGCTGCTGGGCAAGGAGGTTCAGTTCAAGGACTTGGGCCTGGTGATCATCGATGAGGAGCAGCGCTTCGGTGTGGAGCACAAGGAGCAGCTGAAGAAGCTGCGCACCAATGTTGATGTGCTGGCCATGACCGCCACCCCCATCCCGCGCACCCTGGAGATGTCCCTGGCCGGGATCCGAGAGACCTCCGAGCTGAACACCCCGCCTGAGGAGCGCCACCCGGTGCTCACCTATGTGGGGCCCTACACCGATAAGCAGGTCTCAGCCGCCATCCGCCGTGAGCTGATGCGTGAAGGTCAGGTCTTCTACGTGCATAATCGGGTGGCCGATATCGATAAGGTCGCCGCCCGGGTGCGTGAACTGGTGCCTGAGGCCCGGGTGGAGGTGGCCCACGGGCAGATGGGTGAGTCCCAGCTGGAACGGATTGTGCAGGACTTCTGGGAGCGCCGGTTCGACGTGCTGGTCTCCACCACCATCATCGAGACCGGTTTGGACATCTCCAATGCCAACACTCTGCTGGTGGACCGGGCCTCCGCATTCGGGCTGAGCCAGCTGCACCAGCTGCGCGGCCGGGTGGGGCGTTCCCGGGAGCGGGCCTACGCCTATTTCCTCTACCCGGCGGAGAAACCGTTGGGCGAGGACGCCTTGGAGCGGCTGAAAGCAGTGGCGGCCCATAATGAGCTCGGCGCAGGGTTCCAGCTGGCCAAGAAAGACCTGCAGCTGCGCGGGGCCGGCAACCTCTTGGGCGGGGAGCAGTCCGGGCACATTGAAGGAGTGGGCTTCGATCTCTACCTGCGCATGGTGGGCGAGGCCGTGGCCGACTATCGGGGTGAGGAGGACGCCCACCCCGAGGAAGTCAAGATCGAGCTGCCCATCAACGCCCACCTGCCCGCAGACTATGTGCCCAGCGAGCCGCTGCGCCTGGAGGGCTACCGCAAGCTGGCCGCTGCGGACACCGAGGAAAAGGTCGACGCCGTGGTGGCAGAGTGGACCGACCGCTACGGGGAACTGCCCCAGCCGGCGCAGAACCTAGTGGAGGTCTCCCGCTTCCGCAATCGGATGCGTGCGGTGGGCATCACCGACGTGGGAGCGCAGGGCAAGTTCATCCGATTCAGCCCCGTGGAGGAGCTGGCCGAGTCACGGCAGCTGCGGATGGAACGGATGTTCTCCGGCCAGCACAAGACGTCACTGAAGCAGGTGCTGCTGGCCAAACCGACCACCGCACCGGTCGGTGGCGAGGACCTCACCGACGGAGCCCTGCTCGACTGGCTGCACCAGGTCTACGAGGCCCTGTTCAAGGCCCAGTAGCGCGGAGAACTACCGCGACTGGGCAGGGGCTTTGCGCTCGCCGCGTGGCGCGTTGGACTCTGCCTGACGGGAAGCCATGGCGTCCAGAGGCTCGCCGTGCTCACCGTGGAGATCCTGCTGTTCCAGGGTGTCGGAGCGTCCGATGACTTCCTTGGCGACCAGGAAGGAACCGGCGTAGAGGGCCAGGAACCCCAGCCCCGGCCACCAGGCGTTGTCCAGGTCCCAGAAGTTCAGGATGACCATAGATCCCAGCAGCAGGCCGAACACAAACAGGAAGGCAACCAGGTTGCCCACCAACCGTCCCTGCCCAGAATAGGCCTTCACATTGCCCTGCGCGTCAATCATGGGATCCCTCTGCTGTAGTTGTTGAGACCACCGGCGAGGCCGCCACTAGTAGCCGTCACCGGTGCTTGTTTTTCCTGCCCCCACAATATCAAGAGAGGAGCTGGCACCGATGCGTGTGGCACCGGCAGCAACTACCGCTGCGGCGTCCTCGTAGCTGCGCACCCCACCAGAGGCCTTGATGCCCAACCTGCCGCCGACCTCGCGGTGCATCAGGGCGATATCCTCCACTGTGGCACCGCCGCCGCCGAACCCGGTGGAGGTCTTCACAAAATCAGCCCCTGCAGCCTCTGCTGCGCGGCAGACCAGCACCTTGGCATCCTCGGTGAGCAGTGCGGTCTCCAGGATCACCTTCAGGATGGCGCCGCCTGAGTGAGCGGCGGCAGCCACCGCTGCGATCTGGGCCCGCACCGCCTCGCCGGCCCCGGCGTTGGCATCAGCGATGTCCACCACCATGTCGATTTCCTCAGCACCATTGGCTACCGCCTCCTGGGCCTCTGCCACCTTCTGGGCTGTGGTGGTGGCACCGAGCGGGAAACCTACTACGGTGCAGGTCTTCACCCCGGTGCCGGCCAGGGCAGCCGCGGTCAGCTCCACCCACTTGGGGTTGATGCACACCGAGGCGAACCCGTGCTCCACCGCCTCAGCGATCACCCGGCGCACCGTGGTCTCGCCAGTGTCCGGTTTGAGTACGGTGTGATCAATCAGCGGTGCCAGCTCTTGGGGTGTAGGAGACGTGCTCACGTGGCTGCTCACTTCCTTTAGGTGTGAAGGCCGGTGCCGCTGCAACCGGCCGAGAGCCGAGCGGGGTTTCCCCGCCGGCGGAACTAACTCAGAATCTGTTCCATCGAGCTGCGCAGCTGCTGCAGCTGCGCTTCTGCGTTCTGCCGGGCGGCGGTGACCGCCTGGGGGGCGCTGGAATCGGGCGAGGCGACCGCTTCCAGATAGCACTTGACCTTGGGCTCAGTGCCGGAGGGGCGCACGATCACCCGGTGCCCGCCGGCAGTGAGATAGATCAGTGCGTCAGTGGACTTGGCCTCGGTGAACTCCTTGCCCGGCAGCGGGTGCTCTCTGAGGTCCAGGGATTCCACCACGGGATCCCCGGCAATCTCAGCAGGCGGGTTCCTCCGCAGCGCGGCCGTGACCTCACCCAGCTGGGAGAGATCCTCCACCCGGATGGTCACCTGACCGGTGATATGCACACCGGCCTCCGCGGCGATCTCGTCCAAGGCGCTCAGCGCGGTCTGGCCCTTGGCCTTCAGGTCTGCGATGAGCTCGCTGAAGATCAGTGCGGCTGATACGCCGTCCTTGTCCCGCACGTGGACCGGGTCCACATCGAAGCCGATGGCCTCCTCGTAGCCGAAGACAAGATTGGGCACCCGGGCCAGCCATTTGAACCCGGTGAGGGTTTCCTCATGGGCTGCGCCGCGGCCGAGGGCCAGTTTGCCCAGCAGGCGGGAGGAGACCACCGAGTTGCCGATGGTGGGGGTGCTTTCAGCAGGCCCTGTGCTCGCTTGGCTCGCTGGAGTCTGCCAGCCTGTGCGCAGCGGGCCGCGCTCCAGGATGTGCCGGCCCAGCAGGGCGCCGATCTCATCACCGGAGAGCTGCCGCCAGGATTCGGCGGCCGCGTCATAGACGGCAGCCGAGAGTCGGTCCGCATCGGGATCATTGGCCAGCACCAAGTCCGCACTGTGCTCCGCGGCAGCCTTCAGTGCCAGGTCCAGTGCCCCGGCCTCCTCCGGGTTGGGGAAGTCCGCAGTGGGGAAAGCCGGGTCCGGCTCGAACTGCTCCTGGACCGGAATCACATCAGCGAACCCGGCGGCGTAGAGCAGATCTGTCACTGCCTGGCCGCCGACCCCGTGCATGGCGGTGTAGACGATGGTGATGTCCCGGTGCGGATAGCTTTCCGGGTCCAACAGCTGCAGGGCCTCCCGTTGGTAGGAGTCACGGGCCTGCTGACCGATCCAGTGCACGCCGGCGGGGGCGGGGACATCCGGGGAGAGCTGAGCTTCCGGAGTGGCGGAGTCCACAGCGAAGTCTGCGGCCACCACCTCGGCGATCGTCGCGGCGATCTCCCGGTCCACCGGGGATACGATCTGGGCGCCTACCCCGAGGCCGTCCGGCTCCAGATAGCGGGAGAGTTCCCCGCCCAGGTATACCTTGTAGCCGTTGTCCTGGGGCGGATTATGGCTGGCGGTGACCATCACCCCCACCTCGGCGTCGGCGACCAGCACCTGCCGGGCCAGCAGGGGAGTGGGGCCCGGCCTGTCGAACAGGTGCACCTCCCAGCCGGCGTCACGGAAGATCTCCGCGGTCTCGAAGGCGAACTCATCGGACTGGTAGCGGGCGTCGTAGCCGATCACGATACGGTGCGCCTTAGTGCCCTCCACATCATGGGGGTTATCCACCCTGCCGTGGGCGGCGGCCAATACGGCATCGGCATATTTGAGCAGACCGGCAGCGGTCTGCCGGACCACCAGTCGGTTCATTCGCAGCGGCCCGGGGCCCAGCTCCGCACGCAGCCCGGCGGTTCCGAAGGCCAGCCGGCCTGCGAAGAGGCGCTCCAGGGTGTCATAGGCCACCTGGTCGCCGCTCTCGGCATCATCGAGCAGCTCGGTGAGCTCGGTGCGGGTGCTGGGATCGGGGTCCAGCGCGATCCAGCGCTTGGCGGTGCTCAGCAGTTCGGCCACGGTCAGCTCTCCTCAAGAGTTGTGGTGATGATCTGGGCCAGCAGGCTCGCAATTCTGGGGGCTGCGGCGGCTCCGGCCTCGATGACTTCCTGATGGCTCAGCGGTTCGTCCGAGATTCCAGCAGCCAGGTTGGTGACCAAGGAGATGCCGAAGACCTCCATCCCGGCGGCCCGCGCGGCGATCGCCTCAAGCGCGGTTGACATCCCCACCAGGTCCGCGCCGATAGTGCGCAGATAGCTGATCTCGGCGGGTGTCTCATAGTGCGGCCCCGGCAGCTGCGCGTAGACCCCCTCGCCCAGCGAAGGATCCACCCGCTGAGCGATGCCCCGGATGCGCAGGGAGTACAGATCGGTGAGGTCCACAAAATGTGCGCCCTGCAGCGGTGAGGTGCCGGTGAGGTTCAGATGGTCACGGATCAGCACCGGAGTGCCCGGGGACCAGGAGGGATTGAGCCCGCCGCAGCCGTTGGTGAGGACGACGACGCCCGCCCCGGCTGCCGCGGCGGTGCGCACCCCGTGTGCCACTGCCTCCACCCCATGGCCCTCGTAGTAGTGGGTGCGGGCCCCGATGACCAGCACATGTTTGGGACCAGCCAGCCCGGCCTGGGTTCTGATGACTTTCAGGGAGCCGCTGTGCCCGGGGACTCCGGAGATGTGGAAGCCTGGGAGATCCTCGGCGCTGATCTCAGCGATCTGTTCGCCGAGCTGTCCGGCAGCCTCGCCCCAGCCTGAGCCCAGGGTGCAGGCCAGATCGATGCTCTCCACCCCTGCTGCCTGCAGCAGAGCTTCGGCGGCCTGCTGCGCATGCTGGTTGGCCTCACTGCGGGGATCATTGGTGCTCATATCCCTAACCTATCTGCTCAGGAGCGTCCGCTGAGCGCCCAGCGCAGCGTGTCCAGTCCCAGGCTGCCCAGCTGCAGCAGCTCCGTGTGGAAAGCCTTCAAGTCGAAGTCTGCGCCCTGGGCGGCCTCGCGATCAGCTCTCAGCTGTTGGAAGACCCGCTGGCCCACCTTGTAGCTGGGGGCTTGGCCCGGCCAGCCCAGGTACCGGGTCAGCTCAAACTCCAGCTGTCCTTCGGAAATCGGCAGGTGCTCACTGAGGAAGGCTCGCCCACTGACCGGGTTCCACACGGCCGAGCCCCATTCGGCCGGGGCGCGGAACCCGCAGTGCAGTCCGATGTCGAACACCACCCGGGCCGCCCGCATCCGCTGCATGTCCAGCATCCCCATCATGTCGCCGGGATCCTCCAGATAGCCCAGCTCAGCCATCAGGTCCTCGGCGTAGAGTGCCCATCCCTCGGCGTAGCCGGAGGTGAAGCAGCCGTTGCGCCGCCAGGAGTTCAGCCGGTCTTTGACCAGCACTGCGGTGGCTATCTGCAGGTGATGGCCCGGTACACCCTCGTGGTAGACGGTGGTGGTTTCTGCCCAGGTGGTGAACTCGGTGTCCTGTGGGGGCACCGACCACCACATCCGCCCGGGCCGGGAGAAGTCATCGGAGGGCCCGGTGTAGTAGACCCCGCCGTCAGTGGTCGGGGCGATCCGGCACTCCAGCTGGTCCATAGGGGAGGGGATGTCGAAGTGGGTATCCCGCAGATCGGCGATGGCCTGGTCGCTCAGCTGCTGCATCCACTGCTGGAGGGCATCGGTGCCGTGCAGCTTCCGGGCCGGATCACTGTTGAGGACCTCCTTGGCCTCGGCAATGCTCGCCCCGGGCCGGATCGCCTCAGCCACCTGCTTCTGGGCCTCGACCAGTCTGGCCAGTTCCTCCAGGCCCCATTGGTAGGTCTCCTCGAGGTCCAGCCGCGTGCCGGTGAAACTCTGGGAGGCCAGTCGGTAATAGTCGGCACCCACTGCATCCTGGGCAGGGGCGGCCGGGAGTAGCCGCTCGGTGAGCCGTTGGGAGAGCAGCAGGTACGCCTCAGCAGCAGCCTGTACGCCGTTGCGGACATCATCGACGACGCCGTCGCTCACCTGGGCAGCCTCAGCGGCAGTCACCAGCTGCCTCAGCGCACCCTCCTCTGCCGCGTAGCTGGCGAACTGCCCGGCTGCGGCCTGCACCTGACGGGCTGCGGAGACCTGCCCAGTTTCCCTCGCGGCCACCAAGGACTCCCACCAGCCCTGCAGAGCGGCAGGGAGGTTGCGCAGACGCCCGGCAATATGAGCGAAGTCCTGATCAGTGGACTGCGGCATCAGGTCCAGGATCTGGCGGGCCTCGTGGGCGGCGGTGGCGATGTTGTTGACATCTTCACGGCCGGCCTCGTGCAGAGCCGCAGCCAGGCCCAGCCGCTCGCGCATAGCGTGCAGGGTGACCTCATCGGTGCTGTCTGCGGGAGTCAGCTTCTCCAGGTCCCGCAGGGCGGCGGCGTCGTGGGCTGCCCGCTCCGCCTTGCCCGCCGGGGAGTAGTCGCCATAGTCAGTCTCGTACCCGGGGATGCCCAGATAGGCGGCCTCGGTGGGGTTCAGCTCCAGGTACTTGGCGAAATAGACTTCAGCGAACTCGTCGACGGCAGTAGGTGTGCGCGGCTCAGTCATGCCCTAAGCCTATGCGACCTGTTCTGCGGGCTCCATCACATGCAGGTGCAGGCGCCGTGCAGCCTCGGCCAGCGATCCGGTCAGTGAAGGGTAGACGGTGAATGTGGAGGCCACGTCATCCACATGCAGCTTATGGGTCACCGCCAGGGCCAGCGGGTAGATCAGCTCCGAGGCGCGGGGGGCCACCACCACGGCCCCAATCACCGTGCCGGAGCCCCGCCGGGCGAAGATCTTCACAAACCCGTCCCGGATGTTCATCATCTTGGCCCGAGGATTGGTGGTCAGATCCAACTTGACCACATCAGCCTGGTACTTGCCGGAGTCCACCTGCGCCTGGGTCACGCCTACAGTGGCGATCTCCGGGGAGGTGAACACATTGGAGGCCACCCGGTGCAGCTGCAGCGGCTTGACCGCACCGCCCTGCATATGGGCCACTGCGATCCGCCCCTGCATGGCCGCCACGGAGGCCAGCGGGAACAGTCCGGTGCAGTCCCCGGCGGCGTAGATATTGGTGGCGGTAGTCCGGGAGACAGTGTCCACCCGAATATGCCCGGAGCTGATGGTCTCCACCCCACACTCGTCCAGGCCCAGGTCAGCGGTGTTGGGGATCCCGCCCACTGCCATCAAGCAGTGCGAACCCTCCAGCACACGGCCGTCGTTGAGGGTGACCCGCACCCCGTTCTCGGTCCGCTCAGCGGACTCCGCCCGAGCCCGGGCAGCCACCTTGACCCCCACCCGTTTGAAGGCGTTCTCCAATACGGTGGCCGCATCGGGATCCTCACCGGGCAGCACCTGGTCGCGTGAGGAGACCAGGGTGACCTCAGCGCCGAGCCGGCGATAGGCCGAGGCGAATTCGGCTCCGGTCACCCCGGAGCCCACCACGATCATGTGCTCAGGAACCTCGGTGAGGTTATACGCCTGGGTCCAGTTCAGGATGCGCTCGCCGTCGGGCACTGCGCTGGGCAGCTCCCGGGGGTGTGCGCCGGTGGCCAGGATCACCGCATCAGCCTGCACCACCTGGGTCTCACCGGTAGGGGCGGTGACCTGGACATCATGCGGGGGCACCAGCCTGCCCCGGCCGGGAAGGATCCGCACGCCGGCGGACTCCAGGGAGGCATGGATGTCCCGGGACTGAGTCTCGGCCAGCTTCAGCAGACGCTCATTGACCTTGGAGAAGTCCGCCCAGGCCTCGGTCTCGTAGAAGTCATCCCCTGCGGAGCCGCCGAACCGGACCCCGAATGCTGTGGAGGCGTTGACCCGGCGCATCGCATCAGCAGTGGCGATAAGGGTCTTGGAGGGCACCACATCGGTGAGCACCGCAGAGCCGCCCATGCCCTTGTCCTCAATGATCGTCACCTCCGCGCCGGCGTCTGCGGCCACCATGGCCGCCTCATAGCCACCGGGGCCGCCGCCGATGATGGCGACGCGATCAGGGGCAAAACGCTTGGCTGGGTTCGCAGGAGTCATACCGCCATTGTTGCCCACGTGGTGCGGTGCTGTCATAGAGGTTCGTGTTTATGTCAAAGGTTTCGCCCCGCCATCCGTTACCCTGGATCAATCAGCGGCACCCCCGCCGCACCAGAGCTGAACTGACCGAATTCAGGGCAGGTGGAGACCACTTATGATGCTGGGCCTCCGGCTGACACCAGCTGGAATCATCGAGATGATCCCGAGTCTGCCCATTCACTCGTCAGTGCTCATCCCTCTGGTCGCCGGGCTCTTCCTGGCGGCGCTGGTACTCCGGGCCCAACGGCTGCCTCGGCAGCAGTTACCGCAGAATCCGGGGCTGACCACGCGTCAGGCCCGGGCCGCACGCAGGTATGTGCAGCGTAGCCGCACCCGGCGCGCAGCACCTCCTGCAGCGGAGCACACAGAGACTAGAGGGGCACAGATGACCGCCAGGAACGATGTGAACAACGACGGCTCCCGATCGAGCCGAGAGAAGACCGGTGCTCGCATCGAGTCTTCCGAGGCGATTGAGGGCGTGAGCGCCGGAGGCGCGAACGCCGCCAGCACCAGCGCAGGCTTCACCATCCACTGGGGCCGCACCCTCCTGGCCCTGGTCGGAGCCCTGGCGCTGCTGGGCATGCTCGGCACCGGGCTGCTGGCCCCCTTCACCGCCGCAGTGACCTGGGCCGCCCCTGCACTCTGCGCTGCGGTGCTGGTGCTGAGCCTGATCAGCCTGCAGGTCACCGCAGCGGCACGCCGGCGGAGCAAGCGCCGGGCACGTGTGGAGCAGGCCATGGCCGAGGCAATGAACGCCTCCCCAGAGGTCGCCGCCGAGGTGGCGCAGCGCCAGCGCAGTGCTGCAGCAGCCGCCGCCGGACTCGGTATCGAGCCCGCCCGCCCGGGGCAGCTCTTCGACGCACTCAGCGCAGCCGGCGGCAAGGGTGGCCCCGATTCGCTGATCAACCATGACGCCGACGGCCTGCCGGACAGCGCCGAACGGCTCTTCGGGGACAAGAAACCCACGGCAGATCCGGTGTTCTTCGACCAGTCCGCCGCTGAGCCCTGGGAGCTCCGGGAGGTGCCGGCAGCCAAATACATGGTCGCGGAGAAGGCTGAGCGCCCCGAGCCGGAGGAGCTGGAGCAGCCCGAGCCTGCCCCAGCCAGCAGCGTGAAACTCAAACAGCCGGCCGCCGCGAGCCCGCAGCAGCCCAGCGAGCAGACCGGAGAGCAGACCACAGCCAAGCAGCAGCTGAACCTGGACTCTGTGCTGGCTCGCCGCCGCGCCTGAGCTTCGGCATTCGATGTCTTCCCTGAACGGGCCGCCCGCAGCGCCGCGTGCCGCCCCGGCCCTGGGCCGGACCCAGCAGGAGATCGCCCAGCTGGACTTCCTGCAGTCCGACCAGGTGCACCCGATCATTGCCGCGGCGGTGCTGCCGCAGGATCTGGGCACTCCCCAGATCACCATGGAGGCCCTACAGCACCGTCCCGGCGCCGGGGTCACCGGCATCTACCGGGTGCTGGGCCGAGAGGACCTCTACGCCGGGGTCTCCACCGAACGCATCGGCAACGATCCCGCCCAGGTTCACCGTGCCGAGACCGAGCACGGGCCGCTGAGCATCTGGGTGCACCCCCAGGACCCAGCCCTGCCGGGCCTGCCGCTGGCCACCGACCCCACTCGGGTGGCCGCCACCTGGGGGCGCGGCGCGCAGCTGACCAGCCTGGAGACCATCAGCTACCGTCCGCTGCGCCGGGCCGTGATCGCCGCTGACTTCTCCGATGGGCGCAGGCTCTACCTCAAAGTGCTGCGCGGCTCACGTGCGGCAGACCTCTACGCCCGGCACCGACTGCTGCTCGATGCCGGACTGCCGGCTCCGGTGCCGGTCTCCGAACCCATCCACGACGTCGTCGCCCTCCAGCAGGGGACCGGATACTCATTGGCCGAGCACTTCCTGGCCGATGGGGCGGCCGCAGTCCGGCCCCAGGACTTCCTGGAGCTGCTCGATGCGATGCCCGCTGAGGTGATGGCCCTGCCCGCACGCGATGCCTGGACCGACAGGCTCTCTGCCTACGCCTCGGCAGCAGTCTCCGCCCTGCCCGAGGCAGAGCACCGGATCCGGCGCCTGGAGGAGGAAGTGCTGGCTGCGCTGCCCGCCACCGACCGCGGTGCTGTGGTGCCCACCCACGGGGACTTCTACGAGGCGAACCTGCTGATGGACGGACCGCGGATCTCATGCCTGCTGGATGTGGACTCCCTGGGCCCCGGGCACCGGGTGGACGATCTGGCCTGCTTCCTGGGACATCTGGCGGTGCTGCCCGCAGTGGACTCCCGATACCTGCATGCCCCGGCCGCCTTTGACCGGTTCACCCGGGCCTTCGCCGGCGGCGTTGATCCGGAGGGTCTGCGCATCCGCAGCGCCTCGGTGGCGCTCTCCCTGGTCTCCGGAGCCCGCGATGCCCGCCGGCCCGGCTGGCAGGCTCAGGCCGATCACCGGCTGCGCTGCGCCGAGGTGCTGCTGGGCCTCACTCCGGCCGCTGGTGATCTTCCGAGTTGGCCAGCTGCGCTCTGAGCCGCTCCAGTTCGGCACCCACTAGGGCGGCGTCGTCGTCCCTGCCCATCTCCCGCAGCGCCTCGACCCTGCCCTCCAATGAGGTCACCAGCAGCGGGTCGGAGATCTCCCGCTCGTCAGCGGCCATCCGGAACAGCGCCTCGGCCTCCTGAGCCTGGTTCATCTGCAGCAGCACAGTGGCTGCGAAGATCTCTGCATCAGCGGCAGCCTCCTCATCTCCGGAAGCAGCGAAACCGTCGGCAGCCTCCAGGGCAGCAGCCACCGCCTCGTTGCCGCGGCCCAGGGCGGTCAGCGAACGGGCCTTGGTATCGGTGATATCGGCTCGCTGCCAGTCGGTGCCGTGCTCGGCCACGATCTGCATAGCCCGGTCCAGGTACTGCAGACCAGCCTCCTCCTCATGCCTGCACAGCAGATGGCCCAGCGAGTGCAGGGCCTGCAGCAGCATCAGCGGATCGGTCTCCTCGCCCTGATCAGCCAATTTCAGCCCCTGCTCATAGTGGGTGCGGGCAGCCTCAACCCGGTCCAGGGAGGCCGCCAATGCCCCAGCGGCCAGATGGGCGCGGGCTGCCTCGTCCACCTCCTGGGCGGCAATGAACTGCTTGGCCGCCTCGTTCCAGTGGGCCATGGCCTCCAAGGGGCGCTTCTGCTGGGTCACCGCATGGCCCAGACCCATCAGCGCCCGGCCCCGAGTCGAATGGTCACTGTCCGCTCCGGTGAGCCGGAGGCTGAGCGCATCGAGTACCTTCTCAGCCTCGGCATGGTGGTCCATCTCCAGCAGCTGCTGGCCCAGGGCCAGGCTGAGCATCCGCGACTCGGCGAACTCGCCCAGCTCAGCCTGCTGCACCGCGACCCGCCAAGCCAGCACAGCGGTCTCATCCTGATCGGTGCCCGAGGTGATTCCGGCCAGCAGTGCCGCCGCCGAGGCCGCCCCCTTACGCACCCCACAGGCGGCGTAGAGCTCCACGGCGGTGATCGCATCCGCAGCAGCCTCAGCCATCCGCTCGGCCTGATAGTGCACAGTGGCGCGCAGCATAGCCATCGCCCCGCGCACTGCTCGGTTTGCCGGAGCCGCCAGAACCTTCTGGGCGGTCTGCAGCGCAGCCTCGGAATCCTCGCAGAGCAGCTGGGCGTGGGCCAGGAACATCCGCGCCCCGGCCAGGGCCTGGTCCCGGTCCAGGGCCTGCAGAATCTCGCAGGCCTCGGTCACCAGCGGCAGAGCCGCCTCGGGGCCCTCATCGTGCAGGCTGCGCACCGCCAGCGAGCTGAGCACATCGGCACGCTCCACACTGGGCCCGGTGCCATCATCAAGCTCCTCGGCCATCCGGCGCAGAATCTCGGCCTCCACCCGGTCCGGCTCGCGCAGCAGCATCGGACCCAGCTGAGCCTCCACATCGGCCTGCCGGGTGCGTCCCAAGCTGCGCAGCAGTTCAATCCGCTCCCGCAGGAACGGAGCAGACAACCCGGACTCCCCGCGCATCTCGTGGACTCCGGAGAGGATCCGCAGCAGCATCAGCCGGTTCTCCGGATTCTGGGAGCCGGGAGCGCTGAGCCCCCGCTCGGCAGCCTCAGCGGCGGCAGCATACCGTTCCCCATAGGCGGCCTCATAGGCCAGATCCACCCAGCCGCGGGCGGTCTGTGCCTCATCCGGGGCCCCGGGTGGGTGCTGCAGCAAGCTGTGCAGACGGGTGCTCAGCGGGGCCGAGCCGGGAATCTCGACGGGCAGGTCAACAGATTCGCCTCTCATCTTCCCCAGGATAAACCCGCTCTGCGGCAGACGTAGAATATCCACCATGACGTTGAAGCACAGGTCCGAGCCTTCGCCTGTGCACCGAAGCACCCCCCGGCACTCCCTCGCAGCCGCCCTGACCGCCGGGCTGCTGCTGGCAGGCTGTTCCGAGCCGCCGCCGCCTGCACCTGAGCCCACCGGTGAGGATCTGGAACGGGCCTGGCGGGTAGCCGTGGGTGAGGACGCACTCGATCAGACCATCGCCTATATCTATGCCATGGCGCTGAACTCCCATGAGGTCCCCACTGTGGTGGTGGAGTATGAGGATGCCACCGCCGCTGAGCTGGCCAGCTCACTGGGTGAGCCTGCCACTGAGCCGCAGCCTACCGAGGCGGCGACCGGGGCCCCGGAGGAGGGCGCTGACGAGATCATCGATGACCGCTATGAGCTGGTGCTCGCCCGCACCATGCCGCTGGCCCAGGAGCTGGACCCCGCCGGCTACGCGGAGCTGACCACCCCGGAAGCAGGCAGCGGCCTGGGCCCGGCCGCCGAGCCCGCAGAGCTGATCGAGCTGGTGGAGACTGGGCTGGCTGAGGCCGAGCTGCTGGAACCCACCAGTGCGGTGCTGCGCAGCAGCCTGCTCATCACCTCCATCACCGCCACCAGTTATGAGGTCGACGGCACCGAGGACTCTGATCTGGATACCCTGGCGGAGACCTGCTCCGAGCTGAGCATCGGAGTCACCGCCGAGCTGCCGGAGGCCGGCCCGCTGCTGGAGAGCACCTACGGCTGCCTGCCCGAGGAGATCCGCACCGGCGCTGAGGATGAGCTGCTTGAGCTGCTGATCACCGCAGAGCTCGACGCCGCCGTGATCACCACCAGCCACCCGGGCGCCCAGGAGCATGCGCTGATCTCCGTAGAGGATGCGCGCCGGGCCTTCCCGCAGGACCAATACGCCCCGGTAGCATCCTCCCGGATCGTTGACGATATCCCCCTAGTGGTGGAGGAGATCTCCGGGGCGCTCGACGAGGAGGCGCTGCTCACCCTGCGTCAGCTGATATACGGTGCAGAGGGCCTGACCTCGGAGGAGGCTGCCGTCTATTGGCTGGTCGAGGAAGGCTTCTTGGCTGAGCCGGAGGGCTGGGGCTAGGACCACTGCGTGTGAGATTCGTGGATTGTTGACAATGTGAGGCAGAATCTCATCATGGAGGAATTCGAGGACTTCACCCAGGCGCATAAGCTGCGCAATGTCCGCTACGACGTGCGCGGACCGATCGCCGAGGAGGCCGCTCGGCTGGAGCGGGCCGGGCACCGAATCACCAAGCTGAACATCGGCAATATGGCACCCTTCGGCTTCGAAGCCCCTGACGCGATCATGATGGACATGATCAAACACCTGCCCACCGCGCAGGGCTACTCCGACTCCGCCGGTATCTACTCGGCGCGCACTGCAGTAGCCCAGTACTACCAGACCAAAGGCATGAAAGACGCCCAGGTCGAGGACGTCTACCTGGGCAACGGGGTCTCAGAACTGATCACCATCACCCTCCAGGCCCTGATCAACCCCGGTGACGAGATCCTCATCCCCACCCCCGACTACCCCCTGTGGACCGGTCTGACGGCCCTCTACCAGGGCATTCCGGTCCACTACATCTGCAACGAGTCCAACCGCTGGTGGCCGGATCCGGAGGAGATTGAGTCCAAAGTCACCGACCGGACCAAGGCCCTGGTGCTGATCAACCCGAACAACCCCACCGGCGCGGTCTACCCCCGGGAGATCCTCGAGGCGATCGTCGACATCTGCCGCCGGCACAACCTGATGCTGCTGGCAGATGAGATCTACGAGAAGATCATCTACGACGGCGCCGAGATGATCAACGCCTGCACCCTCTCCGACGACGTCTTCACCATCACCTATTCAGGGCTCTCCAAGACCTGGCGGGTGGCCGGCTACCGCTCAGGATGGATGTACATCTCCGGGCCCAAACACCGGGCCAAGAACTACCTGGAGGGCCTGCAGCTGATGTCCAATCTGCGGATGTGCCCCAATGTGCCCGGCCAGCACGCGGTGCAGACCGCCCTGGGCGGCTACCAGTCCATCGAGGAGTTCATCACCCCGGGTGGGCGGCTCTACGAACAGCGCAACACCGCCTATAAGCTGCTTTCCGAGATTGAGGGGGTCCAGGTGACCCAGATGGATGGGGCCATGTACCTCTTTCCGCGGCTGGATCCGGAAATCTACCCCATTGAGAATGACGAGGCCTTCGTCATCGAGCTGCTGCGTCAACAGAGGATCCTGGTCTCTCACGGCAGAGCCTTCAACTGGATTGATGATCAGCACTTCCGGCTGGTCACGCTGCCCGCGGTGGAGGAGCTCGAAGAGGCCGTCAGCGGCATCGCACAGTTCCTGGCCGACTACCGCGACGCGTTTGCGAAACCTGCTCTGACAACTCGTTGATCTAGTGCATGATGTTGGGATGCAGCATTTCGCCGAGGAGTTTCGCCAGTCGCCCAAGCTCGCTGAGGTCCGTTATGACGTGCGGGGTCCGATTGCGCAGGAGGCCGCCCGGTTGGAGCGGGCCGGGCATTACATCACACGCCTGAATATCGGTAATCCGGCACCGTTTGGTTTCGAGGCCCCGGAAGCGGTGCTGCGGCATATGATTGCTGAGCTTCCCACCGCGCAGGGTTATTCGGACTCTCAGGGAATCTATTCGGCCAGACTGGCGGTGGCGCACTACTATCAGGCCCGTGGTCTGGCCGCCACGCCGGAGGATGTGTGGCTGGGCAACGGGGTCTCGGAGCTGATCTCGATGGTGCTGACCGCGCTGATCGCCCCCGGCGATGAGATCCTGATCCCGGCTCCGGACTACCCGTTGTGGACCGGAGCCACCAAGCTGGCCGGGGGCACACCGGTGCATTATGTCTGCGATGAGGACAATCA
Organism: Nesterenkonia alkaliphila; assembly: GCF_009758175.1. Lineage (GTDB taxonomy): Bacteria > Actinomycetota > Actinomycetes > Actinomycetales > Micrococcaceae > Nesterenkonia > Nesterenkonia alkaliphila. The sequence goes on from NZ_WRPM01000005.1 coordinate 34,024, forward strand.
CTGGTGGCCGGATCCGGAGGAGATCGAGTCCAAGGTCACCGACCGGACCAAGGCTTTGGTGCTGATTAACCCGAACAACCCCACCGGCGCGGTCTATCCCCGGGAGATCATCGAGGCGATGGCTGATATCTGCCGCCGGCACAACCTCATGCTGCTGGCCGATGAGATCTACGAGAACATCGTCTTCGACGGGGCGCAGATGGTCAACGCGGCGGCAGTGGCTGATGATGTGTTGACTGTGACGTTCTCGGGCCTGTCGAAGACGTGGCGGGTGGCTGGGTTCCGTTCGGGGTGGATCTATGTCTCCGGGCCCAGGCACCGGGCTAAGAATTATCTCGAAGGCCTGAACCTGCTGATGAACATGCGCATGTGTGCCAATGTTCCGGCTCAGCATGCGATCCAGGCGGCGCTGGGGGGCTTTCAGTCGATCGAGGAGCTGATCCTGCCCGGGGGCAGGCTCTATGAGCAGTCCCAGACTGCGCACCGGCTGCTGGCGGGGATTGAGGGGGTCACAGTGGAGAAGGCTGCCGGGGCTCTCTACCTGTTTCCGCGCCTGGATCCGGAGCTATATCCCATTGAGGATGATGAGGCGTTCGTCATCGAGCTGCTGCGGCAGAAGAAGATTCTGCTCTCACATGGCCGAGCCTTCAACTGGGAGGACACCCAGCACCTGCGTGTGGTGACCCTGCCCAGTGTGGAGGACCTGGAGACCGCCATCGGGCACATCGGCGACTTCCTCGCCGACTACCGCAGCACCGCAGCGGCCCGTTAGGCCTCAGACTCCAGGCTGGCGCGGACCTCCTCCAACCTGGCGTTGGCCCCGTCCAGCCACCGCTCGCAGCGGTCAGCCAGAGCCTCGCCGCGCTGCCAGAGCGCCAGGGACTCCTCCAACGGTGCACCGCCGGCCTCGAGCTTGGCGACCACGGCCACCAGTTCATCCCTGGCCTGCTCGTAGCTGAGCTGCTCAATATCATCGGTCTGGGCCTCGGAAAACTCGTTCACTGTGTCATTTCCTGCGGGCTCACTCATCATCGGACTCCTTCACATCGGTCACTTCAGCAGAGAACTCTCCTCGGGCCACCATCACCTGCACCGCCGTTCCCGGGGTGAGCTGGGCAGCCTCGCGCACGATAGTGCGCTGGTGCTGGACCACGGCGTAGCCACGGTCCAGGGTGGACTGCGGGGACAGGCCGGTCACCCGTGCGCGGGTGCCGTGGACCCAGTCACGGGCACGGTCCACTGCGGTCTGAGCGGAGATCAGGGCGCGGCGCCGCAGTCCCAGCAGCTCCTCAGCCCGCACCTGGATCATCGCCTCCGGCTGGGCGAGCACCGGCCGGGAGCGGACTGACTCCAACCATTCGGTCTCCCTGCCCAGCATCCGCTCAACCCCTTGGGCCAGACGGCTGCGCGCCTGGTCGATACGGGCCCGCTCATCGGCCTCATCAGGAACCAGCAGCTTGGCAGATCCGGTGGGTGTGGAGGCGCGTACATCTGCCACTTCATCCAGCAGCGGACGGTCAGCCTCATGTCCGATCGCCGAAACCACCGGGGTCCGCGCCGCCGCAACGGCACGCACCAGCCGCTCGTCGGAGAAGGGCAGCACCACCTCCTCCAGGGCGCCCCCGCCGCGGGCAATCACAATCACGTCCACCTCAGGCAGCGCATCCAGCTGCTCCAGGGCGGCAGCCACCTCAATGGGAGCCATCGGACCCTGGGTGGCCACCTCCTTGATCTCAAACTGTGCCGCCGCCCAGCGAGCGGTGACATTGCGCAGAATGTCCTTCTTGGCGTCCGAATCCCGCCCGGTGATGATCCCGATCCTGGTGGGCAGCACCGGCAGCGGCTTCTTCCGGGCGGCGTCGAAGAGGCCCTCGGCGGCCAACTGCTGCTTCATCCGCTCGATCCGGGCCAGCAGATCCCCCAGCCCCACCGGTTCCATCTGATGGGTGACCAGTGAGAGCCGTCCGGACTTCTCCCACAACGAGGGCTTGACCAAGGCCACCACCCTGGTGCCGGGCTCCAAGCCCTTGGCTGCGAGTCCGCCGGCCACATTGCGCCAAGCCACTGCCTGGAAGCTGATCTCCTGCTCCAGGTCCCGCAGAGTCATCCAGGCGGTGCCGTTGCGCAGGTTGAACTCCACCAGCTGACCCTCTACCCAGGTGGGGGTGACCCGGTCGATATGGGCGCGCAGCTTGCCGGAGAAGTGGCTCAGCGGCCAGGGAGTCTCCTCGCTGGTGTCCTGGGAATTGGCAGGCAGGGCGGCCAGCACGGGTCTGTCTTTGGCACTCGGTTCCTGGTAGCTCATACTCTGCCTAGGGTATCTGTTGTCACTGAGACGGCCCCGCCGACCCCAAGGAGTCACCCCAATGCGCAATGTGTTCAGCGTGCTCTGCCTGCTGCTGGCCAGTCTGCTGGCCTTCGGGGGACTGGCCGGCTATCAGCTGAACCAGCTCCTGCGCAGCGAGGAACCGATCCGCGAGATTGCCGGGAGCCTGCCGCAGCAGCCGCAGTTCTCCCAGGCGGTGACCGAGATGCTCATTGAGGACCTCACCCACCGGCTTCCGGAGGACCTACAGTGGGCGGTGCCCGGCGGCATCGACCAGGTGCTCAACCCGTTGCTCGGCCAGGCGTTCAACAATGAGCGGACTCTGGCCGCCTGGGACGAGGTCCTGCAGCAGACGCGCACCGGCTACACCAGCCAGCTCGAGGACATCTTCTCCCAGGGCTCCACCGGGGATCCCAGCGAACTCGACATCGAGCTGGAGCTGACCCCGGTCACTGAGGCGATGACTGAGCCGTTGCGTGAAGGGCTCGCAGATATCGCCGGCTGGGTCCCCGGGGTGAACCTGGACAGTTTCGACTTCATCGCCCCCGAGATCGAGATCGACATCCAGACTGCCGCTGATTCCGAGGCTGATCCCTACACCTGGGCCACAGTTGCCGCAGCCAGCAGCTGGTGGCTGCTCTACGGTCTCGCCGCCGGGGTGCTGACGGTGGCCGGTCTATTCCTGGGCACCGGCCGCATTCGCTGGTACGCGCTGGCCGGGGCCGCTGTGCTGGCCGGCCTGCTGGGTCTGTGGATGGCCACCGGCATCGCCTCCCCGGATCTGGAGCACCCGCCCGGAGTGCCTGAGGCCGGGGCAGTGATCCTGGACCATGTCCAGACCCGCTTCACCGGCTGGGCGCAGCCGCCCTGGTGGGTGTTCAGCGCAGTATCCGGGGCTGTGGTGATCATCGGCGTAGCGGGGGCCATGCTCACCCCGTCCCGCCGCCGTTAAGCTGGCGCCGGTAGACTCTGAGACAACGAGCCGGGGACCCGGTTCAGCGTGAAACGATGAAGTGGGAAGCGAACGAACGATGATGACGACGACGCCGGAAGCCCCCACGGCGCCCCGCAGGCATATCTCTGTGCCCACCCCCCAGGTGCCGCGTAAACGCCGCAGCCCCGAGGAGATCGCTGCTGCGCAGAGCTTCAGCGGTGAAAAACGCGTGCTGCTGGCCGCTCCACGCGGCTACTGCGCAGGAGTGGACCGCGCTGTTGTGGCCGTGGAGAAGGCCCTGGAGCAGTACGGACCCCCGGTGTATGTCCGCAAGGAGATCGTGCACAACCGGCATGTGGTGGACACGCTCACCGAGAAGGGCGTGATCTTTGTGGAGGAGACCCAGGAGGTGCCCGAGGGTGCGCTGCTCGTCTTCTCCGCCCACGGCGTGTCTCCTGCAGTGAAGTCCGCAGCCGCCGAACGCAGCCTGCAGACCATCGACGCCACCTGCCCGCTGGTGACCAAAGTGCACCGTGAGGCGGTGCGCTTCACCACCAAAGATGATTTCCACATCCTGCTGATCGGCCACGACGGGCACGAGGAGGTAGAGGGAACCTATGGCCACGCCCCGGAGAGCACCACGATCGTCAACGGTCCGTGGGAGGTCGACCAGATCGAGGTTCCTGATCCGGACCGGCTCATCTGGCTTTCGCAGACCACACTTTCGGTGGACGAAACAATGGAGACGGTTCAGAAGCTCCGGGAACGGTTCCCGAACCTCCAGGATCCTCCTTCGGATGACATCTGCTACGCCACGTCCAACCGTCAGGCGGCGATCAAGAAGATCGCCCCGGAATCAGACCTGGTGATTGTGGTCGGCTCAGCAAACTCCTCCAACTCGGTTCGGCTCAAGGAGGTGGCCGAGGAGTACGGCGCCACCCGGGCTGAACGGGTGGACTTCGCCAATCAGGTGGATGAGTCCTGGTTCGCCGAGGCTCAGACCGTAGGAGTGACCTCAGGGGCCTCCGTGCCCGAGGTGCTGGTCCAGGACGTGCTGCGGCTGCTGGCCGAGTACGGCTACGGCGAACCGGAGGAGATCGTCACCGCGGAGGAGGACATCGTCTTCTCCCTGCCCAAGGAGATCCGCAAGGCGCTGCAGGAGGCCGGGCACGACGACGTCGGCCGCGGGGGACGCAAACGCAGCAAGTGCAGCACGAGCTAGAGGGTCTGCAGCCCGGAACGCCAGCATACCGGCGGCTGCTGGTGGCCCTGTTCTTCATCGGGGTGGCCACCTTCGCTCAGCTGTACTCGCCGCAGGGGCTGCTGCCCCTGATCGCGGTGGACCTAGGGGTCTCCCCGGATCAGTCCGCGTTGATGATCTCCTCTGCCACTCTGGGCCTGGCCCTAGGGGTGATCCCGTGGTCCTATATCGGCGACGCCGCCGGCCGTAAGCAGGCCATGCTGGTGGCGATCAGCTTAGCCTGTGCCTTCGCGGTGCTCACCGTGATCATGCCTACATTCTGGCTGGCCCTGGGCATGCGGTTCATCGAGGGTTTCATGCTCGGCGGGGTCCCGGCCCTGGCGGTGGCCTATCTCAACGAGGAGGTCGGCGCCAAAGCAGCTGCGGTGGCGGCGGGCACCTATATCTCCGGGACCACTATCGGCGGGTTCTCCGGGCGGATCATCGCCGCACCCATCGGAGATCAACTCGGTTGGAAGACCGGAATGCTGGTGGTCACCGGAATCGCGGTGGCCTGCGTGCTGATCTTCCTGCGCACAGCACCAGCCGCCCGGCATTTCGTCCCCCGGCGCAGCAGATTCACAGAAGCAGCAGGCCAGCTCTTTGGAAACCTGCGCTCACCGGCCCTATGGGTGATCTACCTGCAGGGGTTCCTGACCATGGGCGGCTTCGTGGCTATGTACAACTATCTGGCCTTCCACCTGGTGGAGCCGCCGTTCCTGATGCCGCTGTGGCTGACCAGCTTCATCTTCCTGGCATATCTGGCCGGGACCCTCTCCTCCCCGCGGGCCGGGGCCCTGGCCTCGAAACTGGGCCGGAAACCGGTGCTGATCACCGGCAACCTGGTGATGTTGGGCGGCGTCGTGCTCACTCTGGTGCCTCAGCTGTGGGTGATCATCCTAGGGGTGGTGGTGATGACTGCAGGATTCTTCGCCGCCCATGCAGTAGCCTCCGGGTGGGCCGGAGCCTCGGCAGTGGCCGGGCGCTCCCAATCAGCCTCGCTGTACAACCTGGGCTACTACGGGGGCTCCTCGGTCTTCGGGTACCTGGGCGGCAGCTTCCTCCACTGGGCCGGCTGGTCCGGGACGGTGGGCATGGTTGCCGCGTTGGCAGTACTGGCCACCGTGCTGGTGATCGCCGTCCTTCCCAAGAACTGAGTTGGTCCCGGAGGTCCCGGCGATACGATGTGCGGGTGGGCATTGTGGGCACTCTGGCAGTCATCGCGCTGGCAGTCCTGGTGGGCACAATCCTGCAGCGGCTCTCCGGAACCGGAGTCGGGCTCGTCGTCGCCCCGGTACTCTCCCTGCTGCTGGGGCCGGCCTTCGGCGTACTGGTCACCAATATGACCACAGTGGTCTCCGGGTTCCTGATCATGCTCAGCGTCTGGAGCGCGATCAACTGGCGGCAGTTCTGGTTGATCATCCCGGCCGCAGTCATCGGCGCCTGGCCCGGCGCCTGGCTGGTGGGGATGCTGCCGGCCGGCTGGCTCTCGATCATCCTGGGCTCGATCGTGGTAGCTGCTCTGCTGGTCACCGTGACCCTGCGCAGACTTCCGGAGTGGACCTCCCGACTGCCGGCGGTGCTGGCTGGGCTCATCGGCGGATTCTTCAACACCACCAGTGGAGTGGCGGCCCCCGTGATGGTCATCTACTCCCGGCTCTCCCGCTGGGAGCAGCGTTCCTTCGCCGCCACACTGCAGCCGATCTTCATGACCATGGGAGCAGCCTCGGTGCTCTCCAAGCTGGCCCTGGGTTCAGTGAGCACAGACGGCGGAGTGGGAGTGCCATTCGGCTGGCTCTTCGCAGGCATCGTGCTCACAGTGGTGGTGGGCATCCTCATCGCCACCCAGCTGGCCAAGGCAGTCTCGTCCTCCGCAGCCCGAACCTTGGCGATGACCCTGGCCGGACTCGGCGGAGCAGGGGCTATCCTCCGCGGAATCCTGGACGTGGTCTCGGCCGGCTGACCAGGGCGAACCCCGCAATATTCAGCGGAAACCCAGGGTTCGGTGCTTATCATCGGCCGTGATACACACCATAACGTAGAGGAGTACGTCCGATGACACCTCCCCGGTCCAAGGTAGAAGGGGCACACCTACAGCAGTACGATCCCAAGGAACAGTCCAAGCGTGAAGAGTCGGGCCTCTCCGCCGGACACCTGGCGGCGGGGTTCGATAAGCCCACTCTGATGCGCCGCCTGATCGGGCTCTTCGGCGGTCTGGCCGCCGCCCTGCTGGTCTATGTGGTGATGCCGGGGGACCTGGAGGTCTGGCTCCGGCTCACCGCGGCCACCGCGGTCCTGATGGCTGTGTGGTGGATGACCGAGGCGATTCCCATCCCGGCCACAGCCCTGCTGCCGCTGATCATCTTCCCGGTACTTGTCCCGGAGGGGGAATACGGCTCCGGGGATGAACCAGCCGGCGGCGTCAGCGTCGATGACATCGGTGCCTCCTACGGCAACAACATCATCTTCATCTTCATGGGCGGGTTCATGCTGGCCTTGGCGATGCAGCGCTGGAACCTCCACCGGCGCATCGCGCTGCTGACGCTGCGGCTGATGGGCTCCAAGCCCGCAGCGCTGATCGGCGGATTCATGATCGCCACCGGATTCCTGTCCATGTGGGTCTCCAATACTGCTACCGCAGTGATGATGCTGCCCATCGGACTCTCGGTGCTGATGCTGGTGCGCAAGATCTTGGCTGGAGAGGACCCCGCCTCGGCCGAGCCCGAGACTGAGGAGGAGCAGGAGGAGGGCAAGAAGGAGGCGATCAAGTCCAACTTCGGCACCGCGCTGATGCTCGGCATCGCCTATGCCGCCTCCATCGGCTCACTGGGCACCATCATCGGCACCCCGCCGAATACCTTCCTGATCGGCTACATGGGCAGTGAGCACGACGTCCACATCAACTTCGGCCAGTGGATGTTGGTGGGTGTGCCGATCTCGATCATCATGATGATCCTCACCTGGTTCCTGCTCACCAAGGTGGTCTTCCGCCCTGAGATCGACAACATTCCCGGCGGGGCCGAGCTGATCAAGGGAGAGTTGGAGAAGCTGGGCCGGATGAGCCAGGGCGAACTGCGTGTGCTGCTGATCTTTGTGCTGGCCGCCTGCGCCTGGGTGTTCATCCCGCTGGGCACCGATCTGCTGGCAGAGTTCGGGGTGCTCTCCGAGGACGCGGAGCCGTTCATCGATGACGCCGGTATCGCCATGTCCATCGCGGCCCTGCTGTTTCTGCTGCCGGCTGGGGGTGAGGCGAAGAAGGGGGTGCGTCTGCTGGACTGGGAGTCCGCGGTCAAACTGCCCTGGGGCATCCTGTTGCTCTTCGGCGGTGGCCTGGCCCTCTCCGGCCAGTTCGGGGCCTCGGGCCTCTCAGCCTGGCTGGGTGAGCAGATGGAGGCCCTGGACGGCATCCCGGTGTGGGTGCTGGTGGCCGTGGCCGCCCTCGGCGTGCTGATCCTCACCGAGATGACCTCCAACACCGCCACTGCGACCATCTTTGTGCCAGTTGCAGCCGGTGTGGCCATGGGCACCGGAGTCGACCCCCTGGTGCTCGCCGCGCCGGTGGCACTGGCAGCCACCTGCGCTTTCATGCTGCCGGTTGCCACCCCGCCCAACGCCATCGCCTACGGCTCGGGATATGTGACCATCGGTCAGATGATCAAGGGCGGGCTCTGGCTGAACATCGCCGGGGTCATTGTGATCACCATTGCGAGCATGACCCTGCTGCTGTGGGTCTTCGGCCTCAGTCTGTGAGGCGAGGGCCGAGCGGATTAGCCTCAGCGCTGATCTGCTCGGCCCGCAGCGACTCACCCAGATCCTCCAGTGCCTCGCGTTCCGGTTCGCCGACCTCCAGCCGGCCCAGCGCCTCAGCCTGGGGCAGCACCCGGCGCTCGATACTGCCGATCAGCTTGTTGTAGGCAGCCACTGCCTGGGTCAGTCGCTGACCGGTCTCCGAGAGATGCCCACTCATCGAGGCCAGCCGCCGGTAGAGCTCCCGGGAATGATCCACCACCGCTTTGATATTGGCTGCCAAATGCTCCTGCCGCCAGGCAGTCTCCACCGCCTTCAGCGCTGCCAGCAGCGAACCGGGGGAGACCAGGGTAACGCCCCTGCTCAAGGCCCAATCCAGCAGGGCCGGATCAGCCTCCAGGGCGGCAGAGAGCAGCGACTCAGCCGGCACAAAGCAGAACACCACATCCGGGGAGAGCTCCACAGCCTGCCAGTACCGTTTCTTGGCCAGCTCATCCACCCGGGCGCGCAGGGCGCGGGCCTGCAGCATTGAATCATCAGGATGAAGCGGGGCCTTGGCGTCCAGAACCAGCTGCCGGCCCCCGGGCAAGTGCACCACCATATCCGGGCGCAAAGTCTCCCCTTCGGCTCCGAGACCGGAGTGCTGCTCTGTGAAGTCCACATGGGGTCGCATCCCGGCAGCCTCCACCACCCGGCGCAGCTGCACCTCACCCCAGTGCCCGCGGGCAGAGGTGGAGTGCAGAGAGCCCAGCAGCGCCTGGGTGGACTCAATGATCCGGGCATCAGTGGCTGCGGCCGCGGCCAGCTGCTGACTGAGTTTGGAGTGCTGGGCCGAGCGCTCCAGCTCCAGCTCCTGAATCCTGCGCTGCAGCTCGGTGACCCCCTGCCGCACCGGGTGCAGCATCTCCACCAATGACTCCCGCTCGGCAGCCGACTCCGCCTCCTCAGTGCGCCGGCGTTCGATCTCCTCCAGCCGTCCCCGGGCAGCAGCCAGCTGCTGCTGGGCCTGGGCCAGCTCACTGTTCAGCTGCCCCTCACGCTCCTGGCACTCTGTCAGCTGAGTGCGCAGTGTGCTTGAGCCGGCGGCGTCGTACTTTCTCAGCAGCGCCCAGGCAGCCAGGGCACCCAGCAGCAGGCCGGCGAAGACGCCGAGCAGAATCTGTGTCCATTCCATACCCACCACTGTGCCACCACCCCCGGAGATGCTCCGGGACCTGAAGTGCGTCTGGTTGGATGGAGGGAAGGTTTCCTACCCGGATAGCTAGACATAAGGAGTTCATGACGATGAGCACAGCGCAGCAGCCACTGAGGGTGAAGCTCACCGGAGTGCCCGGCCCAGCCAATGAGGGCGCGCCTTTCGAGGGGGACCCCAGCAGCCTCTGGCGGGTGAATCAGTACAGTTCTCCACTGGACCTGACCGAGGTGCCCACCCGGGGCAGCACCGGCTTCTCAGGAAGCAAGAAGGCCGGCCAGAAGGCCTTGGCCCGGCGAGCCGAGGTGCTGGCGGAGCTGCAGGAGCTGCTCTGGGCCCATGTTGCCGCCGCCCCCGCGGAGGAGCGCAACGCGGTGCTGAAGGCGCTGGCGGCCCGGGCTCCGCAGCGGGATGCTGAGGAAGACGCCCGCCGCAGGAAGCTTTTCGGGTCCCGGGTGGAGAAGCGGCTGGCCGGGTTGGAGCCGGGACCGCGGGTGCTGCTGGTGCTGCAGGGAATGGATACCTCCGGCAAGGGCGGCATGGTGAAGTCTGTGGTGGGGGCCATGGATCCGCTGGGCGTGGAGGTGGCGGCCTTCGGCAAACCCACCGCGGAGGAACTGCGCCAGCACTATCTGGAGCGGGTGATCAGCAGGCTTCCCACCCCCGGGCATGTGGGGGTCTTTGACCGCTCGCACTACGAGGATGTGCTGGTGCCCACCGTCACCGGAACTCATGATGAGGATGAGTTGACCGGCCGGGTGGAGGCCCTGCAGCTCTTTGAGCGGGAGTTGGTCCGCCGCGGGTTTGTGATCGTCAAAGTGATGCTGCACATCTCGCCCAAGGAGCAGCTGAAACGCCTGGTCGCCCGCCTGGACCGTGAGCATAAGCACTGGAAGTACGATCCCTCTGATGCTGATGCCCGTGCCGAGTTCGGCAGCTTCCAGACGGTCTATTCCGGACTGCTGGAGGCCACAGATGCTGATTATGCGCCCTGGCATGTGATCGCTGCTGACCGCAAATGGTACTCCCGGCTGGCGGTGCAGGAGCTGCTGATCACCGCGCTGGCCGATCTGAACCTGCGCTGGCCGGCGGCCGACTATGACGTAGCGAGGGAACGACGCCGCCTGCTCGCCTCCTGACCGGCTCAGGTCTCAGAGTCGCTCGTGGCTGCTTCCGGGCTGCCCAGTCCGGCACAGCGCAGCGGGCACGTGCGGTGGTGCCGCTAGGAGCTGAGGAAGGTCTTCAGCACTGAGGTGAAGACCTGGGGCTGTTCGGAGTGCACCCAGTGCCCGGCGTCCTTGATCCGGATCAGCCGGGCCCGGGGGAACAGCCGGCGCATCGCCGGCGCGTCCGCTTCAGTGATGTAGTCGGAGTCAGCACCGGCGATCCACAGCACCGGTATCTCCACGGCGGCCTCCTCACTGATATCGGGAAAGTCCCCGATCTCCGGAAGGGAGTCGCGCAGCAGACGCAGATTGGGCCGCCACAGGAACTCATCGCCGCTGCGCACCAACGACTGCAGCAGGAAGCCGCGCACCATGTCCTCGGGGATCGGGCCCTGCAGCTGCTCGTCTGCCTCCCCGCGTGAGCTGAGCTGCTCGAGGTCTAGTCCCAGCAGAGCGTCCAGCAGGTGCTCGAACTCGCCCATATCGGCCCGCTGGGTCGGGGAGATATCGGCCACCACCAGCCGCTGCACCAGCTCCGGATGGCGCAGGGTCAGCACCATGGCCACCTTCCCGCCCATCGAGTGGCCTACCAGGTGGACCGGACCATCAGCCGCCACGGTGGTGCGCAGGTGCTCGGCCACCAGATCGGCCATCTCGGGATAGCTGAACGATGAGGTCCAGTCCGAGGCACCGTGATTGGGCAGGTCTACCAGCACGGAGCTGAACTCAGGCTCCAGCCCCTTGGCGATCTGAGAGAAGTTCCTGCCCTGCCCGAACAGGCCCGGCAGGAAGACGACGACGCCGCCGGCCTCACCTACGGTCTGGGTATGGATGGAGAAGCTCACCCCGCCAGCCTACCGGTCAGGCTCAAGGAGCCGGCGCCAGCTGGGCTGGCGCAGCCGGTGATCCCGGGTGATGCCGGCGTGCCGCACCTCTGCCTGAAGCTTCGGAGTCACCCAGACCGCATCGGAGGCATCCCCATCCGGGACATCATCCACCGGGGGAGTCTTGCGGGTGATGGTGTCCAACTGCCTGCGCAGTTCGGTCAGATCCGCCTCCGAGAAGCCGGTGCCCACCCGGCCCGCATAGCTGAGCTCACCGTCCTGCGGGGTGATGCCCAGCAGCAGTGAGCCGAAGGTGCCGGCGCGGCTGCCTTTGCCCCGGCGATATCCGATGATGACCACATCGGCGTGGTGATCATGTTTGATCTTGATCCAGTCATCCGAGCGCCGCTGAGGCCGGTATGGGCTCTCTGCGCGTTTAGCGATGATGCCCTCGAGCTTTAGCTCTTCGCTGACCTCCAGAGCGTGCTCCAGCTTCTGACCCAGGTCATCGGGCACCTGCACCCGGGTGCCCGAGCCGAGCAGATCGGAGAGAATCTCCCGCCGTTTGCGGTAGGGCAGCTCGGTCAGGTCCCCATGCTCGGCAGTGTGCAGCACATCGAAGACCATATAGTGCACCGGGCTGCGCTCCGCGGCGCGTTCGGCCTCCCGCTTCTTGGTCAGCCGGCCGCGCTGCTGGAGGCGGCCGAAATCGGGCCGGTGCGCAGCGTTCAGCGCCACCACCTCACCGTCCAGCACCGTGCCCTCAGGTGCCAGCTGGGCCAGTTCGGCCAACTCGTGAAAGACCCCCGTATAGTCTTTGCCGTTGCGGCTGCGCAGCTCCACCCGGTTCTGGGCATGGACTGCGGAGATCATCCGGTAGCCGTCCCATTTGGCCTCGAACACCCAGCCCTTTCCCCGAATGTCCTTCTCCTGACCCAGGGTCGCCAGCATCGGCGCAGGCAGGGGATCGGGCAGCGGGGCCGGTTCGGGGCTCGTCTTCTGCGTTCCTGCCGGCTTGGGCGCGGAGTTCTTCTTGGGCGCGGAGTTCTTCGCAGCGCGGGGCTGATCCTTGGTCAGTCGGATCAGCCAGTCCTTACCCTGATCGTCGGTCTGCACTAGGGCATAGCGCCGGGGTTTGCCGCCCAGCCCGCCCTCTGGCTGGCCGTGCAGCACGCAAACCACCTTGCCCTGCTCCCACTTCTCAATCTCGGCGGTGCCGTGGTCCCAGATGCTCACCTCACCTGCACCGTACTCGCCCTTGGGGATGCTGCCTTCGAATTCGGCATACTCCACCGGGTGGTCCTCGGTCTGCACCGCCAGCCGCTGTGCGCCCTGCCGCAGCGGAGGGCCCTTCGGCACCGCCCAGGAGACCAGCACCCCGTCGCGCTCGAGACGGGTGTCATAGTGCAGGCGGGAGGCATGATGCTCCTGGATCACAAAGATCGGCACCTCCTCCCGTGCCGTCGGGGCGGCGGCGGGAACCGGTTCCGGCGTCTTGGCAGCATCACGCATGGAGCGGTACCGGGTGAGCGCATCGGCACTGGGGGAGGGGGCGGCGTCGTCGTTGGTTCCGAAATTCTTCAGCGGATCGATATCGCTGTCCAGGCGGTCCATCACCTCACGGAAGCTCAGCTGAGCAAGCTCCGGATCCGCCAGCTCCTCCCAGGTGCGCGGGGCGGCGATCCAGGGCTGCGGGCGCCCGCGCAGTGAATACGGTGCCACTGTGGTCTTATTGGCATTGTTCTGGGACCAGTCGATGAACACCTTGCCCTTCCGGGCCGTCTTCTTCATCCGGCTCACCACCTGCTGGGGGTGGTCCTCCTCCAGGGAGCGGGCCAGCTCCTTGGCCACCTGGGAGACCTGCTCCGAGCTGTAGCTGCCGTCCAATGCGGCATAGAGGTGGATTCCCTTGGATCCGGAGGTCACCGGAATGCTGGGCAGGCCCATATCGTCGAGGACCTCCCGGCACCAGCGGGCCACCTGCGCGCAGTCAGTCAGCCCGGTGCCCGGCCCGGGATCCAGGTCCAGCACCAGCCGGTCAGGATTCTGCTGCTCGACAACCGGGGGTTCACCCTTGCTCTGGGCAGGCAGGAAGGGGGCGACGCCGCCGGCGAACCTCCACTGCGGCACGTGCAGCTCCAGTGCCGCGACCTGGCCGAACCAGGCCAGCACCGCCTCGCTGTCGGCCAGCGGGTAAATGTTCACATGGTCGGAGTGCTGCATCCCCAGCCGGGGTACCCAGTCCGGGGCGGAGTCCTCGAGGTTCTTTCGGAAGAACGCATCCTTGGGCTCATCCGTGGTGCCCGGGCCGTCCGGCCAGCGCTTGCGGGTCACCGGTCTGCCGCGCAGATGGGGCAGCATCGCCGGTGCCACGGTCTGCAGATACTCGATCACCTCGGCCTTGGTGGTGCCGGTTTCCGGGAAGAGGACCTTGTCCAGATTGGTCAGCTTCAACCGCCGGCCACCTACGGTCACCGTCTGCTGGCTGCGCGCCATTGCCACCCTCCAAGGCCATGTTCACCGTGTTTTCGCCGAACCTGCAGGTCAGTATGGAATGCTGACCTTGAACTGCCCTGACAGCAGGCTCCACAGGAGGGAATAATGCGCGCCATCTGGTCCGGGGAGGTCAGCTTCGGGTTGGTCTCCGTTCCGGTGAAGCTCTACTCGGCCACTGCAAGCCATGATGTGAGCCTGCACCAGGTCCACGATGCCGACGGCGGGCGCATCCGCTACCAGCGCCGCTGTGAGGTCTGCGACAAGGTCATTGACTATAAGAACATCGACCGCGCATACGAGGACGGCGAATCCTCGGTGATCATCACCAAGGAAGAGTTGAAGGACCTCCCGGCAGATGAGTCCAAGGAGATCGCCGTGGAGCAGTTTGTGCCCTCGGACCAGATCGACGCCATGGTGCTGGAGAAGTCTTACTACTTGGAGCCGGCCAGCAAGTCCGCAAAGTCCTATGTGCTGCTGCGCCGCACCCTGGAGGAGGCCGAGCGAGTGGCCATCGTCACCTTCACCCTGCGCTCAAAGACCCGGTTGGGCGTGCTGCGGGTCCGCGAGGACGTCATCGTGCTGCAGGGCCTGCGCTGGGCGGATGAGCTGCGTGAGCCGGAGTTCGATATCCCCAACTCGCGGGTCTCCAAGAAGGAGCAGGAGATGGCAGCCAGCCTGGTGGAGTCCTACAGTGAAGACTTCGAGCCGGAGCGGTTCAGCGACGAGTACCAGGAGCAGCTGCAGACCCTCATCGAGGAGAAGCTGGAGAACGGCGAGGAGATCGACACCGAGGCTACCTTCGGCGAGACCGATGACGATGCGGATCAGGGCAATGTGGTGGATCTCATGGAGGCCCTGAAGAAGTCTGTGGACCAGCGGCGGAAGAAGTCCAAGAAGTCCGGCTCCTCAAAGGATACCCAGCGCAAGTCTGCATGAAACAAGGGGCCCGGCCGGGTTCAGCATTGTCTCTTTACAGAGAGCTTTCAGCGGCAGTCCCGAACTTATGTAGTGTGCTGGCCTATCGTCATCACAGAATCTCGGACATGCAGACCGAACGGAGAACGTACATGAGCACCACCTGGGACACCCATAGGAGGTCCCTGGCGGTCTTCAGCAGCGCCTCCCTGCTGGGCCTGCTGGCGGCCTGCGGCAGCGATGAGCCACAGGTAGAGACCCACCATCCTGCTGAGGTGGAGCGGGAGCTGATGGAGGAGGCGGCCGCGCAGCAGGAGGCAGCGGAGGACGCAGGACTCGATGCCCACAACGGGCCCGAAGAGGGCAGGGATGCGGAGGAATCCGAGTCCGACCACGACTCAGGTGCTGATGCGGACCCGGCTGCTCAGTTCGCCGAGCTGCTCGAGGAGGTCTTCGACCAGCTGGCCGGCACTGCGGTAGATGATTCCTGACTCTGCTGATTCCCCGATGGCATAGGGTGGTGGGGCGGAGCGCCGCACAGACATCAAGGGGGGAACGGAATGATCCGAGCACTTCTGGTCCGGCACGGGCAGACACCGTGGAATGCTGCCGGACGAATGCAGGGCCGCACAGATATTCCACTCTCCGAGGCAGGAGTTCAACAGGCCCGCATCGCTGGCGGCCTGATCCGCGCCCAACATCCGCAGCAGGCGCATGTCTCCACCCTGATACGCACCCAGCAGACCTTTGAGCAGTTCGGCCTAGGGTTCGAACCCACCGCATGGGATGAGCTGTGCGAGATCGGCTTCGGCGAATGGGAAGGCGAGTACGGCGCCCAGCTGGTGGACAAATACCCCGAGGAGTTCGCCCAGATGCGCGCCGGAACATTCCGGCCCGCCGGGGCGGAGACCAATGCGGAGGTCACCGAGCGGATGCGCCGGGCCTTCTTCGAGATCGTGCGGGCCACGGCCCAGGCCGAGCCCACACCCTCCGCCGATCTGGGATTCGATGTGCGCACCACCGTTATCGTCTCCCACGGCACCTCGCTGCGGCTGCTGCTGGAATCCCTGGGTCTGGTGGATAGGCGCCGGTGGGTTCCGCTGACCAACTGCTCCACCACTATTGTGGAGATCCCGCTGGTGCCCGGCCCGGTCTCATCCACCCTGCCCCGGGCCGGACTGGACGCTGATACCGACAGTGCTGCAGAATCCCGGCAGATCGCTGCGCTGAGCGATGAACAGATCCAGTCCAGCGCACGGCTGCGTCTGCTCAACCTCTCACCCGAACTACTCCACCCGGCCACTGAGTCCGTGGCCATCGGCTGAACAGGACATGTTCCCGCCGGAACCCGCCGGGACCAGCACTGACAAATGTCATAGCTGATTCGTGACACCTGCTCTAGGTCTGCACTGCCGCCAGCCGGGATGCTGGAGGAATGAAGACACAGAGAACGGATATCAACACACAGCGTGAGCCGGATGGTGTCAATGCGCCGGCGATCACCGTCCGTGACGTGGTCCGCAGCTTCCCCGATGGTGAGGGCGGCCGGATCCGCGCTGTTGACGGGGTGAGCCTGAGCTTCGACCGGGGCGAAGTCACCGCCATCCTGGGGCCCAACGGAGCCGGTAAGACCACGCTGATCGACATGATCCTGGGACTGAACCACCCCGAGTCCGGAAGCATCGAGGTATTCGGCACCACTCCCAAGAGAGCCGCACAGGGTGGAAGAGTCGGCGCCCTGCTGCAGACCGGGGGGCTGCTGCCGGACCTCACGGTGAAAGAGACCGTGCAGATCATCGCCGCCCTGCACAAGGATCACCTGCCGGTGGCGGAGGTCATGGAGACCGCCGGGATCACCGGGATTGCCTCGCGGACGGTGGGCAAGTGTTCCGGTGGCCAGCAGCAGCGCCTCCGGTTTGCCCTGGCCATGCTGCCCAAACCAGAGATCATCATTCTGGACGAGCCCACTGCCGGGATGGATGTGGCAGCCCGGCACGAGTTCTGGGACCGGATGGCCGAGACCGCAGCCACCGGCACCACCATCCTGTTCGCCACCCACTACCTGGAGGAGGCAGAGCAGTTCGCCCGCCGCACTGTGCTGATGCACAGCGGCTCGGTGATCGCCGACGGCCCCACTGAGCAGGTGCGGCAGCAGGCTGGGGCGGCCCACGTGACCGTGACCTGGGCGGCGTGCTCGGCTGAAATCAACCAGCTGCCCCATGTGATCGATCACGAGGTGCGCGGCTCCACCATCACGTTCCGCACCGATGACGCCGATGCGCTGGCCCGGCACCTGCTGACCCAGACTGAGGCTCACGGGATCACCGTGCGCCCGGCCAGCCTGGAGGAGGCATTCATGCAGCTGACCTCACATGCGGCAACTGCAGATCGTGGCGCGGCCACCGCTGAGACTGAGGGGGTCACCCGATGAGCCTGACCACATATATCCTGATGGACTTCTGGCGGAACCTGCGGAACTTCGCCAACAGCTTCTTCATCATTGTGCTGCCGGGTGTGCTGTTCCTGATCTTCGGGGTCAGCACCGACTGGAACGAGTTTCCGCTGCCCACCGGCCACGGCAATGTCAGCGCATACACCCTGGTGGGCATCGCCGTCTATGGGGCGGCCACCGCCACCACCTCCCTGGCTGGGGCCGCTGCCGTAGAGCTGCAGCAAGGCTGGGGTCGGCAACTGGCGCTTACCGCGATGCCGCACTCAGTGTTCATCATGGCAAAATCAATCATCGCGCTGGCCATGGCGATACTGCCGGTAGTGGTGATCAACCTGGTGGGACTGTTCACCGTCACCGAGATGGACACCGGGCGCTGGTTCGCCACTGCAACCCTGACCGTGGTGGCCTCACTGCCCTTTGCGCTCTACGGGCTGCTGGCAGGATTGGCCTTCCGTTCCGATGCCGCCGTGGGCGCAGCCTCGGGGGTCCTGGTGATCCTGGGCTTCATGGGCAACAACTTCTTCCCACTGGAGGGCATCCTGCTGGAGATCGGCCGGTTCACCCCCATGTATGGGGTCACCGCTCTGGCCCGTTACCCCATCACTGAAGGTGATCTTCTGACCACTGGGGAGGGCACTATCGGCACCGACCCGCTGTGGATGATCCTGCTGAACATCCTGGTCTGGTCCGCGGTCTTCGCCGCCGGCTGCTATCTGCTGCGGGGACGGGCCACGGCCCGCCGCTGACAGCCCGGGGGCAGATGTCCACAGCCCGTGCAGAGTTCCATAGTGCTATCGGCAGTGGAAGGCCGAACATACCGCGGAGGAGCACCAAGGGGTGACATGATGAGAACTGTGAGTACGACGCCGCCGCCGACCTCTGTGCCCCGGAGCGGCACTGCACCGAACGCGGCACCGGACACGGTACTGGGCACAGCTGCTCACACTGGGCTGGGCACGGTTCCGAACACAGTGCCGAGCACGGTGCGGGGCAGGCCGGAGCAGCCGCGCCCGCAGCATGTGGCTGGGTTCCTCTACGCGGGCATCTGGGTCTTGTTCCTCGCGGTGCCGCTGGTCGCCGCTTGGTTCTCCACTGCGGAGACACACTGGCGGATCATCGCGGTGGCCGCCACGCTGGCCTTTGGGGTGGTCTACCTCTGGTTTGCCTGGCACTTCTTCTCCTGCCCCGAGCAGATCGCCACCAGGCGGCTGTTTCTGGCCTGTTCCGCGCTTGGAGTGATTGCAGCGTTAAGCATCCCCGGTATTGGTCCCTGGTTCGGCGCGTTCACCACCTTTATTGCCGCGCTGGTGATCTACACCCGCCCGCCGCTGGTGGGAATCCCCATCGGTGTGCTCATCTGGGCTGCTCCCACGGTCACGGGTTACCTGCTCGCCGCCGAGCCGGTGTTCTGGATCATTGGCGGGCCCGGGATCGGGATGCTGTTCGTCATCATCTTCCGGATCACCGAGTACTACGACGAACGTGACCGGGAGCAGGCGGAATCGCTGCGCCACGCTGAGGAGCGGGACCGGATAGCCCGGGACGTCCACGATGTCCTGGGGCATTCCCTGACCGTGCTGACCGTCAAAGCGCAGCTGGCACGCCGTCTGATCGATGCGGACCAGGACAAGGCCCGGGCAGAGCTGGCGGAGATCGAGCAGATCTCCCGCCAGGCGCTGGGCGAAGTGCGCTCCACAGTCACCAGGCTGAAGTCCCCGCATCTGCCCATGGAGCTCGACGTCGCCCGGGACACCCTGGAATCGGCGGGAATCACCCCGGTGCTCCAGGCTTCCGAGGACGCTGCGGACTCACCCGTGCTGGCCTGGGCGCTGCGGGAGGCGGTGACCAATGTGGTCCGGCACTCGCAGGCCTCCCGGTGTGAGATCGTCCTGACCCCACAGCTGCTGAGGGTGGCTGATGACGGGGTGGGGGTGGGTAGCAGCCGTGAGGGCAACGGGCTGCGCGGGCTCCGCGAGCGGGCAAAGACTGCTGGTGCCGGCGTCGTCGTTGGCCGCGCCTATCCCGAGCTGGAGGGCACTAGTCCTGAGCGGCCCGGCACACAGATCGAGGTGCGCCTGCCATGAGCAGACCCATCCGCCTGCTGCTGGCCGATGACCAGGACCTGGTCCGCGGCGGCCTATCAGCGCTGCTGAGCCTCGAGCCGGATATCGAGGTGGTGGCCCAGGTGGGCAGGGGAGATGAGATTGTGAAGGCGCTGCGGCAGCACAGTCCCGATGTGGCCCTGATAGACATTGAGATGCCCGGAATGGACGGGATCGAGGCTGTCCGGCAGGCAGTGGAGGCCAGGCTCTCCACTCGCTGTCTGATCGTCACCACCTTCGGCCGGCCCGGGTATCTGCGCCGAGCCATGGACGCCGGTGCCGCCGGGTTCGTGGTCAAGGACACCCCGGCCGAGCAGCTCGCCGCTATGGTGCGCAGAGTCGCGCAGGGTCAGCGAGTGGTAGACCCTGCCCTGGCGGCCGATTCGCTGGCCTCCGGGCTCAATCCGCTCACCGAGCGAGAGCAGCAGGTGCTGCGAGCTGCAGCTGAGGGTGGTTCCATCAAACAGATCGCCGCGGAGCTGCATCTCTCGGCCGGTACCGTGCGCAACCACCTCTCCGCAGCGATCGGCAAAACCGGCGCCGAGAACAGGCACGACGCCGCCCGGCAGGCCGCCTCCCGTGGTTGGATATAGGAATGATCTCTCAGGATGGCGGCCCGCCCCGGGGCTGGCGTGCGCGGGTACTCGGCGGAGGCACCGAGCCGGATCCCCGCTTTACCTTGGCCAATGAACGCACTTTCCTGTCCTGGATCCGCACCTCGCTGGCGCTGCTGGCCGGCGGGGTGGCGGTGGAGGCGCTGACTCAGCAGATATTCGAGCCCTTTGTGCGGACCCTGCTGGCGGTAGTGCTGCTGGTGCTGGGTACCCTTTTAGCCGCCGGGGCCTTTGTCCGGTGGTTGCGGATCGAGCGCAGTCTGCGGCACTCCCGGCCGCTTCCGCTGCCGCTGATCGCCCCGATGCTCGGCCTGGGGGCCGCAATAATCTCGGTGGTGCTGATCATCGCCATCGTGCAGGGATAGGCACTGGCTGGTGGGCAGTGTGACCGTTACGCATCAGGATCCCGGAGTTCAGCCGGAGCGGACTCTGCTGTCCTGGACTCGGACCTCCCTGCTGCTGGTGGTCGTGGCGGGCTTCACAATCCGTTGGGCGCCCCACCATGGGGCCGCGGTGCTGATCCTGTTTGTGGCTGCGCTGGTGACAGCCGGGGGCATCACCGTGACTCACCGGCGGCGCCTGAACAGCGCGGTGCAGGGAATCGCCCAGGAGCGCTATCGGCCGGCGGTGGGCAGTGTGGCCGCACTGGCCGCGGCAGTGGCGGGCCTCGGCGTCGCCGCGTTGGTGTTACTTTCAGTGACGTAGTCTCCGCGCGGTAGGCTGTACTCCCGTGGCACTGACTATTGGAATCGTGGGGCTGCCCAATGTGGGCAAGTCGACCCTCTTCAACGCACTGACCCGGCAGACGATCCTGGCGGCGAACTACCCGTTCGCCACCATTGAGCCCAACGTGGGGGTGGTCAATCTCCCCGACGAGCGGCTGGACAAGCTGGCAGAGATCTTCGGTTCGGCAAAGATTCTCCCGGCCACAGTCTCCTTTGTGGACATCGCCGGGATCGTTAAGGGGGCCTCGGAGGGGGAGGGGCTGGGCAACCAGTTCCTGGCCAATATCCGTGAAGCCCATGCGATTGCGCAGGTAGTCAGGGTCTTCGAGGACGAGAATGTGGTCCATGTCGATGGCCGGGTGGATCCCGCCTCTGACCGGGAGACCATCAACACTGAGCTGATCCTGGCGGATATGCAGACCCTGGAGAACGCAATCCCCAAGTTGGCGAAGCAGGTCTCTGGGAAGAAGGCGGATAAAGCCACCCTTGATGCCTATCTTGAGGCGCAGAAGGTTCTGGAGGAGGGCAATACGGTCTTCTCCGCGGCGTCGTCCCTGGATATGGAGCAGTTGGCCGGACTGAACCTACTCACCGCAAAGCCCCAGATCTACGTCTTCAACGCCGACGAGGGCGTACTGGGCTCCCCGGAGAAACAGGCAGAGCTGGCAGCTCTGGTAGCCCCCGCGCAAGCGGTGTTCCTGGATGCCAAGATGGAGTCTGAGCTGGTGGAGCTCTCCGAGGAGGAGGCCCGCGAGATGCTGGAGCTCAACGGACTGGAGGAATCCGGTCTGGACCAGCTGGCTCGGGTGGGCTTCCAGACCTTGGGCCTGCAGACCTATCTCACGGCCGGGCCCAAGGAGGCCCGGGCCTGGACAGTTCCGCAGGGTGCGACGGCGCCCGAGGCTGCCGGGGTGATCCACACCGACTTCCAGCGTGGCTTCATCAAGGCCGAGATCGTCAGCTTTGAGGCACTGGTGGCCGCAGGGTCGATGAACGAGGCCAAGTCCGCCGGCAAGGTCCGCATGGAGGGCAAGGACTACGTGATGAAAGACGGAGACGTGGTGGAGTTCCGGTTTGCGGTCTAACATCTGCCAGCGCTGGTGGGCGGTCAGGTAGATTGCCTGTATGGAGCAACCTGGCGAAGTCAGCGGGACAATCGGCCATTGGCTCGAGAGCGCGCTACGAGAATCTGACGGACCCTCCCACTTTGCGAGCCCCTACCTTTCGTACGACGTCTGTCGCGTTATGGCTGAGGCAGCTATGCAGCGGCGGCAGCCGTTTGTCCTGTTGACGGCGCTTGACCCTAGCGCCGTTGCGAACGGCTACCTGTCGGTACAGGGATTGAGGAGATTGGTCAGCAGCGGGGTTTTCGTTCGTCATGTCGACAGACTTCACGCGAAGTGTTTCATCGTTGGGCCGAATGGTGCGTTGGGGTCGGCTAATCTCACTGGCTCGGGACTTGGATCTTCTGTGAGCCCCAATAAGGAGCTCTGTGTGGTCCTCAATTCTGAGCAGGTGGAGTCGGCACGACGACTCATGCTCGATTGGCCCTCGCGACCCATCGACGCTATAGCTCTAGATGTCCTTGAAGAGGCCGCCGCCCGTTTGGGTAAACAGCACAAGTCGCAGCACGATACGCTCGACGCCGACTCTGCTCTGCAATTAGCCGAATCGCTTCTTGCTGATGCGCGCGACGGAGAACGCGGCTTCTGGTTGAAACTAGAGTATGGGCAACCTGCCCTTGATAGTTGGCGAGCGGAATCATGGTTCGCGAGCCCGAAGAAGGGAAAGCCCGGATTCCGCGCTGGGGACTTCGTTTTCATTTGCGCTAAGGACACCAAAGACTGTTATGCCGTTGTGGAAGTGAAGGGTGAGTCAGAGTTCCAAGCCCCCTTTTATGAGTCGTGGACCGAGTCGCACGACCCCGAAGCGTTCTCGCGGTGGCCGTGGACCACGTCGACGATCCCTCGCTTTGTCCCAAATCGACTCCTCGAGTTAAAGCTCTCGGAGCTGGGCGTCAGCGGGCAAGCCCTTCAAAACGGGCACGTGCGCTTGAGGCTGGATCAGTTCACTGCCGGAGTCAGAGCGCTCGCGAGGTTGTCCACGGACTGAGGCCCCACGCCGACGAGTGGTCAGGCCGATCTCTGCAGACGTTATTCCGCTACGGAACGTGGTGGAGTTCCGCTTCTCGAACTAAACCGCTGAGGTCGCCACTCGATTGAACGATCGCGATCCGGCGTTCATTAGCGGCCGCCTGAAATGCTTCCGCTCAGCGGCCGAGCTGACTCGTCACCGTGGGCATGTCTGTGTCTGCCCGCAGGAGTCGGGAGCGGGCAAACGCCACGGCGATAGCCCCGACGACCGCCGCCAGGATCAGAAGCGCGATAGCCGCGCCGGTCAGATTCGCTGCACCCAGCCACCCCGCGATCGGGTAGGTGACCAGGAAGCAAGCGTGGGAGAGGGCGAACTGGGCCGTGTAGACGAGATTCCGGTTCGCCGTCGTCGACGCGTCGGCCAGTAGCCTCGACGATGGCGTGTTGACGAGCGAGGTGCCGATGCCCAGCAGCACCCAGGTGCCCAGCAGCACGTACCATCCCGCCCCAGTGCTCGTCGCGACTGCGGTAACTATGACGGCGACGGCCAGCCCGGCGGTGATGACGACCGCGCCGGTGATCATGGTGCGGATCACGCCGAGCTTGTCAACCAGCCAGGGGATGTTCAGCGCGACGACGAGCGAGCCCATGCCGTAGCAGGCCAACGCGAGAGCGAGGGACTGATCGCCGAGCCCGAACACGCCGCGGGCGTAGACGACGGAGTTCACCAGAACGATCGCGGTGCCGGCCGCGACGACGATGTTCGTGAGCATTAGGAACCGCAACGTCGGCGTCCGGGCGAACACCTTCGCACCTAACGGGAGTCGCTGCCAGAACGGCAGCACGGGCCCGTCATCAGTGCGGGCAGGCAGCCGGGAGAGCAGCACCAGAATGGCCGAGTAGGCGAAGGCGACCGCGGTGCCGACGAACAGGTTGTTGTAGCTGATCAGAGTCAGCAGAGCCGCGGCGATCGTCGGGCTCAGTAGCGCCTCGAGGTCATAGGCGAGACGCGACAGCGACAGCGCCCGAGTGTAGTCCTCCGGCTCCGGGAGGACCGAGGGGATCAGGGACTGGAATGCGGGGGTGAACGTCGCCGACGCGGACTGCAGCACGAACACGAGCACGTAGATCTGCCAGGCCTCGGTGACGAACGGCAGCATCACCGCAATCGCCAGGCGGATCAGATCCGCGGTGACCAGGACCGCCTTCTTCGGCAGTCGGTCGACGACCGCGGCGATCAGCGGGGCGACGCCGACATATGCGACCATCTTGATGGTAAGCGCCGTGCCGAGCACCGACCCAGCCGCGTCGCCGGCGATGTCGAAAGCGAGCAGTCCCAGGGCGACGGTGAGCAGGCCGGTGCCGAGCAGGGCGATCACCTGGGCGGAGAACAGTTTCGCGTAGGTAGGGTTGCGGAAGACGCGCAGCATTAGTGGACATCCTCGGGGGTCCGGTGATCGCCGCGGTGGTGGGCCGGGTCGTCGCTCAACGTGTGCTGAGCCTGGAAGATCGCGTCCGCGACCAACTGACGGGCATGCTCGTTCGCCAGTCGGTAGAACACCTTCGTGCCCTCCTGCCGGGTCGAAACGATCCGCGCCAGGCGCAGCTTCGCCAGATGCTGGGAGACGGCCGGGGCGGACTTATCGACGATCTCTGCGAGATGGTTCACCGACAGCTCCTGATCGCGCAGGGCGAGGATGATCCGGATCCGGGTCGCATCCGAGAGCATCGAGAACACCTCGACCGCGAGCTCGACATACTCGCTCTCCGTCGACAGGGAACCGTCCGTATCTGCATGCATACGCAGATTATTGCACAACCGATGGCCGAGAGTGCTGATGAGCTGACGCGTCTCCGGCTCCGGACTTCGCCCTGCAGTGAGTACTAGAGGTTGGTATGTGCGGGAACGTGCTCGAGTTCAGGTTCAACGTGTGATGTGAGCCGATCCTGCTCCGCGGGCCCCGTTGATCTTCGAGGTCGGCGGGGCTTCGTTGGCTTGTTCTGGGCTGTCCGCATCCAGCCATCTGCGCTATCATGGTTGATAGCAGAAGGAGGTGGCCCGGATGTCATCCATCATCGTGCGCGGTCTCGATGACCATGTGAAGCAGCAGCTCGCATCGCAGGCGAAGGAGCACGGGCGGTCCATGGAGGCCGAGGTCCGTGACATCCTCACGAAGGCCGCTCGACGGCCGCACATCGGCATGGCTTTTCTGTCTGCGGCACGGGATGTCGATGGGGTCGACGAGTTGCCGATTCCGACGCGCGATGATGTCGCAAGGGCGGCGGACTTCGAATGATCGTCCTCGACACGAACGTCATCTCGGAGATCTTTCGGCCCTCTCCGGAGCCTCGTGTCGTCGAGTGGCTTGTGTCCTTGACGGGCGACGTCGCGATCACTTCCATCACTCTCGCGGAGTTGCTTGCCGGTGTGCGCAGGCTCCCGAACGGCCAACGCAAAGACGAGCTGGCGCAGAGGATCGATGAAGCGGTAGCGCCGTATCGGGGGAGCCGGTCGGTGCTCGCCTTCGACGATGACGCGGCGGAGCGATACGCGGGGGTGCTCTTGTCTCGTGAAGCAGCAGGTGCGCCGGTGAGTACGGCCGACGCCCAGATTGCCGCGATCTGCCTGGCGCACGGGGCCACCTGCGCTACGCGCAATGTGAAGGACTTCCAGCACACCGGCGTCGAACTGGTGGACCCATGGAAGGTGGACGCGTGAAGCATCGTTCGATCGAGGTCCTCGCGCACCAGGAACTAACTGAGGCCGATCTGGGTGGGCTTCGACAGCTCTTCGACAGCAAGTATCTCAAGGAATTCGGAGAGTGGGATCCACAACAGCCATACGGCTACGCGTCACATGATGTCCATATCATGGCCCGGATCGAAGGTCGCGTCGTCGGTCATGTGGGTTGGGCGCGCCGCGAGATCGCTGTCGGTACGGAGACTCTCGCGATCGCAGGAGTCGGCGGTGTCTTGATCTCCGGTGACGCGAGAGGGATGCGGCTCGGGGAGGAGCTGATGAGGTGTGCAGAGCAGTCGATGCGCGCTCGCGGCCACCTCGGGTTCGGTTACCTGGGCTGTCGAGAGCAGGTCGTCCCGTTCTACGAGTCATGCGGCTGGAAGAGGATCCTTGCCCGCGAGAAGTCGATCGGGCGTGATGGTGAACCCGTCGTGGACGACCCTGGCCCGCCGATCCTTATCCTGCCAATCGCCCCGCTCGAGCTGTGGCCTGAGGGAGACATCGACCTGCGCGGACGGGCTTGGTAGTCGCTGACTGCAGATGGCCCCACTTGTCGGAACGCGGTCGAGTTCCGTTTCTCGAACTAACGTCTGCGGCCTCGATTGTGGCGCGGCGCGCTTGACCTTGACCCTAGGGGGCAAGGTCTACCGTTGTCGCAGGAGGTCCATCATGCGCATCGGAGAACTCGGCGAACGGGCACAGGTGACGGTCAAGGCCGTTCGATACTACGAGCGGCTCGGCCTGGTCGAGGCGGCTCGCGAGCCCAACGGGTACCGGTTGTTCGGCATCTCCCCGCTGAAGACGGGCCGTTCCCCGAATGCCTGGAGCTCGGCCACGAGCACGGCGATGAGTGCGTGAGTTCGCTCGCCGTGTACCGCGACACGATCGCCGACCTCGGCCGCATGATCGACGCGTTGACGCTGCGTCGCGACACACTGTAGCGCCGTCTCGACTGGAGAGCGGATCGCTCGTTCGCGAAGGGGAACGCATTGGCTGACTACACGACGTTGCCCGATGACCTGCCCGTTCCCGCTGACGACGGAGCCGCCGACCAGCTGCCCGGCCGCTCGACGCCTGCGCTGACCCTGCAGACCAGCGATGGTGATCATGTGGACCTGGGAGACCTCGGACTGGGGCGGACTGTGGTCTATCCGTATCCTCTGACGGGACACCCCGGAGCCGACCTGCCGGAGGGGTGGGACGCAATCCCCGGCGCGCGGGGGTGCTCCACCGAGGCTACGCAGTCGAGTTCCGCTTCAGAATTCATCCCTGATCGGAGGACGCTTACATCAGCGCGGTAGCGTAGGCGGCGCACACGGCTCAGCGTTCTGAGGTCGATGGTGCTGTCAGGACTGATCGCCCGCTGGTGGTCAGACGGAATCAAGCGCCTGACGTTAGAGTGAGGCGCGTGGTGCGAGTTGTCTTCATGTGCGGCCCCGCAGGTTCGGGGAAGTCGACCACGGCGCGCCGTCTCGAGGCGGATGGCATGGTCAGGCTTTCGTTTGACCAGGAGGCGTGGGATCGCGGTATCCGACATATGCCGCTGCTTGAGGATGCACATCGCGATGTGGAGGACCATCTCCGCCGTCGATTGCTTGATCTCATAGGCGAAGAAAGAGATGTCGTTCTCGACTTCTCTTTTTGGTCGCGGGCTATGCGTGACGATTGGCGTCGTCTCCTGGAGCCGTATGGAATTGTCCCGGAGACGATATACATCTGGGCGGATCGCGCGACGTGTCTGGAACGCGTGGCCGCCCGCACCCACGCGCACGGCGATGATTTCGCGTTGAACGCGGATACTGCCGCAGCCTACTTCGACCACTTTGAACCTCCGACTTCTGATGAGGGGCCTGTGAAGATGGTCGTGTCGTAACGGGGCGGCCAGGCAACTCGCCGGAATGCGACGAAACGTGTGCGCGAGTGGAGGCACTCGTGTACCTCCTGGATCGAGAGGTTCGTATCTGTGGCGACGTGGTGGAGTTCCGGTTTAACGTCTAGCGTTATTGACGCCGGTCGTTATATCCTGGTCTCGTGATCAGATCGTTCGGGAGCAAGGACACCGAACGATTGTGGCGTCGTGAGCGAGTGCGCTCGATCGATCATCGGATCCATCGGGTCGCACTGCGCAAGCTTCGTCAGGTGGGATCGGCGGAGTCCATCGAGGATCTTCGGGTCCCGCCGGGCAACCGGCTCGAAGCGCTGAAGGGCGACCGCGCCGGGCAGCACAGCATCAGGATCAACGACGAGTGGCGGATCTGGTTCGTGCGGACCGACGCAGGACCGGAGGAGGTGGAGATCGTTGACTACCACTGAGAAGATTGCCCCGATCCACCCTGAGGAGGTCCTCATGGAGGACTTCATCGAGGGCTTCGGGATCACGCAGAACAAGCTCGCCGTGTCGATCGACGTCCCGCCTCGGCGGATCAACGAGATCGTGCATGGCAAGCGGGGGATCACGGCGGACACCGCGCTCCGGCTCGGCAAGCTCTTCGGCACCACCGCACAGTTCTGGCTGAACCTGCAGACGCTCTACGACCTCGACCTCGCAGAGGATCGCGCGGCTGAGCAGATCGACGCCATCGTGCCGCTGCAATCCGCATGACCTTCAGCGGGATGGACGCCGCTGAGGTAGTCCGAGTCGTTGGCTGGCTCGAGGAGCGATCAGTCGTCTACCAGGTCAACGGCGGATGGGCCGTTGACGCTCTGCACGGTTCCCAGACCAGATCGCATGGTGATCTGGATGTGTTCGTCGACTCGACGACGGTCGACGCCCTCATGGAATGGTTGCTCGGTCGCGGATACAGCATCGTGGAGGACTGGCGTCCGATCCGAGTTGAGCTGCGCGCCGGCGACAGGGCGGTCGACATCCATCCGATGGACGTGGACTGTGTCGGCGACGGGGTCCAGCAGGGCTTCGGTGAAGACTCGTTCGTCCACCGAGCGCGCGAGCGCGCGGTCGGAGTGATCGGAGATCGCTCGGTAGTTGTCGCGTGCGCCGCGCGACTCATGGCGCTGAGGCTCGGTTACGACCTCCGGCCGGAGGACCGCCACGATCTCGACGTGCTTGGGAGGTTGGTCGCCGACCACTCTTGAGGTCCGTGGCGGGCAGTTGACGCAGATGGTTGTCCGTGCCGGAACTCAGTGGAGTTCCGGTTCAATGTCTGATTCCAGCGGGGCCTAGTTGCCTGCGTGCCTCGAATGCGGCGAGGACTACACCTACGAGCGGGGCAGCTTTGTTGGTCTGCCTAGCGTGCGGCTAAACCCGACCCCGAGCGTCGTCAAGAAGGCCGGCTAAGATTTGGTCCCGGATCATCGCGCACCGCCCCGGTCGCCTCTGCGTGAGGTGGCCGGGGCCGCGTCATTTTGGGGAGTTGGCACCTCTGGCTGTGCTGCGCGTGTAGGGATATCGTGAGTGACAGCAGGGCAGCCCCGGCGCAATCAGAGGAGAAGTCATGACCAGTATCAATGAACGTGCCAGTACCTTGGCTCAGGCCCACGCTTCTGGCCGTCTAGTGGTCCTGCCCACCGCGTGGGACGTGTGGAGTGCCCGGATAGCCGAGGCCGCGGGGTTTGCTGGGATCACCATCGGCAGTCACCCCGTCGCTGACGCGATGGGAAGCTCCGACGGCGAGCACATGCACTTCGGTGAGTACCTCGCCGTGGTGCAACGCATCACCGGCGCCGTTGAGATCCCAGTGAGCGCCGATGTCGAATCCGGGTACGGACTGGCTCCGGGGGAGTTGATTACGCGCTTGCTAGAGGCGGGCGCCGTCGGTGCCAACATCGAGGACGTCGTCCACTCGGAAGGTGGCCGCGTGCGGGACCGCAATGAGCACACCGACTTCATCGGCGCTGCGAGGCAGGCCGCGGATCAGGCCGGCGTCGATTTCGTTATCAACGGGCGCACCGATGCCGTCAAGCTCGGCACGGACGTTTTTGAGGACCCGCTTGCCGAGGCCGAGGCGCGGATCCAGCTCATGGAGCAGTCCGGTGCTCGCGCCGTCTATCCCGTGGGGCTGAAGACCGCTGAGGAAGTGACGCGCCTGGTCACCGCCGTCGACATCCCACTCAACGTCACAGCACACCCCGTGGACGGACACGGCGCCGGGGACCTCGATGCGCTCGCCGGGGTCGGCGTGCGCCGGGTCAGCTTCGGGCCGCTGTGGCAGAAGTGGTTGTCCGCGCAATCCGAGGAGCAGCTCGCGGGGTGGGCGGCAGGCCGCTGAGCACTCGCCGACGGAACGGGCGCCTGGGCTTGCCATGCGGGAGGGCATGGAGCGGGGCAGGTTCCTGATCGGGTCGGAACACATTGAGGTGGCGACGTACGGTCGCTTGAGTTCAGACCTGGAACCCATCTACACGGCCCTTCCACTGCTCACCTCGTGACGTTGCTCGGCTACGGAACGCAGTAGAGTTCAAGTTTAACGTCTAGCGTTATTGACGCAAAGCGTTATATCCTGGTGGTGTGATTCGATCCTTCGCTGACCGCGACACCGAGCGTGTCTGGCGTCGTGAGTCAGCCCGGAGGATCGATCCACGAATTCATAAGACAGCAAACCGGAAGCTTCTGCAGCTCGACGCGGCCACCGTGCTGGATTCCTTGCGGGTTCCGCCCGGCAACCGCTTGGAGGCATTGAAAGGTGATCGTGCCGGTCAGCACAGCATCCGGATCAATGATCAATGGCGTATCTGCTTCCGCTGGGCTGACGGTGGCGCAGAAGACGTTGAGATTGTGGACTACCACTAGGAGGAATGATGGCAGAAAAGCTCTACGCTCCGATCCATCCTGGTGAGGTCCTCCTGGAGGACTTCATCAATGGTTTCGGCATCACGCAGAACAAACTGGCCGTGGCCATTGGTGTGCCTCCGCGTCGCATCAACGAGATCGTGCACGGGAAGCGGCGGATCACTGCAGATACTGCACTGCGGCTAGGTCGGTACTTCGGCATGGAGTCGCAATTTTGGATGAATCTCCAGGCCCGTTATGACCTCGATGTGGCAGCTCATGAATCAGCTGGGCAGATCGAGTCCATCCAGCCATTGCAGGCCGCATGAGCTCTCATGCAGGTGATGAGAATCTGACAGTCGCTGCTGCGTGGGACGGTGAGCTTCGGCTTCTAGATCCGCGAGTGCGGTCTGAGGCTGGTCCCATGGAGGAGTTGCTGGCTCCTGATTTTCATGAGATTGGGCAGTCAGGGACACATTGGTCCCGTGATCAGATTCTGAGCGTCATATCCGCGGAGGATGCGAGTGAACATGCTCCGGTCCTCAGTGAGCAACGAGGTGATGTCGTGGCACCCGGACTTGTTCTGCTGACATATTTTCTCGAGTTCGGCGAACGCCGGAGCCGTCGATCTTCATTGTGGCGGATTCGACCGGAGGGCTCTGTCCTGGTGTTCCTCCAGGGGGCCCCTGTTGCCTGAGTGAGTGCGCTTATGCGGTCAAGGGTTATTCGGCTTCAGAACGCGGTCGAGTCTCGGTTTAACGTCTAGGCGCACTCCGGAGACCCGTTCCACCTCGGAGGTTCTTGTCCGCGTGCTGGTAGTAATGCGGACCTGTTCTCTGGGTAGACTCCCGTGATGCTCTTTGTCGGTATTGATCTCGCAGCCGAAGCCCGGCGTACGGGCGTCGCCGTCGTGCGTGAAGATGGTGCGCTTTCGTTGGAGCAGGTCGATGTCGGGGGGAGCGATGATGACCTCGTGGCAGCTATCGAGGCGGCGGACAGGACGGGAGTGGATGTGCCGCTCGGATGGCCGGCGCCATTTGTCGACTTGGTCAGCGCGCATGCCGCCGGAACTTTATCAGCGCCTGCATCCACTGAATCCGGCTGGCGTCGGAACCTCGCGATGCGAACAACAGACCGTGAGGTGCACCGTCGCACGGGAATTACTCCGTTGAGTATCTCTACAGACAGAATCGCCTACCCGGCTCTCCGGTGGGCCGGGCTTGAAGCTCGTTTGCGAGATCGCGGATTCGATGTCACGCGTGACGGTTCTGGGATGGTTTTCGAGGTGTATCCGGCGGCCGCATTGCGCTGCTGGTCCTTGACTCACCGGGGCTACAAAGGTGCGAAGAACGCCGCTGGCCGGTCTGCTTTGGTGGCCGAACTTGTGAAGATGACTCCTTGGTTGGACTGGAACGGATATCGGGAATTATGCGCGCGCGACGATGACGCGCTTGATGCAGTTATCGCCGCACTTGTCACTCGCGAGGCGTTCCTCGGCAGCTGCGAACCGCCATCGGATGAAAATCGAGAGGTGGCGCGGCAAGAGGGCTGGATCTGGTTGCCAAGCGGACGCAGGCCTACACCACCGACCATGCGGTGATTGTCTTGTGAGCGGGACTGTGATCACGCTAGTTGAGCTGGTGGGATGTGTCGTGTGTCCGATAGTCAGCGTGGAGAGGATCTCACAACACGAATTGAGGCCGTCTTGGCTCCCTATCGAGGTGGGAGTACCGTGCACGCAGGCCCGGGCGCTGTTCGCCCCCCCTGGAGACGCGAGAGCGCGAAGTCCTGACGCTTCTAAACCTCGATCCACCGACCCGGTTTCTGAGTGGCGGCGGCAGTTGTGAATCGCTGCCATGCTGAGGATGGGCAGGGGGTGGTGTCCCGGCCATGCTCCGGTCTGTTCCACTCTGCTGTCCCCGGGTCTCTCCTTGGTCCCGGTGTGGGTGCCCTGCAGGGCTGGGTGGTCAGGTGCTCGCCACGGCTGGTGGTGGCCCCAGTGCTGCCACCCAGAGCGTGGCGAAGTCATCAGTCCATTTCCAGCTGGTGGGCAGGTGCAATATGAGCTTCCGAGCATGGTGCGCGATTCGGGCGGGGATGCTGATGATCCTGTTCCGCAGTGTCAGTGCCCGGGCACGGGCCATGGCCCCACCGATAACGGTGGCTACTGTGCGCAGTAGGTTGTGGGTGATCACCGCGGCAATGAGCCAGGCGGCGTTGGCTTGGAACCGCCCTGAGGGCATATGAGCCAGGGGTCCTGCTTTGAGTTCAGCGTTGACCTGCTCGATGACCGCGTGGCCACGGTGCATCCGATCTGCCGCGGCGGTATCCAGAACGGTGGCATCGATAGTGGTGAAAAATCCATGATGGCGGTAGGTGTCGAAGATCGTGTCCTGGCCGGCGGCCAGCTTCGCGGCGTTCTTCTCCGGGACTCGACGCAGGATGAGTCGGCCGGTGACCTGCTCATCGGCGGGCTTGGAGGAGAACGCGGTGAAGGCAACCTCGGCGACCTCGGCCTTGCTGATCCAGGTGCCGGTGGTCTCATCGAAGATCGCATTCTTGTACTCGATGCGCTGCCAGGCTTCATCGTCGATGGCGGCGATGGCTTTCTTGATCCGCTTATCCAACCGCACGGTCACCGAGAGCTCGGCCCCGGCCCGGCGTGCGGCTGCGGCG
Source organism: Nesterenkonia alkaliphila (assembly GCF_009758175.1). Classification (GTDB taxonomy): domain Bacteria; phylum Actinomycetota; class Actinomycetes; order Actinomycetales; family Micrococcaceae; genus Nesterenkonia; species Nesterenkonia alkaliphila. The sequence continues at coordinate 66,992 of NZ_WRPM01000005.1, forward strand.
ATCTTGGACCCGTAATAGGCCGAGTCAGCACGGACCACCACCGGGGCATCCTGGCCAGGGATCCGCTTCAACGCGCCGAGGGCATCAGCGAGTACCTTCTGCGCCCCGCGTGCTGAATGCGCAGCCCTCTTCCGGAGCTGTTGGCCAATGATCACAGGAGCAGATTCGGCGGTGGTGGCGGTGACCAGCAGAGCATTCAGCCCCCGGGTCTTGTTGTATCCGTATCCAGCACCTTGCTTCTTCGCGGAGAAGACTTCGATGACGGTGTCATCGATATCCACAAACACCATCGACGCCCCATCCCCAGCGGTGGGTACTGGCAGCAGCTGGGCTTTTGACCCCAGGGCGGTGAGGAACCCAGATGAGACCGCGCCGAGTTGTTTGACATGCCCGTGGGTGTAGGCCCTCAGATGCGAACCCAAAGTGGAGGGCGCATACACCCGATCAAACAGACTGGGCATCCCGCCGTGGCGCAGCAGGTCCATGTCATCAATCGAATCAGCCCCGGCCACCATGCTTGCTACCAGGCTGCTGATCTTCGCCCCGGCGTTGGCACCTTTATCAGCCCCGGTCGTGGCCACCGTGATCTTCTGCTGAGCCAGATCAGCTAGCCCAGCATTCTGGGCCAGAGCCATGATCGGGACCAGACCGGCAACCGACACGAGATTCGGCTCATCGAACCTATAGGACACCGTGGAACGGGCGTGGTTGAATAGCACCTGAGAGGTGCCCCTTTCTGAACGGGAAACAGAGACTTAGAACATCCCTATTTTCCCAGGTCAGAGGGGCATTTCCTCTATCAACCCACCCTCCACAGCAGTAGTGCCCCATAGAGTGGTGTAACCCTCCCGAGGGCCGTGACCGTATTCGTCTTGGATGT